>JADMKN010000113.1 GCA_015478825.1 Patulibacter sp. | reverse complement strand
CACTGCTGCCTCCCGTAGGAGTCTGGGCCGTGTCTCAGTCCCAGTGTGGCTGATCGTCCTCTCAGACCAGCTACGCATCGTCGCCTTGGTAAGCCATTACCCCACCAACTAGCTAATGCGCCGCGGGCCCATCCCGATGCGGAGGCCGAAGCTTCCTTTCCCCCAAGGGGCACATCCGGTATTAGCCCGTCTTTCGACGGGTTGTCCCGGTCATCGGGGCAGGTAACCCACGTGTTACTCACCCGTTCGCGGCTCTGCCCCGGGGCAAGCCCCGGTTCGTCGCTCCACTTGCATGTGTTAGGCACGCCGCCAGCGTTCGTCCTGAGCCAGGATCAAACTCTCCGTGAAGAACTACATGAAACAAAAATTCACATAGCGCCCACACCCCGCAGGATGTGAACAGAGAGATTGTCACGATTCAAAACAGGGGCACCAGTACACTACGGCACCCCCAACATGACGGAAAAACACCAGGCCAAAAGACCCGATGCACTATTCAAAAACCGAGCCCCCGTGAAGAAGCTCGAATAATCGAACCTGGACGTACACCTCTCTTACAAGAGATGCACGCATGCTGTTGCGTTTTCAAAGACCGCCGCGCCCTTACGGACCAGAAAGCAAATTCTGGAGGCGCGCACCAAACTGCAACGGTGCGGGCTAAAGACTTTAGCACATCACTAGGCCCCAGTGAAGTCCGAACCTCCGAACCTCGGCCCCGCGACGCGCTTCGGTGTTCAGCGCCCCGGGGAATATACAGATCCGCCACGAACGCGTGTCGCGACCCTCGCCCTCGGTCCCTTCGGCCCTCCCGCCCGGACCTTTTCGAGACGGGCCCCGGCCCGCTCGCTACTCTGGGTAGCAGTGGCCACCGGTGGCCGCGCCGTTCGACGCTGGGGATCTATCTATGCCGCACGAGCACCTCGACGTGCTGATCATCGGGGCCGGGCTCTCCGGGATCGGCGCCGCCCACCACCTGCGCAAGCATCACCCCGGTCGCTCGGTCGCCCTGCTGGAGTCCCGGTCGGAGCTCGGCGGCACCTGGAGCCTGTTCCGCTACCCCGGCGTCCGGTCCGACTCGGACATGCACACGCTGGGGTTCGGCTTCCGGCCCTGGAAGGACGCGAAGGCGATCGCCGACGGCCCGTCGATCCTCGGCTACCTGCACGACACGGCGCGGGAGTACGGGATCGATCGACTGATCCGGTACGACCGCCGCGTGGTTTCGGCGTCGTGGTCGTCTGCCGACGCGCAGTGGACCGTGACGATCGAGCGCACGGACGGCGGCGCGCACGAGACCCTGACCTGCAACTTCCTGCTCGGCTGCACCGGGTATTACCGCTACGACCAGGGGTACAGCCCGAGCTTCCCCGACAGCGACCGGTTCCGGGGACCGATCGTCCACCCGCAGGACTGGCCCGACGATCTCGACTACGCGGGCAAACGCGTCGTGGTGATCGGCAGCGGCGCCACCGCGGTCACCCTGGTCCCCGCGATGGCCCCCGACGCCGCGCACGTGACGATGCTGCAGCGGTCGCCCAGCTACGTGACGTCGTTGCCGTCCGTCGACGGGCTCGCCGAGCGGATCAAGCGGGTGCTGCCCGATCGCCTGGCCTTCCCCGTCGTCCGCTGGAAGAACATCCTCACGCAGATCGCGCTGTACCAGTTCAGCCGCCGTCGCCCCGAGCAGATGAAGGCGTTCCTACGGAAGTTCCTCGTCCGCCAGTTGCCCGACGGCTTCGACATCGACCGGCACTTCACGCCGGCCTACGACCCGTGGGACCAGCGGCTCTGCCTCGTCCCGGACGGCGATCTGTTCCGCGCGCTGCGCAAGGGCACGGCCTCGATCGCGACCGACACGATCGAGCGCTTCACCGAGTCCGGCATCCTGCTGAGCTCCGGGGACCATCTCGACGCCGACGTGATCGTCACGGCCACCGGCCTCAACCTGCTGATGATCGGCGGGATCGAGCTGACGGTCGACGGCGAGCCGGTCCAGATCCCGTCGCGGATGGCCTACAAGGGGATGATGCTCGAGGGCGTGCCGAACTTCGCCTTCGCGATCGGCTACACCAACGCCTCCTGGACGCTCAAGGCCGACCTGACCGGCGAGTACGTCGCCCGGTTGCTGCGAACGATGGACGAGCGCGGTCAGCGCCAGTGCACCCCGGTCAACCGCGACCGCGGCGTGACCCACGCCCCGCTGCTCGACTTCGACGCCGGCTACGTGCTCCGGTCCGTCGACCAACTGCCGCGAGCCGGGTCGAAGGCGCCGTGGCGGGTGCGGATGAACTACGCCTACGACGTCGTGGCCCTGCGCTTCGGGCGGGTCGACGACGGCACGATGGAGTTCTCCTCCCCGGCGCCGGCCTCGGCGCCGACACCGGTCGCCGCCGAGCCGGCCGCGGCCGGCGACCCGGCCTGACCACCCGGGTCGGGCGCCGCGGATTGCGGCGGCGACAGCGGCGCGTTCAGCCGTCGGCGCGGTGACGGGTCGACTGGGGGTCCGTGCCCGTCGGGGCGCCGGGGCCACGGTCGTCGCCCCGGTCGCCAGGCACACCACGTTCGCCGGCGACCCTCGGTCGCTCGCCGGGATCGCCGATGACGCCCGTGTCCGCCGGCGCGGTGCCCTCGACCGCCGAGCGGTCGTCGGCGCGATCGTCGTGCGCAAGCCCCCGGTCCCCGGGCGCCGTCGTCCGGTCGTCGGCCACCCGTCGTCCGTCGTGCTCGCGACGGTCGTGGTCGTGGCGGTCGTGGTCGTGGCGGTCGTGGTCGTGGCGGCCCGTGTGCTCCGCGGGAACGACCCGCTGCTCGTGCTTGACGCGCGGCGCCAGCAGGTTGAGCAGCAGGATCACGGCGGCGATGCCCCAGGCCAGCTCCACCGCCCAGTTGGCGGCGGCCAGGCCGAGCACGTCACCGTCGATCAGGGCGATCACGGCACAGACGGCGAGCCCCAGCCCGACGATCGCGCTCATCGCCTTGGCCAGGAGGTGCTGAGCGGCGCCGAACAGCAGCAGGACACCGGCGGCCGTGGTGATCCAGGCGGTCCAGCCGTTGCTCTCGAAGCCGAGGATCTTGCTGCCGACGGCGTCCCCGTCGGGGAAGCCGGCCGTGGGCGTGTCGCCAGCGTGCAGGAAGAGCGCCAGGCCGGCGACGCTGAGGATGGTGCCGATGATCATCGCCGGACCGCGCGCGAGGCCCGGCCCTTTGACGGTGTGGGTGTGTTCTGCGGTGGTCGACATGATGTACACGGGCTACCCGCGGAGGCGCGAATCATGCGTCCGGTCCGGGTATGCGTCCACCGCCCCGTCGGGCGTTCGCGCTTCATCGTCGGCAGCAGTGGACGCCTCACGCTAGGCTGCGCGCGTGTCCCGGCCGTTGCTGCTCGTCGACCTTCCGTGGGTGCTCTACCGCGCGCACTTCGCGCTGCCGTCGAAGATCCGCGGCGCGGACGGGGAGCCGATCGGCGCGCTGCTCGGCGCGGCGCGGACCATCCTCAGCGAGATCGCCGAGCACGATCCTGCCGCCGTCTGCTGCGCGATCGGCGCTGAGGACGCGACGCACCGGGTCAAGCTGCTGCCCGCGTACCACGCGCACCGCGACCCGATGCCCGAGGCGCTGCGGCGACGCTGGGACCAGGCGCCCGCGTTCTGCGAGGCCTTCGGCTGGACGGTGCGCGACGGTGGCGAGATGGAGGCCGACGACGTGATCGCCACCCTGGCCCGGCGGCGCCGCGACGCGGGCGGCGACGTACTAATCGTCAGCGGCGATCGCGACCTGATGGCCTGCATCGACGAGCGCATCCGGATGCGCCGGCCCGTCGGCAAGGGACCGGGGCTGACCACGGTCGACGCCGCGGGCGTCGAGGCGGCGCTCGGGGTCCGGCCGGACCAGGTCACGGACCTGATCGCGTTGCGCGGGGACCAGTCCGACGGGATTCCCGGCGCCCGCGGCGTCGGGGCCAAGACGGCCGCGCGGCTGCTGGTGACCCACGACAGCCTCGAGGGCGTGCTGCTCGCCGCCGGCGCCGAGGGCCCCAACGGCGAGCCCGCCCAGGAGCCCGTGCTCGGCGACGGGCTGACGCCGCGGCTGGCGGCGTTGCTGCGCGACCAGGCCGCGTCCGTGCGGCGCGACTACGCCGTCGCGCTGCTGCACGAGATCGAGGTCGAGGACGTCCCGGACCGCGAGCTCGACCGGGCCGGCGGAGCCGCGGCCGCCGAGGAGCTGGGAATGACCCGCCTGGCCGCCGACCTGCGGGCGTCCTGACCCCTGGGGGCGTCGCCCACGGCGAGACGGCCGGGAAACGACGAAGGGCCTCCGAGGAGGCCCTTCACGCTGGAGCCCGATGGGGCTCGACGGAGCTCAGTCCTGCGCCGGGACCGGCGACGGAACGATGCGGATGTACGGCTTGGGCTCCTGCCAGCCGTCGGGGTACTTCTCCTTGGCCTGGTCGTTGCTGACCGAGCCGGCGATGATCACGTCCTCGCCCTGCTGCCACTGGGCGGGGGTCGCGACGGCGTGGTTGGCCGTGAGCTGCAGCGAATCGACGACGCGCAGCACCTCGTCGAAGTTGCGACCCGTGGTCATCGGGTAGATCAGCACGAGCTTGATCTTCTTGTCCGGGCCGATCACGAACACGTTGCGCAGCGTCTGGTTCTGCGCCGGGGTGCGGGCGGTCGGGTCGCCCTCGACGTCGGCCGGCAGCATCCCGTAGGCCTTGGCGACCGCGAAGTCGGTGTCGGCGATCAACGGGAACTGCGGCTTCGCGCCCTGCGTCTCCTCGATGTCGGCGAACCACTTCTGGTGGTTGTCGACCGGGTCGACCGAGATCGCGATCGTCTTGACGCCGCGCTTCTCGAACTCGCCGTTGATCAGGGCCATGTAGCCCAGCTCGGTGGTGCAGACCGGCGTGAAGTCCCGCGGGTGCGAGAAGAGGACGGTCCAGCTATCGCCGATCCAGTCGTGAAAGGAGATCCGACCGTCGGTCGTCTCAGCCTCGAAGTCCGGCGCGGTATCGCCGATGGTCAGTGCCATGCTCGGTTCCCTGTCTCGTGAACGGACGCCACCGCTAATGACGAATAGCGGATCAGCTTTCAGAGTAGCGCGTCGGCGACGGGAACGGCGATGAGTTCCGATCGGGCGCCCGGGACCGGGATCGGATCCGTCCATGACCGCCCGCGGAACCCCCGCCGCCCCCCGGGGCCGCGCGCCGCCGCCGCTGGCTGGCGGCCCCGCGCGGCGGTAGGCTGGCGGCGATGGTGCGGCGAGCCTCCCGATCCCTGCCGACCGGACGGTGAGCGCCGAGCGCGCCCCGGCGTGGCGGCTGTCCGACGTGGCGCGGGCGCCGCTCGGCGTCGTGCGCGCGGTCGAGCGCCGCAGCCGCCGCGCGGCGGCCGACGCCGTGATCGCCGCCGCCGACGCCTGGCTCAGCTCGTCCGAGCTCGATCGGATCGTCACGGCGATCGTCGAGCACGAGGGCAGCGCGCGGCTCGCGGACCGGGTCCTCGCCAGCCCGCTGGCCCGGCACGTCGGCCGCCAGACCGTCGATTCGGGAGCGCTCGACGCGGTCCTCGACCGGCTGGTGGAGCGCGAGGCGTTCTGGGCGCTGGTCGACGTGGTCGCCGGGAGCGCGGCGGTCGGCGAGGCGATCGGTCGACAGAGCCGCAGCGCCGTGACCGACGTCGTCGACGGGGTGCGGGACGGCGCCGCCCAGGCCGACGACTGGCTCGAACGGGTCGCCCTGCGGGTCGTCGGACGGCGGAGGGTCCCGTGAGCACCGGTCCACGCGCGGCCCCGGCGCGGCGGCGGCCCACCCGACCCGGCGCGCGGCCGCTGCGCCCGACCGCGCCCGTGCGCTTCGACGCGTCGACCGCCTACGCCGGACTCGTGACGCGCGCGCTGGCCTTCCTGCTCGACGCGCTCGTCGTCAACCTGGTCGCCGTGCTCACCACCGGAGCCGTCGGGCTCGCCGTGTCGGTGCTCGCCGGCGATCCGTCGATCGGCGGGACGGGCGCGGTCGCCGGGGCGCTCGCCTTCGCGCTGTGGTCCGCCGGATACTTCGTCGCCGGCTGGTCGATCGGCGGGCAGACGATCGGCGCCGCCGTGATGGGGATCCGCGTGCTCGGCGCGGACGGACGCCCGCTGCGGCCCTGCCGCGCGCTCGTCCGGCTGTTCGCGATCAGCATCGGCGCGATCCCGCTGCTGGCCGGGATCTGGATCCTGCTCTGGGACCGTCGACGCCGGGCCTTCCACGACCGCGTGGTCCGCTCGGTCGTCGTCCACGTCGCCGCCGACGACGGTGCGCTCGCACCGATCGGCCGCGCCAACTAGGTTTGGGGTATGAGCGACCCGGATCAGCAGGCAGCCGTACGCGACCAGATCGTCGTCGGCCACGACGGGAGCGACGGCGGACGCGACGCGCTGGCGCTGGCCGTCGCGCTCGCCGACGCCTGGGGCCAGGACCCGACCATCACCGTGGTCGGCGTCTACCCCTACGACCCGTCCTACAAGAGCGCGTCCGCGACCTTCGAGGCGAAGCTGGTCCAGCAGACCGAGGACCAAATGGCCGACGCTCGCGCCCAGTACGCCGATCGCGAGCAGATCCGGTTCGTCGTGATGCGGGGATCATCGCCGGCCCAGGCGCTGCACGACGTGGCGCGCGACGTCGGCGCGCGGGCGATCGTCGTCGGGCGCAGCCACACCAACGTCGTGACCCGGCCGTTCCTCGGCAGCGCGACCGAGCAGACCCTCCACGGATCACCGTGCGCCGTGGCCGTCGCGCCGGTCGGCTGGGCGGACCGCAGCGCTCCACTGGGGACGATCGGCGTCGCCTACGACGGCGGCGACAACGCGCGCCACGCAGCCGAGCTCGCCGGGCGACTCGCGCGGCACAGCGGGAGCTCGGTGCGGATCCTCCGGGTGCTCCAGGCGGTGCCGCTCTGGTACGGCGGGGCGCTCGACCCGTTCCCGCTCGACGCGCTGCGGGCCGACGCCGAGCAGGACATCACCGCGCTCGGCGCCACGCTCGGGGACGTCGACGTGACCGGCGAGGTCATCCTCGGCGACACCCGGACCGCGCTCGAGGACCCCGAGGGCGTCGACCTGCTGGTCGTCGGGTCACGCGGCTTCGGCGCGATCCGCCGGGTCGTGCTCGGCAGCACCAGCACCCAGCTCGTGCGCCACGCCAAGGTCCCCGTCGTGATCGTTCCGCGCGTCGACGACGCGGACGCGGACGCCGGCGACGACCGAGACGACGTCTGAGGGTCGGCGGTCGTCCCTCGACGAGGCGGGTAGCGCCGCTCAGCGAACGCGCACGGTGCGCCGCAGCCGCGTCACCCGTCCGCTGCGCTCGACGACGGTCAGTCGCAGCTCGTAGCGACCGCCGGGAACACCGCGGCGGCCCTTGAGCCGCAGGCGCACCCGCGACGCCCGGCGGACGGGTCCCCCGGCCCGGGCGACGACTCGCCCGCGGGCCATCAGCAGCGCGTGCACCGCGACGACGGTGCGCGCGTTCTCGAACGTCGTCTCCGCGACCACGACGCGCCGCGACCGCGACCGGGCCACGGCGAGCCGGCGGATGCGCGGCCGGGACCGGGTGGCACGCCGGGCCGGCCGTCCGGGCCGCGACGGCCGCGCCATTCGAGCCGGGCCCGCCGCCGTGGCCGTCGGCACGGCCACCGCCGCGACCGCGGGGACCGTCGCACGGGCCTCGGCGATCGCCAGCGCTTCCGGCGCCGGAACCGGATCGTCCGTCACGCCGACGATCCGCACGGTGCGATCGACGATCGCCTCGTAGAGCTGCTGGTCGCCGCCGACCCGCTCCACGGGCGCCACGAACAGGGAGAACGCCCCCAGCTCGGCATGCTCGATCGTCCAGATGCCGTGGCCGAGCCCCGGCGGCCCCACGAGCCTCACGGCGAACGCGGCGTCGTGATCGCGCAACGCCGGGAGTTGCGCGGCGATCGGCAGATCGGACACGTCCCGCAGCCGCAGCCCGACGCCTCGTCCGTCGATCCTCGCCCGGAGCGCGGGCTCGGTGACCTGAAACCAACCGGACCGCCGCAGCTCGGGCTGGCGCGTCGCCGCTTCGGCCACCCCGTCGACGACGGTCCACTCCGGCCCCAGCCAGAGCCCCGCGACGCCGACCCCACCCGCGGCGAGCAACGCCCGCCGGGTGAGTCGGCCGCCTGGTTGCTCGCCGACGATGCTGTCGTTCATCCGCGCAATCATGCCGGACGGGGTCGCCGATGGCGAGCCGGATCGGGGCCGGCGACTGCTTCCGGCCGCCTACTGCTCGTCGTCGACCGCGGTCCGCGGCAGCACCAGCAGCGGGCACGCGGGGTCGCGCACCAGCTTGGCGCTGACGCTGCCCAGCAGCACGCGCCGGACGGGGCCGTAGCCGCGCGATCCGAGCACCAGCAGGTCGGCGTCGTCGGAGGCCTCGTTGATCGCCCGCACCGCCTCGCCCGTCAGTACCCGGACGTCGATCCGCTCGACGCCCTCGACGCGCCCGGCGGCGGCCGTCAGGTCGTCGCGCACGATCTTGGTCAGGTCGCCGGCGACGTCGGAGCCGCCGTAGGCCGCGTACCAGACGGCGGCGGGCTCGACCACGCCGACGATCCGCAGCTCGGCCCCGGCCTTCCGGGCGATCTCGGCCGCCACGTCGAGCGCCCGCTGCGACTCGCCGGACCCGTTGAAGGCGACGGCGACCGTCTTCGGCGGCGCGGCCTGCTCGGCGTAGCCGGACGGCGCGATCGCTACCGCGCACGGCGATCCGACGATCGTCTGCTCGGTGATGCTGCCCGCGCGGACGCGACGCATGCCGTGGTTGTGGCTGACGCCCACGACCGCGACGGTCGCGTGCTCGGCGGCGGCCAGCCGGTGCAGGCCGTCCGCGGGCGACATGCCGCAGGACGGCCGGATCGTCACGTCGGCGCGCTCGCCGAGCCGCTCGCGGACCGGCGCCAGCTCGGCGTCGGCGCGCTCGCGCAGGACCTTGCGCCACCCGCTCGGCTCCGCGGGCTCCTCCGGCGGGTTGTAGGCGTAGACGCTCGTGACCAGCAGCTCGTGGTCGGGATCGATCCCGGCCAGGATCTCGGCGAGCGCCAGGGCGTCGCGCCCTCCCGGCGAGTCGACGTATCCCGTGATGATCCGCTGCGTCATGTGCGCTCCTGTCGTCGCGCGCCCCGATCCGCCCGAGGCGTGCTCGACCCGAGCGTACCGGAGGCCGGCGGCGGCGCGATCGAAGCGGCAACGCCCACCGCGCGGCTGCTCGAATCCGCCGCGCCCCAGCGGGTACCGTGAAGCCATGGAGCCCCGACGTCGGTCCCACCCGCTCGGCATCTCGGCCGTCCGCACCGGGCTGCCGGCCGTGCTCGTCCTGGCCGCCGGCGTGGTGCTGATCGTCGGACCGCGCGGTCTGGCTCCGGGACTGCTGGCCACGGCGATGTTCGTGATCGTCGCCGACTGGATCATCCGGATCGCCTTCTCGAGCCAGACCGACCGCGACGTCGAGGCGTCGGCCCGCCGCCGGTTCGCCCGCTCCGGGCGCTGGCCGGAGGACGACACCCCCGGCACGGACGATCCGGACGGCGACGACGACGCATCGTCCCGCGAGGCCCCGCACCGCTCGGCCCCGCACGACGTCCCCTCCGGTCGGGCGTCGTCGTCGCGCGGTGGCCGTGATCGCCGCCCGCCGCGGCGCTGAGGCGCCGAGACCCGCGGCGACGTCGGCCAAACGACCCACCCGATCGGGTGGTCATCGCATACAGTGGCCCGGACGGCGCACGGGCGGACGGTCCCGCGCACCGCGAACCGCCACGCACGGGAGTCCATCGACGTGAACGATGCAGAGTACGCCGGCCTCGACGGCCTCGGAATCGGGGCCGCGATCGCCGACGGGACCGTCAGCGCCGAGGAGGCGCTGACCGCCGCGCGGCGGCGTGCCGACGCGGTCAATCCCGCGATCAACGCGATCGTCCGCGACATGGACCGCGAGGCGGCGTCCCAGCCGGGGGCCTCTGCCGAAGGGCCGTTCGCCGGGGTGCCGTTCCTGATCAAGGACCTCGGACAGGACTACGCGGGCCTTCCCACCTCGTCCGGCTGTCGCGCGCTCGCCAACGTGCCGATGCCCGAGCATGCCACCGTCGTCCAGCGCTGGCTCGACGCCGGCCTGGTGATCTTCGGCAAGACCAACACCCCCGAGTTCGGGGCCAAGGGCGTCACCGAGTCCGAGCTGCTCGGGCCGTGCCGTAACCCCTACGACACGACCCGCACGCCGGGCGGATCGTCGGGAGGCGCGGCGGCGGCGGTCGCCGCCGGGATCGTCCCCGTGGCCGGCGCGAGCGACGGCGGCGGCTCGATCCGGATCCCCGCGGGCTGCTGCGGGCTGTTCGGCCTGAAGGCCGGCCGCGGTGTGATCCCCAACGGTCCCCGCTACAGCGAGCTGCTGCAGGGGTCGGCGACGCACGGCGTGATCTCGCGCTCGGTCCGCGACAGCGCCGCGATGCTCGACGTGATGGCGGGCCAGGACCCGATCGCGCCCTACCAGGTGGTCCCCTCGACCGACGGTCCGTACCGCGACGAGGTCGGCCGCGTTCCCGGCAAGCTGCGGATCGGCTTCGTCACCACCTCGTCGATCACCCCGAACCCGCATCCCGACGCGGTCGCCGCCGTCGAGAACGCCGCCCGGCTGCTGGAGCGCCTGGGCCACCACGTCGAGGCGGTCGCCGCTCCGCAGGACGACGCCAAGCTCGCGCGCGAGTTCCTGACCACCTGGTTCGTCAACATCGCGTCCGAGGTCGAGCTGACCAAGCGACTGACCGGGGCGGGCGACGAGGGCTTCGAGCAGGACACGCGGCTGATGGCCGCGCTCGGGCGGGCGACGTCGGGGGTCGACGTCCACCGCGCGCTCGAGGGCCGCCACGAGCACGTGCGGGCGCTGGCGTCGTTCCACCAGAAGTACGACCTGCTGATGACGCCGACGATGTCGCAGGCCCCGATCGAGCTCGGCGCGCTCGACACGCCGCCGGCGATGCGGCGCGCCGCCGAGGTCCTCCTGCGGACGCGCACCGCGCGGTTCCTGGCCAGGACGCCGATCCCGAACCAGCTCATCGACGACAACCTCGGCTGGGTCCCCTACACCCAGCTCGCCAACATCACCGGCCGCCCGGCGAGCAGCGTGCCGCTGCACTGGACCGACGCCGGACTGCCGCTGGGGATCCAGTTCGTCGCCGATCTCGGCGGCGAGCGGATGCTGCTGCAGCTCGCGGCGCAGCTCGAGGAGGCCCAGCCCTGGGCGGACCGGCGGCCCGAGCTCTAGGCGGTCGACGCCGGGCGCGGTGGGCGTCGCCTGCGGTACCGCTGAGGTACCGAAGTCGACGCGCTCCCCCTGCCGACCGGGTCGACGACCGGTCGACCGCCGCGTCAGCCCTCGATCGCCTCGGACGCCTCCATCCAGGCGGCCTCGACCGCGTCCTTCTCGGCCGTGACCGTGGACAGCTCCGCGGTCAGCTCGCGCAGCCGGCCGACGTCCGTCGCGGCGCCCGTCATCTGCTCGTGAATCGACGCCTCGCGCGTCTCGAGCTTCTCGATCTGGCGCTCCAGCTTCTGGACCTGCTTGCGGGCGTCGCGCAGCGCGCCGCCGGTCAGGCCGCTCGACGGGGCCGCGGCCGGCTTCGCGGGGGTCGGCACGTTGGCCCCGGACGCCGCGCGCTCGGCGACGTCGGCCGCCTCGGCCCGCCGGCGCACCGTCAGGTACTCCTCGATCCCGCCCGGAAGATGCTGGATCCCGCCCTCGCCGAGCAGCGCGTAGACGTTGTCGGTCACCCGCTCGACGAAGTAGCGGTCGTGGCTGACCACGATCAACGTCCCCGCCCAGGCGTCGAGCAGGTCCTCGAGCGCGGTCAGCGTGTCGATGTCGAGGTCGTTGGTCGGCTCGTCGAGCACGAGCACGTTCGGCTCGTCCATCAGCAGCCGCATGAGCTGCAGCCGCCGCCGCTCGCCGCCGGAGAGGTCCTTGACCAGCGTCCGGCTCTTGGCCCCGCGGAACCCGAAGCGGTCGGCCATTTGGCCGGCGGTCAGCTCGCTGCCGTCGGCGAGCGTCGTCCGGCCCTTGACCTCCTCCAGCGACTCGAGCACGCGTAGCCGTCCCGGGATCTCCGCGGTGTCCTGCGAGAGGTGGGCCAGGCGCACGGTCTCGCCGCGCTCGACGGCGCCGGTCGCCGGCTCCAGCTCGCCGGCCAGCAGCTTGATCAGGCTGGTCTTGCCGGAGCCGTTGACGCCGACCAGGGCGACGCGGTCGCCGGGACCGAAGCGCCAGGTCACGCGGTCGAGCACCGTGCGTTCGCCGTAGGCGAGCGAGACGTCGACCGCGTCGAGCACCTTGCCGCCGAGCCGACGGCTGGCGAACCGGAGCAGCTCGACGCCGTCCCGCGGGTCGGGCTCGTCGGCGATCAGGGCGTTGGCGGCCTCGATCCGGAACTTCGGCTTGGACGTCCGGGCCGGCGGCCCGCGGCGCAGCCACGCCAGCTCCTTGCGCATCAGCTGCTGGCGCCGATCCTCGCGGGACGCCGCCTGCCGATCGCGCTCGGCGCGCGCGAGCACGTAGGCCGCGTACCCGCCCTCGTACTGGTGGACCTCGCCGTCGGAGACCTCCCAGGTGTCGGTGCAGACCGCGTCGAGGAACCAGCGGTCGTGGGTGATCACCACGAGCGAGCCGCGCCGCCGCGCCAGGTGCTCGGCCAGCCAGGCCACGCCCTCGACGTCCAGGTGGTTGGTCGGCTCGTCGAGCAGCAGCAGCTCGTCGTCGTCCAGCAGCAGCTTGGCGAGCGCAATCCGCCGTCGCTCGCCGCCCGACAGCGGGTGGATCACGGTGTCGAGCCCCTGCGGGAAGCGGGCCATCGCGACGCCGCCGAGCAGCCCGTCGAGCACCGAGCGGAAGCGCGCGTCGCCCGCCCACTCGTGGTCCGCACGGCCCTGGATCAGCTCGTCGCGGATCGTCTTCTCGCCGTCGAGCTCGTCGGACTGGCCGATCACCGCCATCCGCAGGCCGCCGACGCGGGTCACCGCCCCGGCGTCGGGCTCCTCCTGGCCGGCGATCAGCCGCAGCAGCGTGGACTTGCCGTCGCCGTTGCGCCCGACGATCCCGACGCGGTCGCCGGCGTTGATGCCGAGCGTGATGTCGTCGAGCACCGTCCGGCTGGCGAAGCCCTTGCTGACGCTCTTGAGGTTGACCAGGTTGCGGGGAGCCGCCATCGACGCCGGAGTTTGGCGTACCGGCCGCCGTACGTGCGGTGCCGGCTCCGAACCAACGGGTGCTCAGACGTCGACCGGATGGTCGCTGAGCGCGGGTGAGTCCTCGCCCTCGTCGCGGATCAGGTCGCGGACCGCCGCGTCGAGCGGCTCGCGCCGGTCGATCTCGTCGAACGCCTCCCGTCCCCCGACGTCGGCCAGGCAGCCTGCGATCGTCCAGCCGCTGTCGTAGCGGTCGAACACCCGAGGGTCGATGTACGAGCTGCGGGCCACCGCCGGGGTGTTGCCGAGCAGCTCGGCGACGTCGGCGATCGTCTCGCGGATCGCCCGTCGATGCGCGGTCCGGCTGACCGCGTCCGCCGCCCGCTCGGCGAGTCCGATCGCCGCGAGCACCGTGGCGTTCCAGGTTCGGAAGTCCTTGGCGGTGCACGGACCCGCGTGCTGCTCGAGGAAGCCGTTGACGTCCTCGGCGTGCAGCACGTGCCAGCCGTCGTCGGCCCGGTACGCCAGCAGCCGCGGATCCTCGTCGCGGCGGCGCTTGAGCCGCTTGACGACCGTCAGCACCGCGTCGTCGATCACGATCTGGGTCCGTGGCTGGCCGCCCTTGGCCACGTAGTCGAAGACCATCCGCTCGTCGTTCTCGACCCGCACGTGGTCGCGCTGGAGCGTGGCCATTCCGTAGGTCCCGTTCTCGCTGGCGTAGCTGTCGGATCCGACCCGGAAGCAGCCCAGGTCGATCAGCCGGACCGCGGCGGCGAGCACGCGGTCCCGGGTCGGTGCGTCGTCCTCCTGGAGCTGCGCGTCGATCTCGGTGCGCAGCTTCGGTAGCGCCTCGGCGAACTCCAGCATCCGCTCGAACTTCTGGCGGTCGCGGCGACGGCGCCACTGGTCGTGGTAGCGGTACTGGGTGCGACCCGCGGCGTCGATCCCGGTCGCCTGCAGGTGCCCACGCGGGTCCGGGCAGATCCAGACCTGCTTCCAGGCGGGCGGCAGCGCCAGGTCGCGGATCCGCTGCAGCGTGTCGTCGTCGGTGATCTTGCGACCCCCGGCGTCCCGATAGAAGAACCCGCGTCCGGCCCCGACCCGCGTGATCCCGGGCCCGAACCGGTCGGAGCGGCGCAGCCGCGGCACGTCAGGCGCTCCCCCGGCCGGGACGTCGGTCAGGGGTTGGCGCAGCGCTCATGCGGGGTGATTACCCCCTGACCCTCCGAGGCACACCGACGGCGTTGCGCAGCCGTGTCGTCAGCCGCCGGCGAGCACCACGTCGTAGCCCTCGGCGCGCAGCAGCTCGACGACCAGGTCGCGGTGGTCGCCCTGGATCTCGATCACGCCGTTCTTGGCGGAGCCGCCGACGCCGCAGCGCTTCTTCAGTCGCCCGGCGAGCGCGCGCAGGTCGTCGTCGGAGCCCGGCACGTCGGAGACGGTCGTGGCGGTCTTGCCGCGCCGCCCCGCGGTCTCGCGACGGACCTTGACCCGGCCGCCGGGGTTCCCGTTCGCGCCGGTGACACGACCCCCGCCCCCCGCGGCCTCGCGCTCGCGCTGCTTGCGCTGATCGCCGGTCTCGCTGGAGAAGACCAGGCCGTCGAGGTCGCTCAGGCTCCGGATCGGCCGCTGCTTCGCCATGCCCCCACCGTACCGGCGAACCCCCACGATCGTCCTTTCGCCGCCAGCCACCGACCGAGATACCGAAACGGGCGGTTCTAGCCCCCACGATCGCCCTCTCGAGCCAACCGCGGCATCGAGAGGGCAAATCGGTGGGGCCGCGGTACTACCGCGAGCGCTTCTTCTTCTGGGGCAGGTCGGTGATCGTGCCCTCGGCGATCTCGGCGGCCAGGCCGACCGACTCCGACAGCGTGGGGTGCGCGTGGACCGTCAGCGCGACGTCCTCGGCGTTGGCGCCCATCTCGATCGCCAGCCCGACCTCGGCGATCAGCTCGCCGGCGTTCAGGCCGACGATCCCGGCCCCGAGCACGCGGCGCGACTCCGGGTCGATCAGCAGCTTCGTCATGCCGTTCGCGGCGTCGCTGGCCAACGCGCGGCCGGACGCCGACCACGGGAAGACCGCGGTCTCGTACGGCACGTCGTCGACCTTCGCCTGCGTCTCGGTCAGCCCGACCCAGGCGATCTCGGGGTCGGTGTAGGCGACCGACGGAATCCCCATCGCGTCGAACGTGACGTCGTGTCCGGCGATCACCTCGGCGGCGACGTGCGCCTCGTGGGTGGCCTTGTGCGCGAGCATCGGCTGCCCGACGACGTCACCGATCGCGAAGACGTGCGACAGCTTCGTGCGCTGCTGCGCGTCGACCGGGACGAAGCCGCGCTCGTCGACCTCGACGCCGAGGTCCTCCAGGCCCAGGTCCTTGCCGTTGGGCGTGCGACCGACGGCGACCAGCACCCGGTCGAAGACCTGGGGAGACGGAATCCCACCCTGTGGCTCACTGACCCCGGCCCCGAACGTCGCCTGCAGGCCCTCGTCGGTCGGCTCGACCTTCTCGACCTTGGTCTGCAGGTGGATCGCGGCGTAGCGCCCCTCGATCCGCTTGGCCAGCGGCTTGACCAGGTCCTTGTCGGCCCCGGGGATGAGCTGGTCGGCGAACTCGACGACCGTGACCTCGGAACCGAGCGCGTCGTAGACCGTCGCCATCTCCAAGCCGATGATCCCGCCGCCGATCACCAGCAGCCGGCCGGGGACGTCCCGCAGCTCCAGCGCGCCGGTCGAGTCGATCACGCCGTCATGGTCCTGCGGCACGTCCGGGAGCACCACCGGGGTCGAGCCGGTGGCCACGATCGCGCTGTCGAAGGTGACGAGCTGCTCGTCGTCGCCGTCCTTCACCCGCAGCTCGTGCTCGCCGACGAACGTCCCGTGGCCGGTGACGACGGTGACCTTGCGCTGCTTGGCCATCCCCGCGACGCCGCCGGAGAGCTTCTGGACGACCTCGTCCTTCCAGCCGCGCAACGCGTCCAGGTCGATCTCGGGCTTGCCGAACGCGATCCCGTGCTCGGACGCCGCCTCGGCGTCCGAGATCACTTTCGCCGCGTGGAGCAGCGCCTTGGAGGGGATGCAGCCGACGTTCAGGCAGACCCCGCCGAGCACCGCATCGCGCTCGACGAGCACGACGCTGAGGCCCAGATCGGCGGCACGGAAGGCGGCCGAGTAGCCGCCCGGCCCCGAGCCGAGCACGACGACGTCGGCGTGGACGTCGCCCTTGGATTTCACGTCGTCGGATGCGACCGAGCGCGTGGTCTCGCCCTCGCCCTCGGCGGCCTCCGCCTTCGCGTCGGACGGAGCCTCGGACTCGTCCGACTCCTCGGCCTTCGCGTCGTCGGAACCCGCGTCCTCGCCGCCCGACTCACCGTCGGACTCGGACTCGCCGCCCTCCAGGGTCAGCAGCAGCGCGCCCTCGGAGACCTCGTCTCCGACGGAGACCGCGATCGACGCGACCGTGCCCGCCTGCGGGCTGGGGACCTCCATCGTCGCCTTCTCGGACTCCAGCGCGACGAGCGGGTCCTCCGCCGCGACCTCGTCGCCGACCGCGACCAGGATCTCGGTGACCGGGACGTCGTCGAAGTCGCCGATGTCGGGGACCTTGACCTCGAACGTGCTCACAGCAGGATCCTCCGGAAGTCGGCGAGCACCTTGGCCAGGTGCGCGGTGAAGCGGGCGGCGAGCGCGCCGTCGACGACACGGTGGTCGTAGGACAGCGACAGCGGCAGGATCAGCCGCGGCACGAACTGCTCGCCGTCCCAGACCGGCTTCGTCGCCGAGCGGGTGACGCCGAGGATCGCGACCTCGGGGGCGTTGACGATCGGGGTGAACGAGGTCCCGCCGATCCCGCCGAGGCTCGAGATCGAGAACGTCCCGCCGCTCATCTCGGCCGGCATCAGCTTGCCGTCCCGCGCCTTGCCCGAGAGCTCGGTCAGCTCGCCGGCGAGCTCGAGGATGCCCTTCTGGTCGACGTCGCGGATCACCGGAACGACGAGGCCGTTGGGGGTGTCGGCCGCGAAGCCGAGGTGGTGGTACTTGCGCAGCACCAGCTCGTCCCCGTCGAGCGCCGAGTTCAGCGTCGGGAACTGCTTCAGCGTCCCCGAGACCGCCTTGAGCAGCAGGGCGACCATCGTCACCTTGACGTCCTGCTGCTCGCCGTTGAGCTGCTTGCGGAACGCCTCCAGGTCCGTGATGTCGGCGTCGTCGTTGTGGGTGACGTGCGGGATCCGGACCCAGTTGCGGGCCAGGTTGGCGCCGGAGAGCTTCTGGATCCGGCTCAGCGGCACCCGCTCGATCTCGCCGAACTTCTCGAAGTTCACCTTCGGCCAGGGCGCGAGGCCGAGGCCCCCGTCGCCGACGGCGTCGCTGCCGGCCTTCGGCGCGTCCTTCGCCGGCGGCGCGTCCTTGGCCTTCTGGACGTCCTCCGGCACGATCCGGCCCTTACGGCCGGTGCCGGTGACGCCGCTCAGGTCGACGTCCAGCTCGCGGGCCAGCCGGCGGACCGACGGGCTGGCGTAGATCGGGCCGTCCTGGGCGGTGGCCTTCGCGGGGCCGGACCGCGACCCGCGGTCGGCGTTCGACGGCTCCTTCGCCTCGGACTCGCCGGCCGCGGCCTCGTCCTCGGCGTCGAGCGCGGCGCCGGCGGGCGCCTTGGTCGAACCGGACTGCTCGGACGCCGGGCTCTCACCCTTGCCTTCGACGTCGGCGTCGCTCGTGTCCGGCTTCGCGGTCGCGTCCTCCGCGCCCTCGTCGGACGAGCCATCGTCGTCGCCCTCGGCCTCGATGCTCAGCAGCTTCGCGCCCTCGGAGACCTCGTCGCCGACGGAGACGTGGATCTCCTTGACGACGCCGGCCACCGGCGACGGGACCTCCATCGTCGCCTTCTCGGATTCCAGCGCGACCAGCGGATCCTCCAGCGCGACGGTGTCCCCCACCGCCACCAGGATCTCGGTTACCGGTACGTCGTCGAAGTCCCCGATGTCGGGAACCTCGACCGCGGTCAGCGTGCCCACGGGGCCCCCTCGTCGGTCGTGATCTCGTACTTCTCGATCGCGTCGGCGACCAGCTTCCGTTCGATCTCGCCACGGTCGGCGAGCTCGGTCAGCGCGGCGATCGCCACGTGGTAGCGATCGACCTCGAAGAACCGGCGCAGCGCCTTGCGGTAGTCGCTGCGGCCGTAGCCGTCGGTGCCGAGCACCGTGTACGACGCGTCGAGCCACGGCCGGATGCCGTCGGCCAGCTCACGGATGTAGTCGGTCGCGGCGACCACCGGCACGTCGCCCGGAAGCTGCTCGCTGACGTAGGCGGTTCGCTGGTCCTCCAGCGGGTGCAGCCGGTTGTGCCGCTCGACGGCCATCCCGTCGCGCCGCAGCTCGGTGAAGCTGGTGACGCTCCAGACCTCGGACGTGATCCCGAAGTCCTCCTCCAGCAGCTCCGCGCCGGCCAGCACCTCGCGGAGGATCGTGCCGGAGCCAAGCAGGCGGACCTGCGCCTCCTGCGCCTTGGCCTTCTTGCCGTCGTCGCCGGCGGCGTCCGCCACCCGCACACGGTGCATCCCGCGCAGGATGCCCTCCTCCGAGCCCTCCGGCAGCGCCGGCTGCGGGTAGTTCTCGTTCATCACCGTCAGGTAGTAGAAGACGTCCTCCTGCTCGGCGACCATCCGCCGCAGGCCGTCCTGGACGATCACGGCCAGCTCGTAGCCGTAGGCCGGGTCGTAGCTGACGCAGTTGGGGATCAGCCCCGCCTGGATGTGACTGTGGCCGTCCTCGTGCTGCAGTCCCTCGCCGTTGAGCGTGGTCCGTCCGGCGGTGCCGCCGATCAGGAACCCACGCGCGCGGCTGTCGCCGGCGGCCCAGGCCAGGTCGCCGATCCGCTGGAACCCGAACATCGAGTAGTAGATGTAGAACGGAATCATCGGCACGTCGTGGTTGCTGTACGACGTCGCCGCGGCGATCCACGACGAGAACGCGCCGGGCTCGTTGATGCCCTCCTGGAGGATCTGCCCCTGGCGATCCTCGCGGTAGAACATCAGCTGCTCGCTGTCCTCCGGCTGGTAGAGCTGACCGACCTGGGAGAAGATCCCGAGCTGGCGGAACATCCCCTCCATGCCGAAGGTCCGCGACTCGTCGGGGACGATCGGGACGATGTGCTTCTTGAGGTTCTTGTCGCGCAGCAGCGCGGCGAGCAGACGGACGAAGACCATCGTCGTCGAGATCTCGCGGTCGCCGGACCCGTCGGTCACCGCCTTGAACGCGTCGAGCTCCGGGACGTCGAGTGCCTTCGACTTCTCGCGCCGCGTCGGCAGGTAGCCGCCGAGCTGCTTGCGCTGACCGTGGAGGAACCGCATCTCCTCGCTGTCCTCGTCGGGCCGCACGAAGGCCACGTCGCGGACCTGCTCGTCGCTCAGGTCGAGCCCGAAGCGGTCGCGGAAGGCCAGCAGGACCTCCTCGGTCATCTTCTTCTGCTGGTGGGTGATGTTCTGGCCCTCGCCCGAGGTGCCCATCCCGTAGCCCTTGATCGTCTTGGTGAGGATCACCGTGGGCTGGCCCTCGTGCTCGCGGGCCGCGGCGTAGGCCGCGTAGACCTTGGCCGGGTCGTGGCCGCCCCGGTTGAGCGACCAGACCTCCTCGTCGGTCCAGTCCTCGACCATCTTGGCCGTCTCGGGATACTTGCCGAAGAAGTGCTCGCGGACGTAGGCCCCGTCGCGGGACTTGAGCGTCTGGTAGTCGCCGTCGACCGTCTCGTCCATCAGGCGGGCGAGGTGGCCCTCGGTGTCCTGGGCGATCAGCTCGTCCCACTTCGAGCCCCAGATCACCTTGATCACGTTCCAGCCGGCGCCGCGGAAGTTCGACTCCAGCTCCTGGATGATCTTGCCGTTGCCGCGAACCGGGCCGTCGAGCCGCTGCAGGTTGCAGTTGATCACGAACGTCAGGTTGTCGAGCTTCTCGCGCCCGGCCATCCCGATCGCGCCCATCGACTCCGGCTCGTCCATCTCGCCGTCGCCGCAGAAGACCCAGACGTCGCGGTCCTTGGCGTCCGCCATGCCGCGGCCCTGCAGGTACTTCATGAACCGCGCCTGGTAGATCCCCATCAGCGGACCGAGGCCCATCGAGACGGTCGGGAACTGCCAGAAGTCCGGCATCAGCCAGGGGTGCGGGTAGGACGACAGTCCGCGCTCCGCGGAGCCGTGGCTGCCGGTCTCCTGGCGGAAGTTCCGCAGCTCCTCCGCGCTGATCCGGCCCTCGAGGTAGGCGCGGGAGTAGATCCCGGGCGACGAATGTCCCTGGATGTAGACCAGGTCGCCGCCGTGGTCCTCGTTCGGCGCGCGCCAGAAGTGGTTGAACCCGACCTCGTAGAGCGTGGCCGCCGACTGGAACGAGGCGATGTGGCCGCCCAGCTCCGACGACTCCTTGTTGGCCTGCAGCACGGTGGCCAGGGCGTTCCAGCGGACCAGCGAGCGGACGCGCCGCTCGACGGCCTGGTCGGTCGGCAGCTTGGCGCCGTCCTCGGCCCGGATCGTGTTGACGTACGGCGTGGTCGAGTGCAGCGATGCGGCGACGCCGCGGGAACGGGCGCGGGTCACCAGCCGTTCGAGCAGCGCCTCGGCACGTTCGCGGCCGTCGTGGTCGAGGACGGCTTCGAGGGCCTCGATCCACTCCTGGGTCTCGGCGGGGTCTACATCGTGATCGGGCATAGCGCTCGTGACGGAGAGGGGAGTCAGCGTTCCGACGCGGGCACCGGCGGGCGCCGCGACGGCTGCATACTAGTATACAAGCGGCTCTCGTTGGGGATTCTTCACTCCCTCGCGCGAAGAACCCCCGAACGTCCGGTCTCCCGGACGCTTCAACCGCTCGACGCTCCCCTACCCACTCCCCGCGTGCCGCGCACGGGGGACCACGCGACGGGGCCCTTACTCGTCGTCCTGAAAGTACCCGGGGTGCTCGGCGCGGATCGGCTCCAGCCCCGACAGCACCATCCGCAGGTGGTGCCGGAGCACCGTCTCGGCCTCGTCCGGGTCGTGCTTGCCGAGCGCGGCCACCACGTTGCGGTGCTCGGCGATCATCTCGCCCATGTACTCGGGCACCTGCAGGCTCAGACGCCGCACCCGGTTGAGGTGCCCGTCGGCGCGTTGCACCACGGACCAGGCGATGCTGCGTCCGGAGAGCGCGCAGAGCGCGGCGTGGAAGTGGTCGTCGGACGCGTAGAACGCGGCGAAGTCCCCGGCGGCGTGCGCACGGTCCTGGTCGGCGATGATCGCCCCGAGGTCGACCAGGTCCTGCTCGTCGACCTGCTCGGCCGCCAGGCGGATCGCGGCGCACTCCAGGGCCTCGCGAACGAACTGGGCGTCGGTCACCGAGGCGATCGAGATCTTCGAGACGAAGGTGCCGAACTGCGGGACGATCTCGACAAGGCGGTCGTCGCGGAGCCGCACGAGCGCCTCGCGCACCGGCGTGCGACTGACGCCGAGCCATTCGGCCAGCTCGTTCTCGGAGAGCCGGCGGCCGGGAGCGAGCTCCCCGGCGACCAGCGCGTCGCGCAACGCCGTATAGACCCGTTGACGGGTTCCGCCACGGATTCGATCCGGCATCGCGACGTTGAGCTCGGCCGACACGCTCGTGATTGTACCCGACGCTCCCTACTGTGACGTAACCTACTCTTGAGTAACCGCGCTACTCGCGGTAGTCTGCCCGGCATGAGCGCTGCGACCTCGACCCCGTCCGCCACGTCGACCCTGCCGATCCCGTCGGAGGTCCGCGTCGCGATCGTCGGCAGCGGCTTCTCGGGCATGGGCGTGGCGATCGGCCTGCTCGACGACGGGGAGCGCGACTTCGTGATCCTCGAGTCCGCGAGCGACCTCGGCGGGACCTGGCGCGACAACACGTACCCCGGCTGCGGCTGTGACGTCCCGTCGCACATGTACTCGTTCTCGTTCGCGCCCAACCCGGACTGGACGCGCTCGTTCGCCAGCCAGCCCGAGATCTGGAAGTACCAGCTCGACGTGGCGGAGCGCTTCGGCCTGCGCGACCACCTGCGGACCGACGCCGAGGTGCTCGGCGCGACCTGGGACGCGGCGACCCAGCGCTGGACCGTCGAGACCGCCCGCGGCACCGTCCGCGCCCAGTTCCTGGTCAGCGGCACCGGCCCGCTCTGCGAGCCCCGCTACCCGGAGATCCCGGGCATGGAGACGTTCCAGGGCACCGCCTTCCACTCCGCCCGCTGGGACCACGACTACGACCTGAAGGGCAAGCGGGTCGCGGTGATCGGGACCGGGGCGTCGGCGATCCAGTTCGTGCCGGCGATCCAGCCGGACGTGGCGAAGCTGACCCTCTTCCAGCGCACCCCCGCCTGGGTCCTGCCGCGGCCCGACCGGCCGATCAGCGGCGTCGAGCGGTTCGTCTTCCGCCACGTGCCGTTCGCCACCCGCGCGGCCCGGCTCTCGATCTACGTCCGCAACGAGCTCTTCCTGCTGCCGTTCCGCTACGTCCGCGCGCTGCGCCGGCTGCCGCACCGGATCGGCCTGCAGCACCTCGAGCGCCAGGTCAAGGACCCGGTGCTGCGCGAGAAGCTGACGCCGACCTACGACGTCGGCTGCAAGCGCACCCTGCTCTCCAACACGTACCTCAAGTCGCTCGACCAGCCGAACGCCGACGTGGTGACCAGCGGCATCCGCGAGATCCGCGCGCATTCCGTGGTCGACCAGGACGGCGTCGAGCACGAGGTCGACGCGATCGTCTACGGCACCGGCTTCCACGTCACCGACCAGCCGATCGCCGACCGGGTCCGCGGTCGCGACGGCCTGCTGCTGGCCGACAAGTGGGCGCCGGGGATGGAGGCCCACAAGGGCACGACGGTCCCGGGCTTCCCCAACCTGTTCATGATGGTCGGCCCGAACACCGGCCTCGGGCACAACTCGATCATCTACATGATCGAGTCCCAGGTGCACTACCTGATCCAGGCGCTGCGGACCGCCCACCACCAGCGGATCGGGGCGCTCGAGCCGCGCCAGGAGGTCGTCGATGCCGAGAACGAGGCGATCCAGAAGCGCCTGCAGGGCACGGTCTGGAACGACGGCGGGTGCGCCTCCTGGTATCTGGACGAGCGCGGTCGCAACACCACCCTGTGGCCGGACTTCACGTTCCTCTACCGCCGCGAGCTGCGGACCTTCGACCCGGCCGAGCACGTCGTGACCCCGCAGGTCGGTCGACCGGCCGCGTCCCCCGCCGCGCCCGAGGCGATTCCGGCCTGAGCTAGACCGCGCGGTGGATCCGGCGCTCACGCGCCCGGCCCCACTGCTCGGCGCAGTCGGTCGAGCAGAAGCAGCGCAGGTCCTCGCCGGTCTCCCCCGGCGGCGAGACCGCGACCGAGAGGTCGATCGGCAGGCCGCACAGCGGATCGACGACCATCCGGCTGCCGGGCGTGTGGCGCAGGTCCATCGTGTGGACCTCGACCGGCTGGGACAGTCCCTGCACGGTCAGCGGCCCGACCAGCGACGTGGTCGCCCACTCGGGGACCGTCGCGTCGGGATGCCCGGCCATCAGCACCTGCCCCGGCTCCGCCAGGTCGCAGAGCCGCGACGCGACGTTGATCGCGGCGCCGACGTAGTCGTCGCCCTCGAAGGTGATCACGTCGCCTCGTGCGATTCCCGCCCGGACGTCGAGCGGGCTCGCGCCGCCGAGGTGGTGGCGGATCTCCAGCGTGGCGGCCGCGACGCTGCCCTTGTAGAGGCTCGACAGCATCACGCCGTCACCGAGCCACTTGTTGACGGCGACGCCCCGTCGCTCCGCGGCCCGGCGAACGACCGACCGCATCATCGCCAGGACCGAGACCGCTTCCTCGTCGCCGTTGGCCTCGGTGTAGGACGTGAACCCGCAGAGGTCCAGGAACGCGAAGCAGCGCTCGATCCTCATCGCACCGGAACTACTCGGCCTCGGTGGCGAAGCCCGGGGTATCGGCGGCCGCGGCCCCGCGGACCACGTCTTCGACGTCGTAGCGCGGCCGATCGCCCCAGAGCGACTCCAGGCGGTAGAACTCGCGCGTCTCGGGAACGAAGATGTGGACGACCACGTCGGCGTAGTCCATCAGGATCCAGCGCGCTTCCTGCACGCCTTCCGTGCGCTTGGGGAGCAGACGTTCGCCGTCGTGCTTCATCCCCTCGTAGATGCTGTCGTGGATCGCCTTGACCTGGCGGTCGGTGCGGCCCGTGCAGATCACGAACGCGTCCGAGAACGCCGAGGCGCCACGCAGGTCGAACGCGACCACGTCCTCGGCCTTGCGGTCGCCGGCGAGGGCCGCGATCCGGCGGACCATCGACTCCAGCGCGGGGTCGGGCGGCAGGACGGGCTCGTCGCCGTCGACGCTTGAATGTTGGGAGATGTAGCTGCGCTTCGTCATGCGTGGTTCCTTGAACCGTAGAGCCCCCGGGCCCCGATGCGCGCTTCGACTGCTTCCGGGACCAGGTGGCGGATCGTCCGACCGGCCCGGACCCGGGCCCGGATCAGGGTCGAGGAGAGCTCCATCGCGGGCATCGCGAACGGCCGCAGACGGTCCTCGGCGCCGAGTCCGCGCAGCGTCTCGGCTGCCCGCGCGTGGTCGTCCTCGCCGCGCTCCGCCACGCCGATCTCGGCGTAGCGCAGGATGTCGGCGGGGCGGTGCCACGAGGCCAGCCCGGCGGCCGAGTCGCCGCCGAGCAGCAGCACGAACTCGTCCGCCGGACGCTGCTCGCGCAGGACGGCGAGCGTGTCGGCGGTGTACGACGGGCCCTCGCGGTACAGCTCGACGTCGGAGACCTCGATCCGCCCGGCCTCGGCGCCGACCGCGGCCCGGCAGAGCGCCAGCCGCTCGTCGGGGCCGGGATCGCCGTCGACCCGCTTGTGCGGGGGCCGCGGGGCCAGCACCAGCAGCACCCGGTCGAGCTCCAGCTCGTCGCGGGCGCACTCGGCCAGGATCAGGTGCGCCAGGTGCGGCGGGTTGAACGTCCCGCCGAAGAACCCGATCCGCACCCGTTCCCCACCTTCCCGCGGATCAACCGCGAACGTGACCGTCGCCGCGCACCAGGTAGCGGTAGCTGGTCAGCTCCCGCAGCCCGATCGGCCCGCGGGCGTGCAGCTTCTGGGTCGAGTTGCCGATCTCCGCCCCCATCCCGTACTCGCCGCCGTCGGTGAACCGGGTCGACGCGTTGACGTAGACGCACGCCGAGCCGATCCCCCGCTCGAAGCTGCGGATCGCGCGGTCGTCGCGGGCCACGATCGCCTCGCTGTGCCCGGATCCGTGCTCCTCGACGTGGTCGACCGCCTCGTCGACCGAGTCGACGAGCTTGACCGCCAGGACCAACGCCAGGTACTCCTCGTCCCAATCCTCCGCGACGGCGGGCGTGACCTGCGCGCCGTGGCCGCTGACCAGCGGCTCCGCGTCGGCGTCCGGACGCAGCTCGACGCCCTGGGGCCCGAGCAGGCTCGCGACCCGCGGCAGCAGCTCGGCCGCCACGTCGCGGTGGACCAGCAGCGTCTCGGCGGCGTTGCAGGCGCTGGGCCGCTGGACCTTGGCGTTCTCGATGATCGCGAGCGCCTGGTCGAGATCCGCCGAGCGATCGACGTAGACGTGGCAGTTGCCCGACGCCGCGAAGATCATCGGCACCGTCGCGACGGCCTTCAGCGCCCGCTTCAGGCCCTCGCCGCCGCGCGGGATGATCAGGTCGACGAAGCGGTCCTGGGTCGCGAGCTCGGTCAGCTCCTCGCGTCCGCCGCCCGAGATTAGCTGGATCGCGTGCCGCGGCGCGCCCGCGGACTCGGCCGCCTCGGCGGCGATCGTCGCCAGCACCACGTTGGACCGCATCGCGCTCGACGAGCCGCGCAGGACGATCGCGTTGCCGCTCTTCAGCGCCAGCGCCGCCGCGTCGATCGTCACGTTCGGCCGCGCCTCGTAGACGACGGCGATCACGCCGAGCGGGATCCGCTGGCGCGCGACGTCGAGCCCGTTCGGCAGCCGGTAGCCGTCGATCACCTCGCCGACCGGGTCGCGCAGGGCGACGATCTCGCGGACCGCGTCGGCGATCGCCGTCAGGCCGTCCGCGTCGAGCGTCAGCCGGTCGAGCAGCGCCGGCTCGAGGCCCGCCTCGCGCCCGGCGACGACGTCCGCCGCGTTCGCCGCCAGGATCTCGTCGGCCCGGGCGTCGATCGCGTCGGCGATGGCGTTCAGCGCGGCGTCCTTCGTGACGCTGTCGAGCGCCGCCAGAC
>JADMKN010000112.1 GCA_015478825.1 Patulibacter sp. | reverse complement strand
GCGAGGGACTGCTCGTCCACGGCGAGGGCCAGCTCCTGCTGGACGCGCTGCAGTTCGAGGACCGCACGGCACGGTCGGTGCTGCTGCCGCTCGAGGAGCTCGTCACCGTCCCGCCGACCGTGACCCCGGCGACCGTCGAGGCGCTCGCCGGACAGACCGGGTTCTCGCGGTTCCCGGTGCGGACCGACGACGGCACGCTGACGGGCTACGTCCACCTGAAGGACCTGCTGGCCGACGACGACGCGCGCGACGCGCCGATCAACACGGCCGTGCCGCGCGCGTTGCCGAACGTCGCCGTCACCGACCGGCTGCGGCTCGTCCTGCAGACGATGCAGCGCTCACGGGCGCACCTGGCGCGGGTTCGCGACGAGATGGGCAGCGTGATCGGCGTCGTCGCGCTCGAGGACGTGCTCGAGGAGCTCGTCGGCGAGGTCCGCGACGAGACCCGCCGCGCCAGCGCCTGAACGGTCCCGCTCGGCCGGCGTCCCGTCCACCGACCGGGGCGCCGGCGCCCACGGAGGCCACGCCGCGGGCCCGCGCGCTACCGTCGAGAGGTGCTCGCGTTGCTCTATGACGTGCACGGCAACCTCGCCGCGCTCGACGCCGTGCTCGATGATGCGCGCAGCCACGGAGCCACGTCGTGGCTGATCGGCGGCGACGTCAGCGCGTTCGGCCCGTGGCCCGAGGCCACCGTCGAGCGACTGGAGGGCCTCGCCGACGCTCGGTGGATCCGCGGGAACCACGAGCGCTGGGCGGTCGAGAGCGACGAGGTCCCGGCGATCCCGTTCGCGCAACACGGGGTCGCGGCGACCCGCGAAGCGCTCGGCCCCGAGACCGTCGCGGCGCTCTACGGCCTGCCGCTCTGGCAGCCGATCCCGGGCGGCGAGGCGTGGCATGCCTCCCCGCGCTCCGACGTCGACGGCCTGCTGCCCGACCCGCGGGACGACGAGGCCGCGCTGCTCGAGGGCCGGACCCCCGAGCTGCTGGTCGTCGGTCACACCCACCTGCCGATGCAGCGCACGATCATCCGTCCCGACGGCGGGGCCACGCGGGTCGTCAACCCGGGCAGCGTCGGCCTGCCGTTCGACGGCGACCCCCGGGCCGCCTACGGGATCCTCCGCGACGACGGCCGGGTCGAGCTGCGCCGCGTCGACTACGACCGTGAGCGCGCGATCGCCGAGAACCGCGAGCGCTGGGGCGACGCCGCCTGGGCCCGCACGATGGACGAGACCTACCGCTCGGGTCGCCCCGCGAGCCTGCCGGACGCCTGAGGACGATAGGTTCGGACTCCGCGGCGACCGCTGCGGAACGGCCCCGCACCCCCGGACACCGACCGATGACCGAACCCTCCGTTGACCTCGTCGCGACCGTCGGGCCGCTCGACCCCGTGGTCGCCCTGCTGCGCGAGCTGCTCCACGTGGCGAGCGCCAACCGCGCGCTGGCCGTGATCGAGCGCCCCGGCGGCGACTTCGGCGACGACGAGCCGGCGGTCGTCGACGTCGAGCGGCTGAGCCCGATCGAGGTCACGGTCGGCGAGCGGGTGTATCACCTGCCGCACAGCATCGACCTCGACCTGGACGTTCCGGTGGCGACCCTGCCGGCGTTCAAGCCGCTTCCGCCGTTCGACGCCGATCCCGAGACCGGCGACATCGCGGCCCCGCTCGGGGGTGTCGAGCGCTACGCGATCGACACCCGGGCGGCCGCCGCGCTGCTCGGCGGCGCGAACGTCCTGCAGCTCCACTGGGACACCGCCCGGCCGCGGGTGTCGTTCTCGGTCACCGCCCGCGCCGACGACTCGGAGCCGCTGGTCCTCGGGATCGGCGAGGAGAGCTTCCCGATGCCGCCCGGCTGGCCCGAGAGCCAGACGCTGGCCGGGGGCTCGACGGCCACCGAGCCCGACGTCGGCTAGCCGGCGCGGGATCGCGGGACGGCGTCCACGGTTCGGCACTAGTCTGCGGACCATGTCGCTCGACCTCGCCGCCGCCGAGCGGTTCGTGCTCACGAACGGCCGCTTGATCGAGCGTCACCGGCTCGCCGTCCTGCTCCACGGCGGCTCCGCCGACCGCGTGCTGGCGACGCTGCGGGCGTACCGCAACCCCGACGGCGGATTCGGCCACGCGCTGGAGCCGGACCTCCGGGCGTCGCACAGCGAGCCGCTGGCGGTCCAGGCGGCGCTCGACGTGCTCGCCGAGGTCGGCGCGCTGCAGGATCCGATGGTCGCCGACGCGACGACCTGGATCGCCTCGATCGCGTTGCCCGACGGGGGCGTGCCGTTCGCCCTGCCCGCGGCGGCCGACGCGCCGCACGCTCCGTGGATCCAGCCCACCGCGGCGCCGTCCGGATCGCACCTCACCTTCGCGCTCGCCGGTCTGGCGCACCGCGCCCGCTGGTCGTACGGCGCCGGGACCGAGCCGCAGCGCTGGATCGAACGCGCCGACGCCTGGTGCTGGGAGCGGCTCGAGCACCCCGACCGGCTCGGAGCCTACGACGTCAAGTTCGCCCTGGAGTTCCTCGACGCGGTATCCGACGACGACCGCGCCGCGACGGCGATCGACCGGATCGGGGCGTTGATCCGCGACGACGGCACGCTGCCCGTGGCCGGTGGAACCGCCGACGAGCAGCTCACCGCGCTGCAGCTCTCGCCGGATCCGGGCGCCCGCAGCCGCGCGCTGTTTCCCGCCGCCGCGGTCGAGCGCGAGCTCGACCGGCTCGAGGCCGACCAGCAGTCCGACGGCGGCTGGACCTTCGACTGGGGCGTCTGGTCCCCGGCCCAGGAGGTCGAGTGGCGCGGCCGCGTGACGCTCGCGGCGCTGGCGACCCTGATCGCCCACGGCCGTCTGACCGTCGACTGAGTCGAGCGCCGCCGACGGCGCGCCACCGACCGAGCTCCCGCCCACCCGGAGCGCGTCGGGGCCCGGGGTTATGGCATCATGCCCGCTCTATGGCTCGACCTTCCAGCAAACCGGCACGTGGCCGGCGTTCTCCTAAGGGTGGCCCGCGGCGCACGCCCAAGCTCACCAAGGAGCAGGTCTCGCAGATCGACCATCTCCACGTGGATGCCCTCCGCGCGCTGGTGACCGAGAAGGGCAAGATCCGTTCGCGTCGTGCGACCGGCCTCAACGCCCGCGACCAGGCCCACGCCGCGCGCGCCGTCAAGCAGGCCCGCGAGCTCGCCCTGCTGCCGTACCCGCACCCCCGCATGATCTCGATGCCCGGCCGCGAGGACCGCGGCGAAGAGCGTCCGGAGCGCGGCCGCGGCCGCCGCGACGACCGCAGCTAGCTTCGGGTGGCGCCGCGGCGCCACCCCGCAGGACCAGACGGGCCCGGATCTTCCGGGCCCGTTCTGCGTCTCGGGCCCGTCCTACAGCTCGGCTTCGACCGGCTCCTCGACCTTGACCAGCTCGCGGTCGGGGTCGATCCCCCACCGTCGCGCGGCCTGGAGCTGCGGCACGCCGATCTCCCACTGGTCGGCCTGAGCCTCGCCGGAGTACACCGGCGATGCGCCCTTCAGGGCCATCGAGCCCGCGTTGTCGCCCCAGGTCGTGATCTGCTGCAGCTCGGGCGCCGTCAGCCGCTTCTCGATCGTCAGCTCGTCGAGCTGCCGGCGCTTCTCGACGATCGGCATCGGCGGGACCGTGCCGCCCGGCAGCTCCTGGATCATCGTCGGCACCACGCAGTGGACCGCGGGCTGGGTCAGCGTCCAGTGGGCCGCGGTCTGCATCGGGGTCAGGCCGCGGGTCCTGCCGATCGCGGCGATCCGGTCGACGATCCCCAGCCCGCGCTCGACCCAGCCGTCGGGACGGAAGCGCCGGTGGTCGTACTCGCCGAGCGGCGTGTCCGCCCGTAGGTCGCCCCAGAAGAGCCCGCCGTAGTCGGTCACTCGGGTCAGGACCTTGATGTCGTACTCCTCGCAGGCCGGCAGCACCAGCCGCGACGGCCACGGCTCCAGCGGCCCGAGGATCAGCATCGCCCAGTCGATCCGGTCGCCGAACCGCTCGAAGCAGGTCAGCAGGTCGAGCGTGAAGCCGTTCGCCGGACCGGGCGCGATCCCGATCGCCTTCGTCAGGCCCTGGGCGCGCAACTCGTCCATCGCGTCCCAGACGACCTCCGACGTGTAGCCGATCCGGTCCGGGTTGTGCAGCAGCAGCAGGTCGAAGTAGTCCGTGCCGCAGCGCTCCAGGCTGCGCTCGGTGGCGCGGCGCAGGTAGTCCGCGTAGCCCTCGGGACCGCGCAGCTCCGGGTCCGTGAACCGCTGGAACCCCTTGGCTCCCTTGCGGGCGCCGTCGTAGAAGTCGTGACCGACCGCGCCGACCAGCCGGACGTCGGAACGCGGGGCGTCGGCGATCGCGCGACCGACGAGGCG
>JADMKN010000111.1 GCA_015478825.1 Patulibacter sp. | reverse complement strand
CGGTGAAATACTCGGCCGTTGACCGCCGCGATCACCGGCAGCGGCAGCTCGCGCAGGCCGCGCACCGCGGCGCCCGTCATCCGCGTGAAGTCGAGCAGCTCGGTGGCGGAGAACTTCCGCAGCTCGCCGATGATCTCCTCGACGTCGCCGCCGGAGCAGAAGGCGCGGCCCTCGCCGCGCAGCACGAGCGCCCGCACGTCGCCGCGGTGCGGCAGCTCGGCCGCCAGGTCGCGCAGGTCGGCGTAGGCGTCGAACGTCAGCGCGTTGAGCTTGTCGGGCCGGTTGAACGTCACCGTCGCCACGCCCTCATCGAGGGCGAAGTCGAAGTGTTGCCAGCGGTCGGTGAACGGCGCCGAAGCGCGGAACGGGGTCATGATTGGAGGCCTCCTCCGTCGAGAACCACGGTTTGCCCGCTGATCGCGCGGGCGTCGGGCGATGCGAGCCAGAGCACGGACGCTGCGACCTCGTCGGGGTCGAGCAGGCGGCCGAGCGGCGACTGGCGGCCGAGCGCCTGGCGGGCGTCGTCGGCGTCGCGACCGGTACGGCCGACGATCCGCTCGACCGACGCGGCCGTCATCGGCGTGTCGATGAACGTCGGGCAGACGGCGTTGGCCGTCGCGCCGCTGCCGGCGAGCTCGGCCGCGGCGACGCGCGTCAGACCGACGGCCGCGTGCTTCGACGCCGCGTAGGCGGCGGTGTAGGGGCTGCCCACCCGGCCGACGGTCGACGCGACGGTGACGATCGCGCCGGAGCCGCGCTCGCGCATGCCGTCCAGGACCTCGCGGGTGCAGAGGAACGGCCCGGTCGCGTTGACCCGCAGGTGCTCGTCCCAGTCCGCGAGGGTCGTGCGCCCAAGGGCGGCGCTGCGGGCGATCCCGGCGTTGTTGACCAGCACGTCGGGCGTGCCGCCCAGCGCGGCGAAGGTCGCGCGCACGGCGTCCTCGTCGCCGACGTCGCACGAGCGGATCTCCAGCCGATCGGCGGTCAGCTCGTCGCGCAGGGCCTCGAGCGCGGCCAGCGTCCGGCCGAGCGCGACGACGCGGTCCCCGGCGGCCAGGAACCGCGCGCAGCAGTGGCGGCCCACGCCGCCGGCCGCTCCGCTGACGACGACGGTGCGCGGCGCCGATGATGCGATGCGGGCCTGCCCGGTGCCCTGTTGACCATGTGCCATGGCAACAATCTATATAGCACCGAGGAAATATGTAGAGTGATTGCGATGACCGAGGCATGGATCGTCGACGCCGTCCGCACGCCGATCGGACGGCACCACGGCGTGCTCGCCGGTGTACGCCCCGACGACCTCGCCGCGACGGTGCTCGCGGAGCTCGTCGCACGGACCGGCGTGTCGGGCGAGCGGATCGACGACGTGGTGCTCGGCAACGCCAACGGCGCGGGGGAGGAGAACCGCAACGTCGGCCGGATGGCGGCGTTGCTCGCGGGCCTGCCCCACGCGGTTCCCGGCGCGACCGTCAACCGGCTCTGCGCTTCCGGCATGGAGGCGGTGATCGGCGCGAGCCGTGCGTTGCGCTGCGGGGACGCCGACGTGATGCTGGCGGGTGGCGTCGAGTCGATGACCCGCGCGCCGTGGGTCACGATGAAGCCCGAGCGCGGGTTCCCGACCGGGCCACCGGACGTCGCCGACACGACGATTGGCTGGCGGTTCGTCAACCCACGGATGCCGGAGCGGGCCTCGCTGGACTCGATGGGCGAGACGGCGGAGAACGTCGCGGAGCGCTACGCCGTGGCGCGCGAGGACCAGGACCGCTTCGCGCTCCGCTCCCACGAGCGGGCCATCGCCGCCTGGGACGCCGGGCGCTGGGACGACGAGGTGGTCCCGGTGCGGGTGCCGCAGCGCCGGGGCGACGACGTGGTCGTCGACCGCGACGAGGGTCCGCGCGCCGACACCGACCTGGAGCGCCTGGGCCGCTTGCGGCCCGCGTTCCGCCCCGGCGGCACCGTCACCGCCGGCAACTCGTCGTCGCTGAACGACGGGGCGTCGGCGCTGCTGCTGGCGTCGACCGCCGCGGTCGCCGAGCACGGCTGGACGCCGCTGGCCCGGGTCGCCGCCGTCGGCGTCGCCGGCGTCGACCCGGCCTACATGGGGATCGGCCCGGTGCCGGCCACCCGGCGAGCGCTGGCCCGGGCGGGGATCGGGGTCGAAGAGCTGGACGTGATCGAGCTCAACGAGGCGTTCGCCGCCCAGGCCGTCGCCTGCGTTCGCGAGCTGGGGCTCGACGCGGAGCGGGTCAATCCCAACGGTGGCGCGATCGCGCTAGGTCATCCGCTCGGGAGCTCGGGCGCCCGGCTCGTCGGGTCGCTGGCCCACGAGCTGCGGCGCCGGGACGCGCGGTGGGGTCTGGCCACGCTGTGCGTCGGCGTCGGTCAGGGAGTCTCCGTGGTGCTGGAGCGGCCGAAGGGCGGTGCGGCGTGAGCGGCGATGCGACGCTCGACGGGCGGGACGGGGCGGGCGGGCCGATCGTCGTCGTCGGCGGGGGCACGATGGGGGCCGGAATCGCCCTGCTTGCCGCCCTGCACGCCCAGGTCGCGTCGGTCGTCGAGGGTGATGGCGCCGCAGCCGCGGCGGCACGCGACCGCGTGGCACGCGCCCTCGACCAGCGCGTCGCGCGCGGCCGGACCGAGGCGGACGCGGCGGCGGCCGCGCTCGGGCGGATCCGGATCGGCGTCGGCCACGACCCGGACCGCGACGCCGGAGCGGTCGCGGTGATCGAGGCGGTTCCGGAGCGGCTGGAGCTCAAGCACGATGTGCTGACCCGCGCCGGGCGGGCGCTGCCCACGGCGACGCTGGCGTCCAACACCTCGTCGATCCCGATCCGCGAGATCGCCGCGGGGGTCCCGCAACCGGAACGGGTGGTCGGCCTGCACTTCTTCAACCCGCCGACCGAGATGCGACTCGTCGAGCTGATCGTGCCGCCGACCGCCGCGACCGAGCACGTCGAGGTCGCGCGACGGGTTGCCGTCGCGCTCGGTCGCACGGCGATCGAGGTCGCGGACGCTCCGGGCTTCGTCGTCAACCGCTGCGCCCGGCCGTACTACCTCGAGGCGCTGCGGATCCTCGACGGCGGGGAGGCGACGGTCGCCGACGTCGACCGGGCGTGTCAGGCGGCCGGGTTCCCGCTCGGGCCGTTCGCGCTGATGGACCTGATCGGCGTCGACGTCGGCCTGGCGGTCACCCGCTCCATGTGGGAGCGGGGCGGCCACGAGCCACGCTGGCGACCGAGCCCGATCCAGGAGCGGATGGTCGCCGAGGGGCGTCTGGGGCGCAAGGCCGGCCGAGGGTTCTACGACTACGAGACGTCCCGTCCGGCTCGCCCGCCGCGCCCGGACGACCGTGAGGCCGCCGCCCGGTCGGCCGCGGAGCGGGCGGCGACGGCGATCGACGACCGGCTCGCCGGGCGTCCGGTGGACCCCGAGGCGGGCGTGCTCGCCCGGATCCTGGCGCAGCTGGTCAACGAGGCACGGTTCGCGCGGGCCGAGGGCGTGGCGGCCTCCGAGGCGATCGACGACGGGATGACGCTCGGCCTCAACCACCCCGTCGGACCGTCGCGCTGGCAGGAGTGGATCGGGCCCGCGCGCGTCGACGCCTTGCTCGACCGGCTGGCCGGCCCGGACGGCGACGCGGTCTACCGCCGGCCCGCCCCGGATCCGGGCGACGGACGAGGAGCACGAGCATGAGCGGTCCGGCCGAGGACCGCCCGGCGGTCGCCGTCGATCGACCGCGGGAGGGGGTCGCACGCGCGACGATCGACCGGGCCGAGCAGCGCAACGTGCTCACCGACGAGGTGCGCGACGCGCTGATCGACGCGCTCGACGCGCTGCAGTCGGACGCCACGGTCCGCGTGGTGGTGCTGACCGGTGGTGACGAGCTGTTCGCGGCCGGCGCCGACATCCGGACGATGCACGACCAGGGATTCCAGGACGCGATGGCCGCCCGCGGCGCGCGGATCTGGTCGCGGATCGCCGCGTTCCGCAAGCCGCTGGTCGCGGCGGTCGGCGGCCCGGCCGCGGGCGGCGGATGCGAGCTGGCGCTCGCCTGCGACCTGGTCGTCGCCTCCTCGGCGGCCGAGTTCTCGCAGCCCGAGATCCGGCTCGGGATCATCCCCGGCGGGGGCGGGACGCAGCGGCTCGCGCGGGTGCTCGGCAAGCACCGGGCGATGGAGCTGGTGCTGACCGGTCGCGGGGTGCGCGCGGAGGAGGCCGAGCGGCTCGGCTTCGTCAATCGCGTGGTCGAGCCGGAGGGCCTGCAGGGCGAGGCCCTCGACCTGGCCGAGACGATCGCCCGCCGCCCCGCGGTGGCCGCCGAGCTGGCGAAGCGGGCGGTGCTCGCCGCCGACGAGACGCCGCTC
>JADMKN010000110.1 GCA_015478825.1 Patulibacter sp. | reverse complement strand
CGGACCGCCAGGTCGGGCTGGCGGCCGAGGACCGCGACGAAGAACCGGGCGATCGCGCGGGGTCCGCGTAGCGGCTCCACCGCGGCGGAGGCCAGTCCGCCTCCGTCCGTGATCGCCCGCGCCTCCGGATCCAACAGCCCGATGAGCGCGGCGACGTTCCCACTCTGCCACGCCGTCCGGAAGGCCCGGACCAACGCGGCATGCTCGGGGAACGGGACCGCAGTACGACGGCCGTCCCGAACGCGGCGGCGGGCCGACGAAGCGAGTTGCCGACACGCGGCGGGAGAGCGTCCGACGATCGTGGCGACCTCCGGGAACGTGTACCCGAAGACGTCGTGGAGGACGAACGCCACGCGTTCCGCCGCGGTCATCGACTCCATCACCACGAGCAGGGCCATCGAGACCGACTCGTCCAGGGTAGCCCGCTCCGCAGGGTCGCTCGAATCGGACCGGGGACCGACGCTGCTCCACCGCGCGTCGGCCGGAACCGGCTCGGGGAGCCAGTCACCGACGTAGCGCTCCCGGCGGGCTCGGGCCGAGCCGAGCATGTCGAGCCCGATCCTGCTCGCTGACGTGACGAGCCACGCGCGCGGCGAGACGATCGCGTGTCGCTCGGCGTCGCTCATGCGGTACCAACGGATATAGGTCTCCTGAACCGCGTCCTCCGCATCGGCGAGCGATCCGAGCAGTCGATAGCAGAGGCCGAGCAGGAAGCTGCGTTCGTGAATCGCGTCGCTGATCTCGGGTGTCTCCGTTCGCCCGTGTGGCGGGCCTTGTCGCATCGCTTCGTCTCCTGACGGGGTCGTGACCGCGTGTGCGCCCTCACACGATTGGATCACGCCCTGATCCGAGGACGAGATAGACCCGCGAATCGTGAGGTCGACGATCGGCGCGGCCGACGATCGCACCGACGAACCTCACGGTTCGACCGCCTGCGTCGTCCTTGACCCAGGACGGCATCGGCCGTCCCTCGGTCCACCGGGCACGGCCCGGCGGGCCTGGCCGTCGCATCCTGCGGCGGCGAACCCACCGTCCCGAGAGAGGTCTTCTATGTCCAGCCCCGTCACGTTCGTCAACGTCATCGACGTCGATCCGTCGCAGCAGCAGACGCTGATCGACATCCTCGAGGAGGGAACGCGGAACGTCATCTCCCGCCGCTCGGGATTCGTTTCTTCGACCGTCCTCGCCGCGGTCGACCGACGTCGGGTGGTCAACATCGCCCGGTGGGAGAGCATCGACGCCGTCAAGGCCACGCAGAACGACCCTGCCGCGGCCGAGTACGCGCAGCGGGCCGCCGCCATCGCGAAGCCGTCCCCGGGCATCTTCACGGTGGAAGCCGACTTCTCGGCCTGACGCCGGATTCCGGCCGCGTACGCCGCATGTGCGCAGCAGCACGGGAGAGCGCCGGGGGAGTGCGCTAGCGTGTGACGTCTTCCGACGCCGAGTCGGTGCCACGTCCGCGTGCACCGAACGGGGGACCCACTGCCGCGATCGACGTTCCGTCGTCGCGGCCGGGGCGAATCGGGCGCAGCAGTCGCCCGTAGCGGTCGAGTCGTATCGAGCACCGGATGTGCGCGGTACGGATCGTTCGCGAGCCCGTCAGCTAACTCCGTAGGCGTCACGACCAAGGAGTCAGTTCCGTGATTCGCGATGCTGTTGCTTCGTCATCCCGTGCCGTGCTCGTGGCCGGGGCGGCCGCTGCCCTGACGGCGGCGACGCCCGCGGTGGCCGCGGCCCCGCCGACCGGTGGCGTCACCCCGTCCAGTCCGACCACGACCGCATCGGCCTCCGCCGAGGACCGCGTGGCGGCGCCCGCCAACGCGTCCCGCCCGTTGCGGCCCGAGATCCGCGTGACCACCGCCCGGGCCGCCGGTCTGGTCGGCAATCGGGCCGTCTACGCCGGCCAGGTGGTCGGCGCTCGCGAGGGCGATCGGGTGCGGTTGGACCTGCGTGCCAAGAAGAGCTGGGAGCCGGTGGCGACGGCCCGGGTCTCGTCGAGCGGGCGGTTCCGTGTGGCCAAGCAGATCTCGTCGGTCGGCGACCGGGCCGCGCGGGTGCGCGTGATCGCCAGCGAGCACGTCAAGAGCACCCACCGTCGCGTCAAGCGCGTGCACGGCTTCCGCAAGGCGCACGCGTCGTACTTCGGCCCGGGACTCTACGGCGGCCCGCTGGCCTGCGGCGGGCGTCTGACCCCGCGGACCAAGGGCGTCGCGCACAAGACGCTGCCCTGCGGCACCCGCGTCACGCTGCGCTACGGCAAGCGCCAGGTCACGACCAAGGTCGTCGACCGCGGGCCGTTCATCCCCGGGCGTGACTGGGACCTGACCACCGCCACCCGCAACGACCTGGGCTTCGGCGACGTCGGTCGGGTGATGGTCGACCACTAGGACCCGCGCGCCGCGGTCAGATGTGCGGTTTGCTCGGCCCAGGCAGGCAAGCCGCACACCAGCGCGAGCGCCGAGGCGAACGTCCGTTCGACGGGGCGCCGTCCGCGCCTCTACGCTGGTGGAGGTGGAGCGGTGCATCGGACATCTCGACTGCGACGCGTTCTTCGCCGCGGTCGAGCTGCTGCGGCGCCCGGAGCTGCGCGGCAAGCCGGTGATCGTCGCCCACGACGGGCCGCGGTCGGTGGTCACCACCGCGACCTACGAGGCGCGCGAGCACGGCGTCGGATCGGCGATGCCGCTCTCGGTCGCGCGCCGGCGGTGCCCCGACGCGATCCTCGTTCCGCCCGACCACGACGCGTACCGCGAGGCGTCCGAGGCGGTGATGGCCGTGGTCCGCGACGAGGTCGACACGGTGCAGCAGCTCAGCCTCGACGAGGCCTACGTCGACCTCTCGGGACTGGTCGCGCCCCGGGCGGCGATGCGTCGCGTCGTCCGCCGCATCCACCGCGAGACGTCGCTGCACGTCTCGGTGGGGATCGGCCCGAACAAGCTGGTGGCGAAGCTCGCCTCCGACGCCGAGAAGCCCAAGGGCTTCGTCGTGCTCGACCGGCGGCAGGCGTGGCGGCGTTGGGCCGACGCCTCGCCCGGTCTGCTGCCCGGCATCGGGCCGCGCACCACCGAGCTGCTGGCCGAGCGGCAGATCTCCACGATTCGCGCGCTCGCGCGGATCTCGGAGCACCAGCTCAGCGAGTGGTTCGGCCCGCGCTCGGGGCCGTGGCTCTGGCGCCGCTGCCGGTTCGACGACCACGACCCGGTGGTGCCGGTCCGCGAGCCGGTCTCCGAGAGCCGTGAGACGACCTTCTCGCAGGACATCGACGACCCCGAGGACCAGGAGCACGCGCTGCGGCGACTGGCCGCGAAGCTGTTCGATGCGCTCGAGCAGCAGGGGCGCCGCGGACGGACGGTGGGGATCAAGGTGCGGCTGGCGGACTTCTCGACCGTCTCACGCTCCCGGACGCTGACCACGCCGGTCGAGGACGCCGAGCTGCTGGCCGAGACGGCGGTCGCGATGCTGCGCGAGTACGGCCCCCAGCAGCCGGTGCGGCTGCTCGGCGTGCGGATGGCTTCACTCGAGCTGGTCGACGGGCCGGGCGTCCAGCTCACGCTGCCGTGGTCGCCGTAGACGGACCGGCGTGCGGTCGACCGGTCGCCGCTCCAGGGGGCCGGCGGCCGGCGGGACGCGACCACGGCCTGGTAGTACATCGACGATGGAACTGCATGTCGAGGTCGCTGGCGACGGGCCGCCGATCGTCCTGCTGCACGGTCTGACGGCGAACCATCGCTACGTGGTGATGGGCAGCCGCAAGCTCGAGCGCTCGGGCTACCGCGTCGTGACCTACGACGCCCGCGGACACGGCGCGTCCTCGGCCGCTCCCGACGGCCGCTACGACTACGAGGCCCTGGCCGACGACCTGGAGTCGGTGCTCGACGCGCAGGGGATCGACCGGGCGGTGCTGGTCGGCGCCTCGATGGGCGCGCACACCGCGATCCGCTTCGCCCTGCGGCGACCGGAGCGGGTGGCCGGGCTGGTGCTCGTGACGCCGGCGTTCCTGCCCGGCAACGAGGCGGATCCGGCGTCGCTGGAGCGTTGGGACCGGCTCGCGGCGGGGATGGCGTCGGGGGGCGCGGACGGCTTCGTCGCGGCCTACCGGTTCGAGGACGTGCCGGAGCAGTGGCGCGAGACCGTTCGCAAGGTGACGCACCAGCGGCTCTCGGTCCACGACGACCCGCAGGCCGTCGCCGCGGCCCTGCGCGGGATTCCCCGCAGCGCCCCGTTCGGCGACGTCGGCGAGCTGGCGGCGATCAGCGCCCCGACGGTCGTCGTCGGTGACCGCGACGAGGCCGACCCCGGCCATCCGCTGGCGACCGCCGAGCGCTACGCCGCGGCGATCCCGGGGGCCGAGCTGGTGGTCGAGGACGAGGGGAAGTCGCCGATCGCC
>JADMKN010000109.1 GCA_015478825.1 Patulibacter sp. | reverse complement strand
AAGGTCAAGGGCAAGATCGGCACGACGAAGAGCAAGCTCGAGAAGCGGCGCAGCCGGGAGCGCAAGCTCCAGCGGGACGTCCAGGGCTACTCGTCGCGGATCGCCGAGCTGCAGCCGAAGATCGACAGCCTCCAGCAGCGGCAGGACACGGTTCAGTCCGACCTGGACGCCAGCGAGCAGCGCCTCGGCAAGACGCAGGCCGGCCTGCGGTCCGAGCGCAAGCGGCTCGTGCGGCTGCGCGCCAAGCTCGACGAGTCCCGGCGCGTGCTCTCGGCCCGCCTGGTCGAGCTGTACCAGGCGGACAAGCCGAGCATCGTCTCGGTGGTCGTCAACAGCAAGGGCTTCGCCGACCTCCTCGAGCGCGGGGAGTTCCTTAACCGGATCGGTCAGCAGGACCAGCGGATCGTCCGCTCGGTGAAGGCCGCCCGGGTCGAGGCGGCCGCGACCGAGGCTCGGCTCGAGAAGCTCGAGCGGCGGCAGCGGACGACCAACGTGCGAATCGAGTCGCGACGCGACGAGATCGCCCAGGTCAAGGGCCGGCTGGTCAGCGCGCGCGGCACGATCTCCGAGGCGCGTCAGAGCCGCGCCAAGCTGCTGCGGAAGGTCCGCGTCGACCGCAAGGATCTCGAGCAGCACCTGAAGGGCCTGGAGAAGGAGGAGTCGAAGATCCAGGCGAAGCTGTCGGGCATGCCGTCGGGCGGCGGGGTGCGGCAGGGCAGCGGCAACCTCGTCTGGCCGGCCAACGCGCCGCTGACGTCGCCGTTCGGCTTCCGCTGGGGCCGCCTGCACGGCGGGATCGACCTGGGCGTTCCGACCGGGACCCCGGTCCACGCCGCCGACGACGGCACCGTGGCGATCTCCGGCTGGGTCGGCGGCTACGGCAACTACATCTGCATCGACCACGGCGGTGGGTTCTCCACCTGCTACGGCCACAACTCGCGGCTCGGCGTGAAGGTCGGCCAGCGCGTGAGCAAGGGCCAGGTGATCGCCGCCAGCGGCAACACCGGCAACAGCACCGGTCCGCACATCCACTTCGAGACGCGGGTCAACGGGGTGCAGAAGGACCCCATGGGCTACCTCTAGGCCGGTCCCGGGGTGGCTCGCGCGGCGCGGGTCGTCCGGCCGCTGGCATCATCCCGGCGGATGACCGCCGACCTGCTCGCCGTCTACCCCCTGGGCTCCGCGCTGAGCGACGACGGGCGGCTCCAGCTCGGCGGCTGCGACGCCCGCGAGCTGGCGGAGCGGTTCGGCACCCCCGCGTACGTGGTGGTCGAGGACGACCTGCGGGCCCAGGCGCGGGCCTACCGCGAGGCGTTCGATCGTCACGCCCCCGGCGCCCACGTCTCGTTCGCCTCGAAGGCCTGTCCGTGCACCGCCGTGCTGCGGGTGATCGAGTCCGAGGGCCTGGGCTGCGACGTCGCGTCGCGCGGGGAGCTGGCGGTCGCGCTGCACGCGGGATTCGCTCCCGAGCGGATCCACGTCCACGGCAACGCCAAGACCGAGGCCGACCTGGCCGCGGCGGTCGACGCGGGGGTCCGGCAGGTCGTGATCGACGGGTTCGACGAGCTCGACCGGCTGGCGCGGGTCGCCGCCGACCGCGGCCGGGTCCAGCCCGTGGCGATCCGCGTCACCCCGGACGTCCGGGGCGAGACCCACGCCGGGATCTCGACCGGCCAGGCCGACTCGAAGTTCGGCCTGGGCATCGACGACGCGCGCGTCGCGATCGACCGGGTCCGCCGCGAGCCGTCGCTGCGGCTCGACGGCCTGCACTTCCACATCGGCTCGCAGCTCCTCGAGCTCGGCGTCTACCGCCGCGCCGTCGCCGCGGTCGCCCCGCTGATGGACGGGCTCGACGAGCTCAACCTGGGCGGGGGGCTCGGCGTCGCCTACACGGCCGAGCAGGCGGCCCGGCTGCCGACGGTCGAGGCGTACGCCGCCGAGAAGGTCGCCGCGGTCCGCGAGCTGATCGGCGACCGCGTGCGGATCGCCGACGAGCCGGGGCGCTCGATCGTGGGCCGGGCCGGCGTCACGCTCTACACGGTCCAGACGGTCAAGCGCAACGTCTCGACCTGGGTCGGGGTCGACGGCGGGATGGCCGACAACCTGCGGCCGATGCTCTACGACGCGGTCTACGAGGCCCAGGTCGTCGATCGCTTCGCGACCCCCGAGGGCGACGTCGTCGGCGGCGGGGGCGCCGGCGAGCGGAATGCGGACCCCTCCCCGCCGGTCGTCACCGCCAACCTGACCGGCATGCATTGCGAGTCCAGCGACGTGCTCGTCCGTGGGGCGCGACTGGCGAGTCCGCGGTCCGGCGACGTCGTGGTCACCCCGGTCACCGGGGCGTACGGCTACGCGATGTCCAACAGCTACAACGGCGTGCTGCAGGCGCCCGTGGTCTTCGTCGGCGGGGGGACGGCCCGCGAGGTCGTGCGCCGCCAGCGGATCGAGGAGCTGTGGGCTCGGGACATCGGCTGAACGGCCGAGCGGTCGGGCCCGGCGCCGCTTCCGGGTCGCGCTGATACGAAGTCGAGAGCCACGCGGCGGTCACCACAGGAACCCCCGCCGGATGCGATGATGCCGGGGCGATGACGACGGACGACTCTGCCCCGTTCCGCGTCGGTCTGCTCGGGCACGGCACCGTGGGTTCCGCGGTCGCCGAACTGCTGCCCGACCGCGCCGACGCGATTGCCCACGTCACGGGGCTGCGCCCCGAGATCTCGGGGGTGTTGACGCGCAGTCGCGGCGACTTCGACGAGATCCTCGCGAACAGCGACCTGATCGTCGAGGTGATGGGCGGCACGGACACGGCGCGCGACCACGTCGTGCGGGCGCTGCGGGCGGGCAAGCACGTCGTCACGGCGAACAAGCAGCTCCTGGCCGAGCACGGCGAGGAGCTGTGGGGCCTGGCGCGCGAGAATCGGGTCCAGCTACGGTTCGAGGCCGCGGTCGCGGGCGTCGTTCCCGTGATCCGGGTGCTCCAGGAGTCGCTGACGGGCCAGCACGTCGAGCGGCTGCACGGGATCGTCAACGGCACCACCAACTACATCCTCACCCAAATGGCCGCGACCGGCGCGTCGTACGAGTCGGCGCTCGCCGACGCCCAGCAGCTCGGCTACGCCGAGAGCGACCCGACCGACGACGTCACCGGCAAGGACGCCGCGGCCAAGATGGCGATCCTCGCGCGGCTCGCCTTCGACACCCCGGTCCACCTCTCCGACGTGCCGTACGAGGGGATCGAGCACCTCACCGGCGAGGACATCGCGTACGCCCGCGACCTCGGACTGTCGCTGCGCCTGATCGGCTCGGCCGAGCGGCTCGACGGCAAGCTCGCCGTCCGCGTGCACCCGGCGTTCCTCTACGCCGGGCATCCGCTCGCCTCGGTCGACGGCTCGTTCAACGCCGTCACGATCGAGTCGCCGGCGATCACCGAGATCACGCTCTCCGGCCCCGGCGCCGGGGGCTCGCAGACGGCGACCGCGGTGATCGGCGACGTGATCAGCGCGATGATCCCGCCCGCCCAGACCCCGCCGACGCAGCACCGGCTCGGCTTCGTCGACGACGTCGTCTCGAGCTTCTACCTGCACGTCGAGGTCGCCGACCGCCCCGGCGTGCTCGCCCAGATCGCCCAGGTGCTGGGCCTGCAGGGCGTGTCCGTCAAGAGCGTCGTCCAGAAGGGGACCCGGAAGGGGTCCGCTCCCGGCGAGCCCGGCCAGTCCCGCCTGGTGCTCGTCGTCCACCCGGTGCTCGAGTCGCGGTTCTACGGCGCGGTCCAGCTGATCGCCTCCAAGGACTTCGTCACGGCTACGCCGCGGGCGATCCGCGTGATCGACGAGGAGTTCGGCGCATGACCGGTCCGGCCTGCACCGACCCGCGCCTGGCTCCGCCGAGCGGTCGCGGCCTCGACGGCGCCGCCGAGGGCGGGCATCGTCTGCGCGGGACCGACTCGATCCGGCGGATGGGCCTGATCGAGCGCTACATCGAGCGTCTGCCGTTCGCGGCGACCGATCCGATCGTCAGCCTCAACGAGGGCTCGACGCCGTTGATCCACGCGCCGCGGCTGAGCGACCGGGTCGGCGCCGACGTCTATCTGAAGTACGAGGGTCTCAACCCGACCGGGTCGTTCAAGGACCGCGGGATGACCTGCGCGGTCTCGGCCGCGGTCCGCGAGGGGGCCGAGGCCGTGATCTGCGCCTCGACCGGTAACACCGCCGCGGCGCTCGCCGCCTACGCGGCCCGCGCCGGGATCCGCGGCGTGGTGCTCGTCCCCGACGGCAAGATCGCGGCGGGCAAGCTGGCCCAGGCGCTGATGCACGGCGCCGAGGTGATCGCCCTGCGCGGCAACTTCGACGAGGCGCTGCGGCTCGTCCGCCAGATCGCCGACGCCCACCCGATCGCGCTGGTCAACTCGGTCAACGACTTCCGGATCGAGGGCCAGAAGTGCGCGGCGTTCGAGATCCAGGAGGACCTCGAGGGTCAGCTCGACGCGCTCTGCATCCCGGTTGGCAACGCCGGCAACATCACCGCGTACTGGAAGGGCTTCCGCGAGCTCCACGCCGAGGACCCGTCGGTATCGCTGCCGCGGATGGTCGGCTTCCAGGCGCGCGGGGCCAACCCGCTGGTCCGCGGCGAGGCCGTGGCCGCGCCCGAGACGGTCGCCTCGGCGATCCGGATCGGCAACCCGGCGCGCTGGGAGGAGGCGATGACCGCGATGACGGGCTCCGGCGGGTCCGTCAACGACGTGACCGACGAGGAGATCCTCGACGCGTACCGGTTCCTCGCTCGCGAGGAGGGCGTCTTCTGCGAACCGGCCTCGGCCACGTCGGTCGCCGGCCTGCTCAAGCACGGCGCCGGGATCGAGCCGGGCAGCGACCGCCAGCGGATCGCCTGCGTGCTGACGGGACACGGGCTCAAGGACCCGCAGACGGCGATGGACGAGTCGACGCCGGTGATCCCCTGCGAGCCGTCGCTCGCCGCCCTCGAGAAGGTGCTGATCCGGTAGACCGGCGGTTCCTTGTCGAGTTCGTTCCGAATATCGGAACGAACTCGACAAGGTCGGTCGGAACCCCCGCCGGGCCTCAGCCGCCGCGGGCCATCCGGACCAGCGCCGCCGGCGTCGTCGACGGATCGACCCGCACGCGCGGCAGCAGGTACGGGTCGTCCGCGCGCGCGGCGAGCCCCGGATCGACCGTCGTCGCCGCGAGGTAGCCGGCGGCGGCGACCGCCGCCCGCGACGCCGCGTCGCTCTTGCCCGCGGGGTAGCAGAAGAACCGCACGTCGACCCCGAGGCGCTGCTTGATCGTCTTTCGCGAGCCGGCCAGCTCGCGGGCGAATCCGGCCGCGTCGAGGGTCGTCACGTCCGGGTGGGTGACGGTGTGCGAGCCGATCTCCCAGCCCTGCCGGATCAGCCGCTTGGCGCCCCACATCGGCAGCCCGCGCTTGCCGAGGTTCTGGACCGTCAGGTTGAGCACGCCCGGCCAGCCGACCTTCAGCAGCACGGGGGCCGCGTTCATCGCGTGGGTGATGTCGCCGTCGTCGAAGCTCAGGACCACCGGGCGCTCGGGGAGCCGCCCGCCGTCGTGCCAGGCCGACCACAGCTCCTCCATCGTGATCGCGGTGAAGCCGGCCGCGCGGAGCGCTTCGACCTGGGCGGCGAACCGGTCCGGCGCGACCCACAGGTCGGGGTAGGCGGCGCCCGCGGGGACGTCGCCGATCACGTGGTACATCAGGATCGGGACCCGCGCCCGGGTCGCCGCCGCGCCGCGGACCGGCCAGCCCGCCCGCTGCTCGGCGCGCTGCTTCGCCGGGTCGCCGGGGGTGGTCCGCGCCGGGGCCGTCCGGGTCGGCACGGTCGCTTGGGTCGCGGCCCGGAGGGCGGTCCGGTCGGCCGAACGGTCCTCCGGGTCGTCACCCGAGCGGACCACCATCAGCCCGACCAGGCTGACCGCCAGGAGCGCCGCGAGCAGCACGATCAGCGGCATCAGGGAGCGGCGACGCTGCGGTGGTCGAACCATTCCGGTCAGCCTGCCACACCGGCCCGCGCGGGGCATCCGCCGTACCTCAGCGGTACCGAAGTCGACGCGGACTCGTCGCCCGCGAGCCGGAGGAGCCGCCCCGCGCCGACCGGCGTGGCGGCGGCCGGGGGTGGGCGGGCATCGTCTCCAGTAAGGTCGCGGACGCATGGGTCGTTCCGTCTCCGTTTCCGTTCCCGCGTCGAGCGCCAACCTCGGCCCGGGCTTCGACTGCATGGCCGCCGCGATCGGATTGTGGCTCCACGTCGAAGTCGAGGAGACCGGGACCTTCGCGGTCGAGCACGACCTGCCGCTGCCGACCGGACGCGACAACGCGATCGTGCAGGCCTTCGAGCGGCTGCGCTCGGCCGACGGGTGCACGTTCCGCGTCCGGACCGACGTGCCGCTGGCCGGCGGCCTCGGATCGAGCGCCACGGCGATCGTCGCGGGCCTGGCCGCAGCGGCCGCGCTCGACGGCGGCACCACCGATCCCGAAGCGCTGCTGCCGATCGCGATCGACATCGAGGGACACGCCGACAACGTCTCGGCCGCGCTGTTCGGCGGGGTGATCCTGACCGACGGCAACTCGACGGTGCGGATCGACCCGCCCGCCGGTCTCGACGCGGTCTTCGTGGTGCCCGAGGAGGCGGTGCGGACCGCCGCCGCGCGCGCGGTGCTGCCGCAGCACGTGCCGCTGGAGGACGCGACCGCGAACGTCGCCTGGGGCGCCGCCCTGGCGATCGGCCTGGAGCGGGCCGACTTCGACATCGTCGCCCACAGCCTGCAGGACGTGCTCCACCAGCCGCACCGGGCGGCGCTGTTCCCGCGGTCCTCGGAGCTGATCGACGACGCGGGTGACCTCGGCGCGATCGGCGCCACGGTCTCCGGAGCGGGGCCGACCGTGATGCTCTGGGTGCGCTCCGAGGACACCGAGCGCGTCGTCGCGGCGGCGACCGAGCGCAGCGCGGGGTGGGCCGACGTGCTGACCGCGCCGTTCTCGCGCGAGGGGCTGCGGGTCGAGGTTCGCGAGGACTGATCGCGTCGACGTCCGGCGCGGACGTCGGAGCGCTAGCCGCGGACGGCGCGGGCCATCCGGGTCAGCTTGCGCCGGGCCGCGGGCTCGTCGAGCGCGTCGGTCAGCTCGACCGCGAGATCCAGGTAGTCGACGCCCAGCTCGGGGCGGTGGTCGAGGATCGAGGTGCCGCGCTCGGCGGTCTCCGGGTAGGCGATCGACTGTCGGATCACCGTGTCGAGGATCTTGTCCCCGTGCGCGGCGCGGAGCTGCTCGACGGCCTCACGCGAGTGGACCGTCCGCAGGTCCGCCTTGGTCACCACGGCACCGAGCCAGACCAGCTCCGGGTTGAGCGTCTCGCGCGCCAGGTCGATCACCTGGCGGGCCTGCTCGACGCCCTGGAGGGCGAAGTACTGGGCCTCGCAGGCGATCAGCGCGTGGGTCGACGCGACCAGCGCGTTGACGGTCAGCAGCCCCAGGTTGGGCGGGCAGTCGAAGAGGGTGATATCGGCCCCGCCCACCCCATCCGCCGGGCCGTCGCCGTTCCGCAGCAGGTTGCGGAGCACCAGCTCGCGGCCCATCCGGCCGGCCAGCGCCAGCTCGGCCTCGGCGAGCTGCAGGTTGGCGGGCACGACCCCGTCGTGGACCGCGTCGGCGAAGGCGGCGCGTCCGGCGAGCACGTCGGCGATCGTCGGCTGCGCGTCGGGCGGGACGTCGCAGTAGTCGGAGAGGTTGCCCTGGGGATCGAGGTCGACCGTCAGCACGGACAGGCCGGCGCGGCGTAGCGCGTCGGCGAGCGTCCGGACCGTCGTCGTCTTGCCGGTCCCGCCCTTCTGCGAGAGCACTGCGATCCGGTGGGGCATGCGCGGAGTGTACGTGCGTCACCCGCGGATTCCCCGGCGGGGAGGAATCGACCCGCCGGCCCCGAACACGGGGGTGTGCTCCGCCGCCAGACTCCGACGATCTCCGAAGTCGACCTCGAGCGCCACCTGCTGCGCGCCTCGGTCTCGAGCCTGCACGCCGAGCGGCTCTGCTGCGACCGCTGCAAGCGCACGCCGCTCGTCGGCGAGGTCGTCTACCGGATGCCGAAGCACCGGACGGTCTGCGCGCTCTGCCTGCCGTACCGCAAGGACCGGCCGATCGCCTCGGTCCCGGTCCGCCACGGCGAGGAGATCCGGGCCCAGCGGATCACGCCGCCGGTTCCGCGCGACGCGTCCTGAGCGTCGGCCGGCCCGATCGCCGCCGCGTTGCGGCCGGCACGGTTCGTCGGCCGCCACGCCGGGGTAGACTGCGCCGCGTGGACCCGGTCAGTGCCTCCGTCGTCATCCAGCGCCCGCGGGAGGAGGTCTTCGCCTACCTGGCGGACATCGCCAACCACCCGTCGTTCCTCGACCACCGCCTGGTCGAGTGGCGGCTGACCCGCGAGGACTCGATCGGCGCCGGCGCGGGAGCACGGGTCCGCGCGCGCCTGCTCTTCAACCGCTTCGCTCGCTACGACGTGACCTTCCACGAGGTCGAGGCCCCGCACCGGATCGGGATCGTCGGCCGCGGTGGCAAGTACGACCGGACCCGGGTCCAGGGCGAGATCACCGTCGTCCAGACGAACGACGGCGGCTCGCGGGTGACCTTCACCCTCGACACCGAGCCGAAGCTGCCGTCGGATCAGTTGATGGAGCTCGTCTCCGGCCAGCGCGGGGTCGCCCAGCGCGCGCTGCGCAAGGGGATGCGTCGTCTCCAGGGGATCCTCGAGACGGCCGACGGCGTCGCGCGGGCGTCCGCGTCGCGCGCCTCGATCGCGGGTGGCGCCCGCAAGCCCAGCTCCGGTTTCCGGCTCGACGGACCGTCCGTGAGCGAGGCCGGCTCGGCCTCGCACGCGAGCAACGGGCCGCTTCATTAAACTGCCCGCTCATGCGTCAGCGGCTCATCCCTCTGCTCGCGGTCGCGATGGCGTCGACCGCCCTCACCGGCTGCGGAGAAAAGCACTCGGTCGTCACCCACGCCCCGAACGAGCTGGTCTACGTCCACCTCGGACCAGAGGACGGTCCCTGGGTCAACTACCAGGTCCAGGTCTCGCGCCAGCTCAACCCCGGTGACTTCCGCAACCCGGCGGCGCGCGGCAACCGCGAGAAGGTCGATCCCGAGGACTCGTCCTACGTCGCCGGCCTGACCGGCCCCGCGGTCGAGCTGAAGACCGACCCGGAGAACCCGATCAACAACGAGGTCTTCTTCGGGGTCTTCATCGCGGCCTACAACGAGAACAAGCAGCCGATGCAGTCGGCGTCGATCGAGGACTTCGAGATCCGCGACTCGGCCTACATCGAGGGCGAGGCGGGTAGCGAGGCCCACGTCTTCCGTCCGGTCACGGGCGTCGATCCGGCCAACCCGCCGAACCCGTTCCTCTACCGCCAGGCGACGATCCCCGCCGCCAGCAGCTCGAGCACCGGCGTCCAGCCGCTGCCCAACAGCCCGGCGGCCAACGGCACCACCCAGGGCGAGCTGCTGCTCTTCAAGATCCCCCAGATCAACCTCGAGAACCGCCCGCTGACGCTCCACATCAAGGAGCCGTCGGGCGGCCACGTCACCATCGACCTCGACGTCTGATCGAGTTCGGGATCGGCGCCCGCCGATCCTGTCCGCAGGTCGTTCCGACGGCCCTGGTACTCGCCAGCACCGGGGCCGTCGTCGTTTCGGGATCAGCCGCCGAGCGCGGCGGTCAGCACCGACTTCGCGACCGGAGCCGCGGTCGAGCCGCCCTGGAAGTTCCGCGCCCGCAGCACGCCGACGGCGATCGGGTCCTGACCGTCGGTCCGCGTGACCGGGGCGTAGGCCGCCATCCACGCGGTCGTCGACTTGCCGTCGAGGTTGCCGCAGGGCGAGATCGGTTCCGGACTGTCGGTGATCTCGGGCGGAGCCTCATCGCGGCGGGCGGCCTCCTCGTCGCAGTGCGCGCCCTGGGTGGCGGCCAGCTCGGCGGTCCCCGTCTTGCCCCCGGTCGTGATCCCGCTGATCCCCACCTTGGCGTTCGAGCCGGTTCCGTTCTCGATCGTCTCGACCATCATCCGGCGCATCGCGTTTGCGGTCGACGCCTTGACCACGCGGGTGGTCTTGGCCGGCGTGCTGCGCTGCACGAAGGTCAGCTCGGGCTGCTTGCCGCCGTTGGCGATCGTCGCGGTCATCAGCGCCACCTGCAGGCTGGTGGCCTGCACGCGGGCCTGGCCGATCGCCGACGTGACGACCTCGCTGTCGTTCATCTCCTCGGCCGTCGGGATCGTGCTCGCCTGGGCGCCGAGCACCGGCGGCTTCTGGTTGAACCCGAACTTCTCGGCCATCTCGACGAACCGCTCCGCGCCGATCTTGGCGCCGAGCGGGACGAACACCGAGTTGCAGGAGTGCGCGAAGACCTCGACCAGCGTGCCGCCGCAGAGCTCCTCGTTGGAGTTCTGGATCCCGTAGCCCTTGGCCTCGGTCTCCTTCGGGTAGACCGTCGAGAGCTTGGCGATCCCGTCCTCGAGCGCGGCGGCGGCGGTGATGATCTTCATCGTCGAGCCGGGCGGCTGGAGCGCCGACCAGGCGGCGCCCTGGAACCCCAGCACCTCGCCGGTGCGGGCGTTGATCACCGTCGTTCCGGTCAGGTCGGGAGCGCCGGTCTGCGCCTCGACGGCGGCCTTGACGACCGCGAGCGAGATCGAGCTGCGGACCGCCTTGGCCTGCTGCGGCTCGACCTGCTTGAGCACCCGGTCGCCGGCCTTCAGCTCGCCGCCTGGCGTCCCGACGAGCTGCGGGTTGAGGATCCGTTCCAGCCCGGAGGTCCCGACCTGGGCGTCGGCCGGGACGCCGAGCCGCCGCAGCAGGTCCTCGTCCTCGGGGCGGGCGGTATCGACCGCGCCGACGACCTGACTGGCGATGTTCGGCACCTCGGAGGTCCGCTCGGGGCCCTCGGCGAGCACCGTCTTGCCGTCCCGCGCGAGGATCGTGCCGCGCGGCGGCAGCTCGGTGGTCCGTGACAGGGTCTCGCCGTCGCGCAGACCGGGGAACGCCATCCGCCGCGCCCAGGCGACCCGGGCGGCGTCGCCCTCGCCGGTGATCCGCAACGCGAGCGTGCCGTCGAGCGTGCCGAACAGCCGGGTCTCGACGGTCACCGGGACCGAGAAGCGCGCCCCGTCGCGCACGAGCTCGCCCGTCGCGATCTTGCGGGCGGTCGCGGTGTCGAGCTGCTCGCGGTTGTAGGCGGAGAACCGCTGCTCGTCGATCCGCTTCTGCGAGGCCGCGTCGAGGTCCGCGTACATCGCGGCGAAGTCCTGCTGGCTCCAGGCCTCGACGTAGTGCGCCACCCGGTCGCGCTCGGTGGCGCGATCGGCGCGGGCGTCGAGCACCAGGTACCCGCTGAGTCCTGCGGCGGCGAGCAGCGCGACGATCGCGACCGGGACGATCGGGCCGAGACCGAACAGGCCCCTCCGGCGCCGCCCACCGCGGCCGCCCGACGGGGGCCGTCGTCCCCGGCTCGGCGCGGGCTGGATCGTGCGGGGCCGGGATCCGGAACGTCGTGAATGCGGACTCGGACGTCCGGGGGAGGGCATACGCGTGTGATTGTACCCGCGCGCTGCCCGACCCCTAATCGGTTGCGGCAGTGCGGCGGTCGGCTCGCCGAGCGGGTACCGTCCCCTGCACCAATGACGGGGCTCGACTGGGTGCTCGTCGGCGCCTTGGTCGTGGCTGCCGTCGGCGGAACAACGCAAGGGTTCTTGTCCGCGTCGCTGAGCTTCGTCGGCTTCGTCGGCGGGGCGCTCGCCGGCGCGCGTCTCGGCCCGCTGGTGTTGCCCAACGGGACCGAGGACGTCAACGCTCCGGTCGCCGCGCTGTTCGGGGCGGTCCTGCTGGGCACGCTGGTCGGCGGGGTCCTGCAGCAGATCGGCTACCGGCTCCGCCGACGGCTACGGGGGACCGGGCCGCGCGGGGTACGCGGAGCGCTCGGGGTCGCCGACGCGGCGCTCGGGGCGGCCTTCACCGCTGCCGTCGTGGCGATCGCGGTCTGGCTGGTCGCGACCGTGGCGCTGCAGACCCCGGGGGTTCCGTCGAGCTGGCGGGCCGAGATCCGCCACTCGTCGGTGCTGAAGGAGCTGCGGCGCACGCTGCCGCCGTCGGACGACGTGCTCTCGGTGTTGGCGCGGTTCGATCCGTTGCCCGGGTTCGAGGGCCCGCGGGTCACCGTCGACGCGCCCGATCCCTCGATCGTCCGGGTCCCTGGCGCGCGGGCGGCCCGCGAGGGCGTGGTCCGCGTCGAGGGCAGCGCCTGCGGAGTCGGGGTCGTCGGGTCCGGCTGGGTGGTGGCCGAGGGCTACGTCGTCACCAACCAGCACGTGATCGCCGGCGAGCAGGACACCACCGTGATCCCCGAGGCGTCGCGGGAGCGGCTGTCCGCGCACCCGGTCTACGTCGACCGCATCGAGGACATCGCGATCCTCGCGGTCCCTGGCCTGTCCGCGAAGCCGCTGCGGACCGTCGGCGAGGCCCGGCGCGGGACCTCGGCGGCGATCCTCGGCTACCCGCGCGCCCAGCCGTTCCGGGCCCGCGCCGCGCGGGTCGGCGCCGAGGAGAACGTCACCGGGCAGGACTCGTACGGCGCCGGACCGGTACGGCGCCACGTGCTGCCGTTCCGCGGTCGGGTCGAGCAGGGCAACAGCGGCGGTCCGATCGTCGACAGCCGCGGTCGGGTGCTCGGCACCGTCTTCGCCTCGTCGACCCGTGCCGGGCGCAGCGGCGGCTACGCCGTGCCCAACGGCGTCGTGCTCGAAGCGCTCGGGACGATCGAGAGCACCGACCCGATCGACCCGGGACCCTGCAACCACTAGGAACCCGTTCTGATCCGGCGCCGGATCGCCGTCCGCCGGTGGACGCCCGCCGCGCCGCGGCACGAGGGTGACTGGACAGCCGGCGTCACCTCGCTACGCTGCGGCCCGTGGGTAAGACGCTCGTCATCGCCGAGAAGCCGTCCGTCGGGCGGGACCTGGCCAAGGTCCTGCCGGGGTCGTTCCAGGTCGGCAAGCCGACCGGCGAGCGCAGCGCCCGGTGGATGGAGGGCCCCGACCACGTGATCACGTGGGCGATCGGCCACCTGGTCCAGTTGGCCGAGCCGGACGCCTACGACAAGAAGTTCAAGCGCTGGAAGATGGAAGACCTTCCGATCGTCCCCCAGGAGTTCCAGCTCGTGGTGCGCGACGACCAGTCGAAGAAGCAGATGTCGGTGATCAAGAACCTGCTGAAGCGGCCCGACGTCGACCAGGTGATCAACGCCTGCGATGCCGGCCGCGAGGGCGAGCTGATCTTCCAGTGGGTCTTCCGGGCGGGCGGCGGGACCCAGCCGGTGCAGCGGCTCTGGCTGTCGTCGATGACCGAGACCGCGATGCGCCGTGCGCTCGACAGCCTGCGCTCGCCCGACGAGCTGGTGCTGCTCGGCCAGGCCGCCCAGTCGCGATCCGAGGCGGACTGGCTGGTCGGCATGAACGCCACGCGCGCCGCCACGATCCGGCTGCGCTCGAGCTTCGACGGCGCGGTCTCGCTCGGCCGGGTGCAGACGCCGACGCTGGCGATCCTCGCCCGCCGCGAGGAGGAGATCCGCGCCTTCGTCCCCGAGCCGTACTGGCTGGTCGACGCCAAGTTCGGGCTCGACGGCGGTCGCTCGTACCGGGGCCGCCTGCATCAAGGCACGTCGCCGCGGCTGAAGACCGCCGCCGAGGCCGAGGCGATCGTCGCCGCGATCCACGGTCGCAACGGCACGATCACCAAGCTCGACAAGGTGCGCCGCAAGGAGCGCGCGCCGATGCTCTACGACCTCACGTCGTTGCAGCGGGACGCCGGCAGCCGCTACGGGTTCACGGCGCGGCGCACGCTCGCGGCGGCCCAGCGCTGCTACGAGGAGCACAAGGCGCTGACCTACCCGCGTACGAGCTCGCGCTACCTGACGACGGACATGATCCCCGAGATCAAGCCGACGGCGACCCACGTCGGCAGCCGCGCGGAGTACGCCGCGGCCGCGAAGTACGTCACGGGACTCGACACGCTGCCGCTCGGCCGCGTCGTCAACGACGAGAAGGTCGCCGACCACCACGCGATCATCCCCACCAACGAGCCGCACAAGCTCGACAAGATGGGCGACGACGACCGCCGGATCTACGACATGGTCGTGCGGCGATTCCTGGCGGTCTTCCACCCCGAGGCCGAGTTCGAGAACACCCGGATCGAGACGACCGTCGAGACCCCGGGCGCCGCGGCGCCCGCCGAGGGCCCGCACGTCTTCCGGACCCGCGGCCGCGTGCTGCTGGTTCCGGGCTGGCGCGGGGTCTACGGCGAGCTCGAGACCAACGACGACGCCAGCCAGGACGACGAGGGCACGGCGCAGACCCTGCCGAAGGTCGAGCAGGGCGAGGCGGCCAAGACGGTCGAGGTCGGCTCCGAGGAGAAGGTCACCAAGCCGCCGCGGCGGTTCAGCGACGCGTCGCTGCTCGGGGCGATGGAGACCGCCGGCCAGCTCGTCGACGACGACGAGATGCGCGAGGCGATGAAGGACTCCGGGATCGGCACGCCGGCGACCCGCGCGGCGATCATCGAGCGGCTGATCGACGTCGGCTACACCGAGCGCGACGGGCGCGCGCTGCTGGTCACCGACAAGGGGCTCAACGTGATCCGGCTGCTCGACGGCCATCCGCTGACGTCGCCCTCGCTGACCGGCGACTGGGAGGCGCGGCTCGCGCGGATCGAGTCCGGGGACGAGACCCGCAAGGCGTTCATGGACGGGATCGCGCGGTTCGCGAAGCAGACCGTTGAGGAGCTCGACGCCAAGCTCAAGGACGTGCGGATCCCGCGGGCCAACCTCGGTCCGTGCCCCGTCTGCGGACGCGACATCACCGAGAACCGCAAGGGCTTCTCGTGCTGGTCCAAGGACGATCCCGGCTGCGGGTTCGTGATCTGGAAGAGCAAGGCCGGCAAGAACCTGGCTCCGGCGGTCGCCAAGGAGCTGATCCGGACCGGGAAGACCGCCAAGCAGGTGACCGGGTTCAAGAGCCGGGCCGGGCGGAACTTCCGGGCCAAGCTCGCGCTGCACCAGACCGAAGAGGGCAAGTGGCGCGTCGAGTTCGACGAGCCGTGGGCCCAGGAGGGGATGAAGGCTCCGGAGCCGGAGGAGGCCGCGCCGATCCCGCCGCCGGCCGTCGCCCCCACCGACGCCGTCGCCGACCAGGCCGCGGACGGAGCCGACGTCGCGGCCTAGCGGCCGCGCGTCACGCGGTTGCAACGCGGCGTGCACTCCGTCCGTACTCGTTGAGACGGTCCAGAGGTGACGTTGCAGCTCGTCACCGGCCCGACGAACGCCCGCAAGGCGGGCGTCGTGCTGGGCCTGGTCCGGCAGTGGGCGGAGGACGGTCGGAAGCCCGTCCTGGTGGTGCCGACCGGGCCGGACGCGATCCGCTATCGCCGCGAGCTGGTGCGAGCCGGGGGCGGGGTCTCGTACGACGTGACGGTCGGCACCTTCGGCACGCTGGCCGAGCTCGTCCGCGGCGCGCTGGGCCTGCCCCGGCCGCGGCTCGGACCCGTTCAGCTCGACCGGGTGCTGGCGACCGCGCTGGGGCAGGTCGAACGGGGCCGCCCGCTCGGCGACACCGCGTCCAAGCGCGGCGTCCGGCGGCGGTTGGCGGCGCTGCTCGAGGAGCTCGCCGAGCGCGGCTTCGGACCCGACGACCTGTGCCGGGACCTCGAAGCGCTCGACCCGGCCGAGCACGGGATCGACCGTCGGCTCGTCGAGGACCTGCGGACGGTGCTCGGATACGCCGCGCGGGCCGGCGAGCGGATCCGCGACCGCGACGGCCGCCCGCTGCCGACCGCCGCGACCCAGGGACTGGCGGTTCGCCGGGCGCTGGCCGCCGACCCCGCGGCCTGGACCGGCCGGCCGGTCGCCTGGTACGGGTTCGACGACCTGACCTTCCCGCAGCAGGCGATGGTCCGCACGCTCGCCCGCGCCGCCGACGTGGTGGTCTCGCTGCCGTACGAGGAGGGCCGCGTCGCGACCGCGGCGCGGCGTCCGGTGGTCGACGGCCTCCGTGCGGACGCGCGCGACATCGGCCGGGACGCGTACGGAGCGACCGGGGCACTGCCGCTGCGGGCCGGATCGCCGACGATCGACGGCACCGACACCCAGGTGCTGCGGGTCGACCCGTACGAGCTGGTGCTGGCCGCGGGGGCCACGAGCGGCGGGCGGGGACGGATCCAGCGCCGCCTGTTCGAGTCGGCGGACGACGCCACCGCGAACGTGCTCGCGGCGCGGCCGGCGGACGACGCTCCGGAGCGCGACGCCGACGCGCTGCCCGAGACCTGCGACGACGTGGTGCTCGTGCTCGGCGGTGACGCCCGCGCCGAGACCGAGGCGCTGGTCGACGAGCTCGCCGCGGCGGTCGCCGACCTGGAGCTCGCCTGGAGTGACGTCGCGATCGCGGTTCGCGACGCGCACGGGCCGACCGGCGCCCGACTGGAGCGGGAGCTGACGGAGCGCGGGATCCCGGTGGCCCGACCGCGCGAGATCCCGGCTCGGCGCACCGGGATCGGCCGCGCCCTCGTCGCGGTGGCGCGGCTCGCGATCGGCAGCGGCAGCGCCGACGACGTGATCACCGTGCTGCGGGCGGGCAGCCCGATCGCCCAACGCGACCTGGTCGACCGGCTGGCGATCGCCCTGCGTCGCGACGGCGTCGTCGACGCGCCCGCCGCCGTCCGGCGGGTCCACCGCTCGCCGACCCGGATCGTCGGGGCCGGGCTGTTGACGACCGACCCGCCGCGACGGGCGAGCGACCTGATCACCCTGCTCGAGACCGCGGCCGAGGCGCTGGAGCGGGCGCTCGTCCCGGTGCCGGATCTGCCGCCGGGGCGCGACCCGGAGCGCAAGGCGCTCGTCCGGATCACCGGCTTCCTCGACCACCTGCGGCAGGTCGCCACCGCGGGCGAGGATCTGCTGCCGACGCTGGCCGAGCTGGTCGCCGACCTGGCCGACCTGCCGGTCCCCGTCGGCGAGGCCCCGGGGCCGGGCACCGGGCGGATCGAGATCGCCCTACCGGCCGCGTTGCGCGGACGGCATCTCGCGGTGCTGGCGCTGGCGGACCTGCGCGAGCACGCGTTCCCGGCCCCGGACCCGATCGACCCGTTGATCGACCGCGACGCCCGTACCGCGCTGACCGAGGCCGGGCACGTCAGCCTGGGACTGCCGGTCGAGCGGGTCTCCGCGGAGCGGCTGCTGTTCGCGGAGCTGCTCGGCCGGCCGACCCGGCGACTGATCCTGTCGCGGCCGACCAGTTCGCCGACCGGCGAGCCGCTACCCGCGGCGCCGTTCCTGACGGCGGTCGACCAGGCGCTGGCTCCGTGGCGACCGCGCACCGTCGTCCGCGGGGTCTCGACGGTCCGGCCGCCGACCCGGCGGCCGGTGGCGCCGGCGGCGCCGTTCGGGGCGGCCCTCGACGCGGCGGGGCGCGAGACGGTACGCCGCGTGCTGCTGGAGCGCTCCCGGTTCGCCGTCGGCGAGGTCGAACGGCTGGCCCGCTGCCCGGTCTGCTGGCTGGTCGACCACCTGGGCAAGGCGCGGGACGACGCCGCGCTGACCGAGCCGCAGATCCACGGGCAGCTCGTGCACGACGTGCTCGAGGCCGCGCTCGACGCGGCGGCCCCGGTCGGCGCGCGCTACGGCGATCTCGACCCGGACGCGCTGGTGGCCGCCGGGCGGCGCGCGCTGGACGAGCGCGGGGACGCGGCGGTCCGCGGCCTGCCCGTGCACCGCCGGGCGGTGCTGCTGCGGCGGGTCGAGATCGGCGTCTCCGCCGTGCTCAGCGCGCTTCCCGAGCGCTACGCCCGCGGCGCGCGGCGCGCCAGCGAGGTGCGCGTCGGTCCGGACGGCGAGATCGCGGCGATCGACCTCGGCGACGGCGTGCAGGGGATCGGCCGGATCGACCGGGTCGACGAGATCGAGCTGGCCGACGGCGAAGTCGGGATCGGCGTCGTCGACTACAAGCTCGGGACCGGCTCGGCGATCGGCCACGGAAGCTGGGAGCGGACCGCGACGCTGCAGGCGGCGCTCTACCTGTACGCCGCCACGAGGGACGGAGATTCCCGCTCGCCCTCCCGGTCGTCCGCGGATCAGCCGGTCTACGCGCTGTATCAGCCGACCTCGCCGACCACCGCGGTACCGGGCTTCGCCGCGCCGCCGGCGCGTCCACCGGCCGGACTGGAGTTGCGCGGGGCGTTGGGCGACGGTCGCGGCGGCGTGCGCGAGCTCGCGGCCGTGGCGGAGATCGTCGCGGCGACGCGGGCGCGGGCCGTCGAGGTCGTCGCCGCGGTCCGGGCGGGGCACGTCACGCCGACGCCCGAGAACTCGGTCCACGGCGAGACCGGGGTCTGCGACCACCCGGCGATCGCGAGGCTGCTGCCGTGACCGACGATCCCGAGCAGATCGCGCTCCCGCTCGACCTGGACGGGGCGCCGGAGCCGTTCGACGCCGCGCACGGGCCGGCGCCCGACGACGATCCGGTCGCGAGCTCGCCGGTCGATCACGAGCTGCTCTACACCGCGGACGGCGCGCTGCGGCGGGAGCTGCCGACGACCGACGGCGGCGGGGCCGTCTTCTCGCCGCGGCAGGCGGCCGCGATCGAGCGGCGCGGCGAGACCCTGGTCTCGGCCGGCGCCGGGGCGGGCAAGACCAGCGTGCTCGTCGAGCGCTACCTGCGGCTGCTCGAGAGCGACGACCGGCTGTCGACCGGCACGATCCTGGCGATCACCTTCACCGAGAAGGCCGCGGCGGAGATGCGCGAGCGGGTCCGGATCCGGCTCTCGGCGCTGCTCGGTGGGCAGACCGACCTGCCCGAGCGGTGGCGGCTCGAGGACGCCTGGATCGGAACGTTCCACGGGATCGCGCAGCGGATCCTGCGCCGCTTCTCGTTCGCCGCCGGGATCGATCCCGACGTGACGATCGCCGACGAGGAACGGGCCGCCGAGCTGCGGCTCGCGGCGTTCGAACGGTCGGTGGCGGCGTGGCTGCGCGATCCTGTCGCGGCGCGGGGCGGGGGGCCCGCGGACGCCGGCGCCGCGGACGGCCTCGCCGCGGACGCCGACGCGGCGCTCGCGCTGGCGGCGGCGGTCGGGATCAACGCCCTGCGCGACGAGACGCTCGGTCTGCTCGCCCTGCGCCGGACCCAGGGACGCGACCCGTCGGTGACGGCGCGGGACGGGGGCACGGCGCTGCCGATCCCGCCGGCCACCGACGAGGCGGCGGAACGGGCCGCCGCGCAAGCGCTCCACGCCGCGGCGCCGGCCGCCGCCGAGGAGGCCCGGGAGCGGTTCGACCAGGGCAAGCCGACCCCCGCCGGGCAGCGGGCGCTCGACGCGCTGCACGACGTCGTGGCCGACCTCGGCCTCGGCGATCCCGACGTGCTGCCGACGTTGGAGCGGCTGCAGGCGTGGGCGATCCCCGATCGACGCTCGAAGCCGATGAAGGGTCCGGCCGTGGAGGCGCTGCGGAGCGCGCGCGAGCGAGCCGTCGCGTGCGCCTGGGCGCGGCAGCTCGGACCGCACGGGGTTCGCGATCTGCGGTTGCGCGAGGCGTTGCTGGTCGCCACCGCTCGCGCCTACCGGGCGGCCAAGCGCGAGCAGGCGACGCTCGACTTCGACGACCTGCTGCTGGCGCTGCTCGGGCTGCTGCGCCGCAACCCGGAGATCGCGGCGCGCCTGCGCGGGCGGTTCCGCCAGGTCCTGGTCGACGAGTACCAGGACACCAATCCGGTGCAGCTCGAGCTGGTCGAGCGCCTGTCCGCCCCGGAGGGCCGGTTCCAGGTCGGCGACCGGCTGCAGGCGATCTACGGCTTCCGTCACGCCACGGTCGCGGGCTTCGACGACGCCGCCGCGCGCGCCGAGACCGTCGGCGGGCGGCTCGCGCTCAACGAGACCTTCCGCTGTCGGATCGACGTGCTTGCGGTCGCCAACCGCGTCGGGGTGCCGTCGCACGACGGGTTCCAGCCGCTGGTCGGCGGCCACGACCGGCCGATCCAGGACCGCCGCGACGCGCCCCCGGTCGAGATCCACGTGCTCGCCGAGCCGGCGGACGACGGCCGCCCGCCGACCGACGACGACCGCGACCAGCCGGACGCCGCCGTCGCGCCCGGCGAGCCGGAGCACGTCGCCGCGGTGGTCGCCGAGCTGATCGCCGCGGGGCGACGAGCGTCGGAGATCGCTCTGCTGGTGCGCCGCAAGGCCCCGGTCGCCGAGCTGGAGCGGGCGCTGCTCGACCGAGGCATCGACACGGTGCCGGTCGTGGCGGCGCCACTGCTGGAGACGCTGGAGGTCCGCGAGCTCGAGGCGTGGCTACGGGCGGTCGCCAACCCCCACGACGACGTCGCGCTGCTCGGCGCGCTGCGACTGCCGACGGCCGGCGTCGACGCGGACGCGCTGGTCCCGCTGCTCGCCGAGCACCGCGCGACCCGCGACGAGCGCTCCGCGGCGGACGGGTCCGACCTGCCCACGCTCTGGGACACGCTCGGGCGGTACCTCGAGGACGACTACCGCGAGCGCTACCCGGTCTCGGAGGATGCCCGCGACGACCTCGCCCAGCAGCTCACGGTGCTGCGCAAACACCGGGCCCACGCGCGGCGCTGGGGGCCCGCCCGGATCCTCGGGTTGATCCGGGCGGACGACGGCTACCGCGCGTCGATCCTCAGCCGTCCGGGCGGCGTCCGGCGGTGGGCAGGCGTCGACGCGTTCATCGACTGGGTCGAGGAGCAGGAGGCCGCCGGCGACGACCTGACGTCGCTGCTCGATCGGGTGGCCGGCAGTCGCGGGGGCCCCGAGGCCCCGGTGCTGACCGACGGCGACGCCGTGCGGATCACCACGGTCCACCGCTCGAAGGGCCTGGAGTGGCCGGTCGTGATCTGCTGCGACCTGGGCGCCCCCGTACGGGTGGTCGAGCCGGGGCTGCTGGTCGATCCGGACCCCGCGAGCGACCGGATCGGCATGCGGGTGCCGCTGCCCGACGGCGACAAGGTCGGGCTCTGGGCCCACGACGAGCTCGCCGCCGCCGGCCGTCGGGCCCAGGCCGAGGAGGAGCGGCGACTGATCCACGTCGCGATGACCCGGGCCAAGGAGCGGCTGATCCTGTGCGGGGCGTGGGATCCCGAGACGGAGGGCACGGGGGCGGACAAGCGGCCGACCGGACGGCTGCGGGCGGACCGCGTGCAGCCCGTCGAACCGGGCCAGGGCCACGACCTCCAGCCGCGCACCGCGCCGCTGCGCTGGCTGCTGCCGCTGATCGCCCCGCCCGACGTCTGGCCCTCGTGCGGCGAGCAGACCGACATCGACGTCCACGACCCGTCGGGCGCGACCTCCCGGCCGGGCCGTGTCCGGATCGTGGTCTGCGATCCGGCGGCGACGGCGCTTCCCGACGCGATGCACGCGCGCAGCGCACCGGAGCTGGAGATCGTGGCTCCGCCCGAGGACGAGGACGTCGTCGCCGCCGCGCCGCCGCGCTTCCCGCTTCCCGACCCGGTCAGCTACTCGGTGCTCAGCGAGCGACTGGGGACCGCCGTCGCCGACGACGGCTGGCGGGGCGATCCCGACGACGACGCCGAGGCGTCGGACGCGGTGTCGTCCGCGCCGGTCGACGACCCGCTCGTGCCCCCGCTGTTCACCACCGCGGCGCTCGACGGCCGGGTCCGCGGCGCCGTCGTCCACCGGCTGCTGGAGCGGCGGCTGCTCGATCCGGACGCCGGTCCCGCGACCTCCGCCCTGGTCCGCGAGATCGTCGCGGCGGAGACCGGCGCGGCCGACGTCGACGACGCCGACGCGGCGGCGCTGATCGCGATCGCGGCATCGCTGGAGCGGACGACGATCGCCCGGGACGCGCTGGCGCGACCGCCCGAGCAGCGGCACGTCGAGCGCCCCTTCCTGCTGGATCTGGATCCCGCGCTGCCCGGTCTGCCGCTGGTCCACGGCGTGATCGACCTCTGGCTCGACCACGACGACGAGGTGACGATCGCCGACTGGAAGACCAACGCCCTCGGCGGCGCGTCCCCGGACGCGATCGTCGCCCGGCACTACACGCTGCAGCGCGACGTGTACGCGGTGGCGGCGCTGCTCGGCGGCGCCCGACTCGTCGAGCTGGCGTTCGTCTTCTCGGAGGCCCCCGATCGTCCGGTCCGGTTCGCGTTCACCCAGGCCGATCGGGAGGGCCTGCTGCGTCAGGTCGTCGACGGGGTCGTGCGGGCCCAGGCGACGCCCCCGCCGGACTGACCGCGGTTCCGGCGCCTACGCCGCGTCGGAGGACGGGCCGTGGAGCGCCGGAGGCTCGCCGTCGTGCATCAGCGCCGTGCGCTCGGCCTCGGCGTCGACCTCGGCGCCGAAGAGGAACGTCGCCGACGACAGGTAGAGCCAGAACAGCAGCACGATCGCGCCGCCGAGCGCGCCGTAGGCGCTGCCGAAGCCGGCGATCTGGACGTAGGCGACGACGAACGCCGAGACGATCGTCCACGCGGCCAGCGCGGTCAGCGCGCCGACCGAGAACAGTCGCATCCGGCGGCGGGGGAGCGCGGGGGCGTAGCTGAAGACGACGTTGATCGCGACCAGCAGCGCGACCAGCGCGAGCGGGATCCGCAGGATCGTCCAGACGGCAGGCTGCTGCTCCAGGCCGAACCACGAGAAGACCGAGTCGGCGATCCCTCCGCCGACCACGACGAGGGTCGCGGCGCTGGCCATCAGCGTGATCACGACCGCCGCGAGTCCGATGCTCGCCAGCTTGCCGCGGATCAGGCCCCGGCCGTTCTCGACGTGGTGGATCCGGTCGAGCGCGCGACCAGCCGCCGCGAACGCCCCCGACGCGCCGTTCAACGCCAACAGCACCGAGATCACCAACGTCACCCCGGCCGCCCCCTGGGCGTTCTCGAGGGCGGTGTCGACGAGGCCCCTGATCGCGTTCGCGGTGTCGTCGGCGCTGGACCCCGAGGTCTCGTTCTGGACCAGCGAGAGGAACTGGTCGGCGACGGTCTGGGGGAGCGTGTCGGAACCGAGCAGGGTCAGCAACGCCGCGCCGACCAGGAGCACCGGCACGATCGCCATGATCGTGTTGTAGGCGAGCACGGCCGCCCAGTCGGTCATGCCCTGCGCGAGGAACGTCGATACGGCGCGCTTGAGCACCCGCGGCCATTCGGGAAGCGGTATCGATCGACTCCGGGCGGGGGAGAGGCGTGCGGGGTGGGTCTCGTCGGCGCTGATGGGCAGAGCATGCCCGATTCCAAGATGACGGAAACCCGGCATGGTGAAAGCACCGCGATCGTTGTAGAATCGCCGGTTCCCCCGGGCGGAGCCGTGTCCGCCGCGGGAGCGTCTTGGGCCCCACACCGCAAGACGCCTTTTCGACTCTATGACTCCATTCTCTCGCTTTCCCGCGGCCGCGGGCCTCTACGACCCTCGGCACGAGCACGATGCCTGCGGGGTCGCGATGGTCGCGCGGCTGGACAACGATCCGAGCCACGAGACGATCGTGCGCGCGCTGACCGCGCTCGAGAACCTCGATCACCGGGGGGCAGCGGGCGCGGACGCCCGTACGGGCGACGGCGCGGGGATCCTCGTGCAGCTCCCGGACGCGTTCCTGCGGTCGGTGGTGGACTTCGAGCTGCCCGCCCGCGGGCGCTACGGCGTGGGCATGTGCTTCCTGCCGCAGGACCCCGCGCAGCGGGCGAAGGTCGAGGACCTGCTCGAGCGCAACGTGCGGGTCGAGGGTCAGCGCGTGCTCGGCTGGCGCGACGTGCCGGTGCGGCCCGACGAGATCGGCGCCACCGCCAACGTGGCGCGGCCCTACGTCCGCCAGCTCTTCATCGAGGCGGGGGCCGGCGCCGACGACCAGGAGGCGTTCGAGCGCAAGCTCTACGTGATCCGCCGGATCTGCGAGCTCGCCACGCCGGAGTTCTACGCCGCGTCGTTCTCGTCGCGCACGCTGGTCTACAAGGGCATGCTGCTGTCGGCTCAGGTGCCGGCCTTCTACCCGGACCTGCAGGACGAGCGGTTCACGTCCGCGCTGGCGCTGGTCCACTCGCGCTTCTCGACCAACACGTTCCCGAGCTGGGACCGCGCCCATCCGAACCGCGTGATCGCCCACAACGGCGAGATCAACACGCTGATGGGCAACGTCAACTGGATGCGGGCGCGTGAGTCGCAGCTCGCGTCCGAGCTGTTCGGCCAGGACATCCAGAAGATCAAGCCGGTCGTCCGCCCCGGGGGCTCGGACTCGGCGACCTTCGACAACGTGCTCGAGCTGCTGATGCTCTCGGGCCGGTCGCTGCCGCACGCAGTGATGATGATGGTCCCGGAGGCCTTCCAGGACCGGACCGACCTGTCGCCCGAGCTGTCCGGCTTCTACGCCTACCACTCGCTCTTGATGGAGCCGTGGGACGGCCCCGCGGCGGTGCTCTTCACGGACGGCAGCACGGTCGGCGCCACGCTCGACCGCAACGGGCTGCGTCCCGGCCGCTGGGTCGAGACCAAGGACGGCTGGATCATCCTCGGCTCCGAGACCGGCATGCTCGACATCGAGCCGTCGAACGTCGCGCGGCTCGGCCGCCTGGCCCCGGGCAAGCTGTTCCTGGTCGACCTCGAGCAGCACCGCGTGATCGAGGACGAGGAGGTCAAGCGCGCGGTCGCGACCCAGCGTCCGTACGAGGCCTGGCACCGCGAGCAGGTGGTGCGGTTCTCCGACCTGACTCCGCGTCGGGCGATCCACGAGACCGGCGCCCACCTGCGCCAGCTCCAGCAGGCGTTCGGCTACAGCCAGGAGGACCAGCGCGTGATCCTGGCCCCGATGGCCGCGGCGGCCCAGGAGCCTCTCGGGTCGATGGGCAACGACGCCGCGCTGGCGGTGCTGTCCGACAAGCGCCCCGCCCTGTTCAGCTACTTCAAGCAGCTCTTTGCGCAGGTCACGAACCCGCCGATCGACCCGATCCGCGAGGACATCGTGATGTCGCTGGCGTCCTCGATCGGCCGGCAGCGCAACCTGCTCGACGAGACGCCGGAGCACGCGCACCAGCTCACGCTGAAGCACCCGATCCTGCGCAACGACGAGCTCGAGACGCTGCGCCAGGTCGATCAGGGCATCTTCCGCGCCCACACGATCGACATCACCTGGCCGGTGCTCGACGGCGCCGACGGGATCCGCAAGCGGCTCGCGGACATCTGCGACGAGGCCCACGACGCGATCCACAGCGGACACAGCGTGCTGATCCTCTCGGACCGCAGCACCGGGCCGGACCGCGTCGCGATCCCGTCCGCGCTGGCCGTCGCCGCCGTCCATCATCACCTGGTGCGCGAGGGCGTGCGCCTCGAGGCCGGCCTGGTCGTCGAGTCGGCCGAGCCGCGCGAGGTCCACCACTTCGCCGTGCTGCTCGGCTACGGCGCCGCGGCGATCAACCCGTACCTGATGTTCGACACGATCGACCAGCTCGTCGAGCACGGGCGCGTGCCGGACGTCGGCGATACCGAGACGGCGCAGAAGAACACCGTCAAGGCGATCGGCAAGGGCCTGCTCAAGGCGATCTCCAAGATGGGGATCTCGACGGTCGCGTCGTACTCCGGCGCCCAGATCTTCGAGGCCGTCGGGCTGGCGCCCGACGTCGTCGACCGCTACTTCTCCGGGACCGCGTCGCGGATCGGCGGCGTCGACCTGAGCACGCTGGCCCAGGAGTCGCTGGACCGCCACGCCCGCGCGTGGATCGCCGAGGACCCGGCGCAACCCGGGGTCGCGACCGCGACCACGGAGTCGCTGCTCCCGGTCGGCGGGATCTACGCCTGGCGCCGCGACGGCGAGCACCACATGTGGAACCCGACGACGGTCTCGCTGCTGCAGCACGCCGTCGGCACCAACGCCCCGGACCGCGGGCAGGGACGCTCCGAGACCGACGAGGCCCGGACGGCGTTCCGGCAGTTCTCCGACGCCGCCAACTCCGAGGCGACCCGCAAGGCGACGCTGCGCGGGCTGATGGACTTCGACACCGACGGCGTCCAGGCGGTGCCGCTGGAGGAGGTCGAGCCCGCCAGCGCGATCGTCACCCGGTTCGTGACCGGCGCGATGTCGCTCGGGTCGATCTCGACCGAGGCCCACGAGAACCTCGCGATCGCGATGAACCGGCTCGGCGGCCGCTCGAACACGGGCGAGGGCGGCGAGGATCCGCGCCGCTTCACGCCCGAGGCCAACGGCGACCGCAAGCGGTCGGCGATCAAGCAGGTCGCCTCCGGCCGCTTCGGCGTCACGGCGCACTACCTGGCCAACGCCGACCAGCTCCAGATCAAGATGGCGCAGGGCGCGAAGCCCGGCGAGGGCGGCCAGCTGCCCGGCATGAAGGTCTACCCGTGGATCGCGCGGACGCGGCACTCGACGCCGGGCGTCGGGCTCATCTCGCCGCCGCCGCACCACGACATCTACTCGATCGAGGACATCGCCCAGCTGATCCACGACCTCAAGAACGCGAACCCGGCCGCTCGGGTGCACGTCAAGCTGGTCAGCGAGTTCGGGGTCGCCACCGTGCCGACCCC
>JADMKN010000108.1 GCA_015478825.1 Patulibacter sp. | reverse complement strand
CGCCTGGTGCGGCAGGCGGTCCGCCTTACGCCGGTTGCAGCTCGCGCAGCAGGCGACGACGTTCTCCCACTCGCTCGACCCGCCCTTGGACCGCGGGATCACGTGGTCGACGGTCAGGTCGGATCCGACGCCGCAGTACTGACAGGCCCACTCGTCGCGGGCGAAGACGGCGCGTCGGGTCAGGCGGCGCCGGTTGCGTCGGGGCACCGGGGCGTAGGTCCGCAGCCGGATGATCGCGGGCCGCGGCAACGATGTTCGCTCCGCGTGGAGCTCGCCGCTGCCGGACTCGACGACGTCGGCCTTCTCCTTGAGCAGCAGCACGACGGCGCGCTTGACGCCGCAGACGTGTATCGGCTCGTAGGTCGCGTTCAGCACCAGGACCTGGGTGCTGCTGGAGGCGTGCGGGAGAGACGATCCGCCGGGGCGCGTGCGCGCAACGGCCTGTCCGCCGACCTGAGCCGCATGATGGCGTGCTCCGCGGGCCGGCAGGGATACGACGGTCGCTGATGGCTTCACCGCGTGCATCACCTGCACTCCGCGAAGCACTCTACCCGTCCGGCGGGAGAAGTCCACCGTTTTAGGCGCCGTTCAGCGGACGTTCACCGGAACGACACGACGCGGTCGTCGCCTACTCCTCGGACACGCCCGGACGCGGGGCGGGAGGCACGCCGGCGATCGACCCGTCGGCCGCGATCATCCCGCTGTGCAGGGCGGCGTCGAGCGCCTGCTCCTCCTCGGGAGCGAGCCGGTGCTCGGGCTTGCCGCGGACGATCCGACGGACGTAGAGCCGAGCCTGGTCGCGGTGGTGGATCGAGGTCAGCACGAAGCCGTCGCCGCGCACGTCGAGCAGCGCGAGCGAGCAGGACTGTTGACCGGAGAGCTCGCCGTAGGCGTCGTAGCGGACGAGGCCGTGGCGCGACAGCACCCGCAGCACCGCGCCTTCGATCCCGCCCATCCGCGTGGCCAGCCGATCGGACAGGCCCTGCCACTCCTCGGTCCCTCGCCGGACCTGGTCCTCGAGCGCCGCCGCGTGGGCGATCAGGTCGGCGTTGCCGTGGTCCCCCAGGACCACCGACTGCGCGCGCCGGATCCGCCGGAGCTGGACCGTGAGCACGACGACCCAGATCACGGCGATGACGGCGAGCGCAAGGCTCGCGGCGCCGATCAGGTGCCAGGTCGAGTCGGCACCGCCCACGCCGCTAGCCGCCGATCGTGACGTCGTAGGTCGCGGTGTTGTTGTCGAGCGTCTGCTCGCCCGGAACGCCGCCGACCTCGACCTTCAGCTCCCCGCTCTGCCCGCTGCGCACCGAGTTGGGAAGCGGGATCGTGATCGATCCGGTCTGTCCCGCGGTGAGCGCCGGGATCCGGCCCTTCTTGAACGCCGGGCGGCCCCCGCCGGACGGGGTGAACGTCACGCCGACCTCGATGTTCGACTCGTCGCTGTCGCCCTGGTTGGCGACCTGGACCGCGACCTCGGTGCCGGTGACCGCGTTGTCCGTGCCGGACTGCAGCTCGTTCCCGCCCATCGACGTGCCGACCACGCCCGTGCCGTGCGAGCCGGGGGTTGCCGGCTCCTCGTCGGAGCGGTCGGCCACGGTGTTGGCGCCGCCCCCGCTCCCGGAGCCGCCGCTGCTGGCGGCGCCGCCGAGGTTGCTGGCGACGGTGTCGGGTTGCAGCCACGAGACGTTGGGCACCGACCGGGGCGCGTCGATCTCGGCGCCGCTGATGTCGGCGTCGGCGAGCGCTTCGTCGATCAGCGGCTTGGTCCGCAGCAGCAGGACGACGTCGCTCGACAGCAGCACCTGCATCTGGCCGGCGATGTCGTTGACCGCGGCTTCCGAGGTCTGGCCGTCGGCGAGCGCGGCCGGAATCCGCTCGGCGATGATCCGCACGGCGCGCGCCCGGAAGTTCATCGCCATCTCGAGGTCGTGCTGAGCGCTGCGGCCGGCGTCGTCGCCGGGAGCGTTGAAGCCCTCGGCCCGGGTCGCCTGCTGCTCGGCGATCACCCGCAGGTTGTTGACCGCGGGCTGCAGCACGTTGGCGCCGTCGCCGCTCGAGAGCGCGCTGAACAGCGGCTTGGCGACCTCGTCGCTCGAGGCGGCGAGCACGGCGGTGACGTCGCGCGAGTAGTCGCGCAGCGCGGACTTCCGGCCGTTGGAGACGCAGCTGCTGACCGCGACCACGAGCAGGATGCAGACGACCACGAGGATGCCCAGAGCCGAGAGCTGGCGCACGCGGGCGGTGTGCGGATCGGGCATGCCGGGTCCGCCCCCCGAGCCGGAGGTCGCGCCACGGCCCAGACCGCCGAAGCTCAGACCCCGTCGCGCGCCGCGCTGCGGGGTCTCGTCGGCGATATGCGTGGGCTCTTCGAAGTCGTCGTCGTCAAAGAACGACACGGGGTGCGCTCCTGGAAGGGTGCAAGGTCATCATCGACGCGTAGCGGACCACGCGAGCGATGCTTCTGGCTGCGGTTCTCCCTCTCCGGCGGGGTTCCTTCCTCTTCCGCTGAATCTTCCGCTGGAAATCACCAGTATCCGGTACCCGAGCAGGACCCGCGCCACACGCAGAGAACTCTCCCCCGTGCGCACGGGAACCGCCGTAGCATCGCCGCCCCCGGCTGCTGCCCCTCCGACTCCCCGACTGCGCCCCGGGGACGTGGTGCTCGGCCGCTACGAGTTGGTGCGGATCGCCGGCCGCGGCGGCGCCGGAACCGTCTGGTGCGCCGAGGACCGCGAGCTGGGCCGACCGGTCGCGGTCAAGTGCCTGGCCGACGAGGGCAGCGAGCGGGCGCTCCACGAGGCCCGGACCGCGGCGCGGCTCAACCACCCCGCGATCGTCAGCACCTACGGCCTCGGCCACGCGGACGGCTGCGCGTGGCTGGTGACCGAGCTCGTCACGGGGACGACGCTGCGCCAGACGATCGTGGAGGACACGCACGACGACGATGAGCTGCTCGAGATCGGCGTGGCGATCTGCGCCGCGCTGCGCCACGCGCACCAGCGCGGGATCGTCCACCGCGACGTGACGCCGCGGAACATCCTGATCCCGACGGCGGCGTTCCCCGGGACCGACCGCCACCGGCCCTGCCACCCGGGCATCGCACCGGCCAAGCTGGCCGACTTCGGGATCGCCCGGCCGAGCGACCAGCGGGTCGAGCGTAAGGACGGACGGATCGTCGGCACGCTGTCGTACATGGCCCCGGAGCGGCTGGAGGGCGCCGCCGGCGACGAGGCGAGCGATCTGTGGGCGGCCGGCGTCGTGCTGTTCGAGGCGCTGACCGGCGAGCACCCCGCGGGTCCGCCGGACAAGGCCAGCGCGCTGGTCCGCAAGCACGCCGACCTGCCGTCGTTGCGGTCGCGCCGCGGCGACCTGCCGGACCCCGTGATCCGGGCGATCGACCGGGCGTGCGCGGCCGATCCCGCCGCGCGGGGCACGGTCGAGCAGCTCGAGCTCGCGCTCCGCGACGGTCTGGCCGCGCGCCACGTCGAGGTCGCTCCGGTCCTGCGCGACGCCGCGGAGCGCCGGCAGCCGACGGCCGATCGTCCCGCGATCCACGTCCACGTCGCCCGCCGGCGACAGGGAACGCTGCTGCTCGCGCCGCTGCTCGTGGCGATCAGGGAGGCCGTGGGCGGGATCGTCCCGGCCGCCCTGCTGGCGGTGGCGCTGATCGTCGCCGCTGCGGTGGCGGTGGGCCGGGCGGGGTCCGATACCCCGTAGCATGCGTTGACCGAACCGAAGCTTTACGTGCTGCGCGACATCGAGAGCAAGCTAGCTGGGCTGGTCGAAGGAACCTTCGGTCGGCTGTTCCGCAGCGAGGTCACCCCCGCTGAGCTGGCCCGTGGGCTGGCGCGGGAGATGGAAGCGACGCGACGGCAGGGTGTCGACCGCACCTGGGCCGCACCCCACTACGACGTGTTCCTCTCCCCCGCCGACCACCGCAAGCTGGCCCCGACGGCGGACGAGCTGACCGCCGAGCTGTCCAACAGCCTGCTGCTCCACGCGCGCGAGCAGCGGTTCGCGCTGTCCCGCGCGCCCGTGGTCGAGCTGCGCCGCGGCGACGAGCTGGGCACCGGCCGCTACGGCGTGCGGGCGATCCACGCCGATCGCGACCCGCGACCCGCCGCCGATTCGGCTCCCCGGGCCGAGCGGCCGGAGCGGCCGGCGCCCCCGCGCGACGAGGCCCCGCCCCGGCCCGCGCCCGACCGTCCGTCGCGTCGCGATCGGTCGGTCTCGCGCTCGGCGGCCGGCCTGGTGCTCGTGCACGGGTCGCAGCGCGAGCTGGTGCCCGCGAACGGCGGGACGATCGGCCGGAGCCGCGACTGCGACGTCGTGATCGCCAGCGCCGAGGTCTCGCGGGAGCACGCCGAGATCCGTCCGGCGGACGCCTCGACGCTGGCCGTCACCTCGATCGGTTT
>JADMKN010000107.1 GCA_015478825.1 Patulibacter sp. | reverse complement strand
CCTGGCGGTGCTGGTGACCCTGATCGCGGGGCAGTTCGATCTGTCGGTCGCGTCGATGGCGACGCTGACCACGTTCCTGGCGATCGGGCTGAAGGTCAACCAGGACTGGCCGTTCCTGCTCGTCCTCGTCGCCTGCCTCGGCCTGGGCATGGTCGGCGGTCTGCTCAATGGCTTCCTGGTCGTGCGACTGGGGGTCAACACGTTCATCGCCACGTTGGCGACCGGCGGCATCTTCCTGGGCCTGTCCTCCGTCTACTCGAAGGGCACGCAGCTCTCGCCGACCGACGGCGACCCGGCGATCCCGTCGTGGTTCTCGGGCCCGGGGTCGCTCGGCGCGTTCGGCAACAAGATCCCGACCGTCGTCGTGGTCGTCGTGATCGCGATGCTGGCGTTCGCCGCGTTCGCGGTGATCCGCAAGCGGCTTCCGGCCCGGGTCGGCGAGCAGCGGCAGGCCGTGGTCTCCGCGGCGATCACGCTGGTGCTGCTCGCGATCCTCTGGGCGCTCGGCGCGGCGGAGCTGGTCAAGGGCATGTCGTGGACGATCGTGCTGCTGCTGGCCGTCGCGCTCGCGGTCTGGACGGCCCTCAACCACATGACGTTCGGTCGCCATCTACAGGCGACGGGGTCCAACCCCGAAGCCGCGCGCCTCGCCGGCGTCAAGACCGACCGGACGACCGTGGCCGCGTTCGTGATCGGCGGGGTCCTGGCCGCGCTGGCCGGCGTGGTCCTGGCGGCCAGTCAGGGCTCGGCGTCGCCCGGCGTGGCGGCGGGATACCTGCTGCCGGCGTTCGCGGCCGCGTTCCTGTCGACCGTCGTGCTGTCGACCGGGCGGTTCACGGTCTGGGGGACGATCATCGGCGGGACCTTCCTGGTCTGGGTCAGTCAGGGCTTGATCGTCGGCGGGCTGGAGTTCACCTGGAACGAGGTCGTCAACGGCGTCGTGCTGGTGCTGGCGGTCGCGTTCTCGACGGTCTTCCGACGGGGGAGCCGGTAGCCCCGGAAGGGGTTGGAGGGATCTACATGCGGTCTCGCGGAGCGTCGCTCCGCGGTCCGCGCGGTCCGCGACGCTGTGGGCGTCAGGACCCACGGGACACGGGGCGCGCAGCGTTCCGACGAACCGGCGCGACAGCGCCATCGACGAAGCAGAGGAGAGCGGAGATGCAGCATCCGTTGGGCACACCGAAGTGGACGCTTGCCGAAGGCACCACGCTGTCTCGCTTGACCCGCGAGGCGCTCCTGCGCGCCGTCGAGACCAACGCGTCGAAGCTCGACGGCGAGTGGCAGGACGTCGTGTCGGCGCGGCCGCTCGACCTGTTGTCGGCCGACGACGCGGAGCGGATCTCGGAGCAGGTGTTCGCGCGCTTCCAGGAGATCGAGGGGCGTCGGTACTTCGCCGGCTGCGAGGTGGCCGCGCGCGAGCGCCCCGACCTCTACGTGCTGCGGTCCGACGTCCAGGAGCTGGAGGAGCGGACCGACTGGCCCGCCGGCGTGGTCGCCGACGGCGACAACGTGTTCGAGCACGAGGACGTCACCGGCACGGTCCTGATCGTTCGCGAGGTCTCCGAGGTCGACCGGCTGATGCGCGAGGGCGTGCCGGAGGGCACGATCGGCGTGATCGACGACGCCGGAGGCACGATGACCGCGCCGATCCTCGAGGAGTTCGACGCGGTGCTCTGCCTGGCCGGGACCGTCCGCAGCCACCTCGGCATCATCTCGCGCGAGTTCGGCGTGCCGGTGCTGATGGGCGTCCGCCTGGCCCGCCCGCTGCAGAACGGCGAGCGGGTGACCGTCAGCTACTCGACCACGGCCCAGAACGTCGACGCCTACTACGGCGAGGAGCCGAACCCCCGCGCGGAGGTTCGCCTGGCGGAGGGCCCCGCATGAGCGACTGGCGGATCGACGAGCAGCAGCTGCTGCAGCTCAACACCTACCTGCAGCGGACGGACGATCAGCTGATCTTCAACATGCTGACCCGCACGGCCCAGGAATCGAAGCTGTTTCCGATCATGCCGTACCTGATGATGTGCTTCTACGACGCGTACTACCGGTTCCCGGACCTGTTGCGCGCGTCGGCCGAGCACGTCTCCCCGGAGGACGCCGGGCACCGTGCCCGCAACGTGACGACGAACCTCACGCGGGTCACGAGCTGGGGGATGCTCAACTTCTACCTCAACGGCCGGACCTGCCTGATCAAGGCGGGGCTGCTGCGCCCCGAGGACAACCTCGAGGACCTGTGGTTCATGGTGGACTACAACTACCGGTTCCTCCGCTCGTACAACCGCGCGAACGGACACGAGTGGAACCTCGACGCCCAGGACATCGCCCCGGTGCACGAGGAGCGGACGCTGCAGGTCTTCGAGGCCGACGCGTTCCACGCGGACGACCGCCTGCGTCGCGCCGCGTCGCGGTTCATCGCCACCGGCACCCAGTACGCCTTCCTCGTCCACTGCGAGAGCCGCGTCGGTCTCGGCAACTCCGGGCCGTACGGGCTCGGGGACCGCACGCTGATGCACGTGCGCGAGTTCACCAACCTCAGCGAGTGCGGGTTCAGCTGGCTCGACGGCGTCGCGACCGACGTGACCTACAACAACCTCACGCTCGCGGTGATCACCGACGACGTGAAGATCGAGGTCACCGACCTCGGCACCGCCTACACCGATCCCGAGAACTACCAGGACCGGATCATCGGCGTCGGCCTGTACACGTCGGACATCTTCGAGGACCGCTACGTCCCCGTCGGGATGGGCTCCGCGAAGGAGCTGGCCGACACGCTCGAGCAGTTGACCGCCGAGCTCCAGGCCGCGACCCGCAAGCTCTACGCGCGCTTCTCGGAGATGGACTTCGACCAGATGGTCGAGGCGGGCATCTACACCTATTTCCAGGCGCCGAGCGAGGTCGCCCGGATGGCCGGCACGTTCAAGCACGCCGAGTGGGAGTTCGTCGACGAGCGTACGCGCCGGTTCTGGCCGATCCACAACGAGGAGTACGCGCTCGACGCCTACGTCAGTCACTTCGGGGCCCTCGACGGGCGCCTCGGCGGCCAGAGCGACTACTACCTGCACCCGGTCAGCTACGGCGTCTGGCGTCGCTCGCCGAACGACACGCCGCTGCCGTCGCCGGGCCGCAACGCCAGCCTCGTCCCCGGACACGTGCTGAGCGACCACGACTACCCGCTGCGGGTCAACCCGAACGGGCTGTCGGACGCGCGCGGGGAGTCCAAGCTGCCCGCCAAGACGGGCGGCTTCACGTTCGCCTCCGGTCGCCTGACCGAGGACGAGATGAACGCCAAGGCCCGCGCCTACGCGTCGCCGCTGCTCGAGCGGCCGTGGCGCGATGTCGACGAGGCGACCGTCAAGTTCCACTGGCAGACGCCCGAGGTCGACGGTCTCTACCGCTACACGCAGGAGCGCTCGCGCCTGCTCGAGGACCGGGGCGCGTCGCTGCGCCGGGACGACATCGACCGCTTGCGCGCCGAGGCCGGCGAGCCGTCGTGGCGCGACGCGGCCCGGCAGCGTCGGGGAGGCGTGGCATGAGCACCTGGCAGATCGACGAGCGGCAGCTCCTCGCCGTCAACACGGCGCTGCAGCGCGCCGACGACGTGCTGTTCCACAACTGCACCACGCGGACCGCCCAGGAATCCAAGCTCTTCCCGGTCGTGCCGTACGTGATGCTGGTGATGATCGACGCGTACTGGCGCTACCCGGACCTGCTCCGGGCGGCGACGGCCGAGCGCACGCCGGAGGAGCTCGGCCACCGCGCGCGGGAGACGGGCACGCAGATCAACCGGATGACGAGCTGGGCGACGCTCAACTACTACCTCAACGGTCGCAACCTGCTGATCCGCCACGGCCTGATCCGTCCCGAGGACCACCTCGAGGACCTCTGCTTCATGGTCGACTGGCACACCCGGCACCGCAACGCGTACTTCCGCCAGAGCGGACACCCCGACGCGCTGTCGGCAGGAGACATCTCGCCGACCCTCGAGGAGCGGACGCTGCAGGTCTTCGAGGCCGACGCGTTCGAAGCCGACGACGCGCTCCAGCGGTCGGTCGCGAAGTTCCTGGCGACCGCCACGCAGTACTCGTTCCTGGTCCACTGCGAGAGCCGCTCCGGCCTCTGCGCGACCGGCCCGTACCGCGTCGGCGACCGGCGGATGATGCACGTCCGGGAGTTCGTCAACCTCGGCGAATCGGGCCTGCCGTGGATGAACGGCGTCAGCGAGAACCTGCCGTTCAGCAACCTGTCGCTGGTCCTGATCACCGACGCGGTCCCGACCGAGATCACCGACTGGGGCACGGTCTACACGGCGACCACGGAGTACCAGGAGATCGTCCGCGGGGTCGGGCTCTACAGCTCCGACCTGCTCGAGGACCGCTTCGTGCCCGTCGGTATGGACTCGCGCGCCGACCTGATCG
>JADMKN010000106.1:21089-27383 GCA_015478825.1 Patulibacter sp. | reverse complement strand
TGACGATGGCCGACGGCGGACCGGTCGCCTGCCACCTGCATACGACCGGGCCGACGCTGGACGGCGCGACCGTGCTGGACGTCGAGCCGGACGCCGCGCCGGCGCTCGTCGACGGGGCGACCGTCTGACCACGCCCACCTCTCGCTGACTGCGGTTCCGGCGTCGTGCGGCGTCGCAACCGCGCCCCGAAGAAGGACTCTCCATGACCGACACCCTCGATACCTCCGAGACCCTCGATACCTCCGACATCGACCGCTACCTCGGAGTGCCCCTGGCCCGCAACCGCGCGGTCGACCCGATCCACGTCAACGACATCCGGCGCTGGGCGCAGGCGATGCGGCATCCGAACCGGCTGTACTACGACCCGGCCTACGCCGCCGAGAGCCGGTTCGGCCGGATCGTCGCGCCGCAGTCGTTCACGGCGAACTGCGAGGCGGGACACGGAGCGCGGCCGGCCCTGCAGGGCCACATCCCCGACTCCCACATGCTGTTCGGCGGGGACGAGTGGTGGTTCTTCGGCCCGCGGATCTTCGCTGGGGACCTCGTGACGGTCGAGCAGATGGCGTTCGACTACCGACGGACCGAGACCAAGTTCGCCGGTCCGACCGTGATCCAGCGCGGTGACAACCACTACACGAACGACCGCGGCGAGAAGATCGCCCTGCAGCGTGCCTCCGCGGTCCGCTACCGGCCCGCGTCGGCGCGCCAGGCGGAGTCCTTCGGTGGGCGCGAGCACGAGCCGGAGTGGAGCGACGACGAGTTGCAGCGGCTCGACGAGCAGCGGCGGGTCTACGCCCAGTCGATCACGGACCTCGGGCACGACCCCCGCCTGTTCGGGTCGGTCAAGGCCGGAGACGAGCTGCCGGTCAAGGTCATCGGGCGGCACAGCGTCGTGTCGTTCACCACCGAGTGGCGGGCGTTCACGATGAACGGCTGGGACACCATGACCCGCGAGGAGCTCGTGCCGGCGGTCGACAGCGGCTGGACCGAGGAGATGTCGGTCTCGCACGAGAAGGCCGCCTGGGATCCCGAGTACGCCGACGGCGCGTACTACGGCGCGTCGCGCGGGCACCTGTTCGCCGAGTACTCGCGCCGGATCGGCATGCCGCGGCCCTACGGATACGGCGCCAGCATGGGCGCCTGGATCATGGACTACCTGTCGTCGTGGGCCGGCGAGTGGGGCTTCGTCGCCCACGTCAACTCGCAGTACCGGGGTCCGGCCTTCACCGGAGACGCGACCTACTTCCGGGCGACGGTCACGGAGACCGCCGACGCGCTCGACCCGGCGATGGGCGAGGTGCGCCTCGCGTACACCCTGACCAACCAGCGCGACGAGGTGCTGGCGAAGGGCACCGGCGAGGTGCTGCTCCCGCGCCGGTGAACGAGGGGCCCGGCGCGGCGCGGTCGCGCGGGGCCGAGCGGCCGGCCGGCTCAGCCGAAGCGCACGACGCCGTTGCTCGCGCCGCGGACCTGGGCGAGGTCGGCGAACTCGAGGCGCTTGAGCGCCGCCCGTAGCAGCGACAGGAGCTGGTGCAGGCGGGCGTTCTCGGAGCGCGACTCGAGGAGCTGTTGCTTGGCCTCGGGCGCGAACTCGACGGACGCAGCCAGGTCGTAGGCGCTCGCCGCCATCAGCTCGGCGGGGGCGACCTCGTGGTCGGTCGCCTGGTTGGCCAGCGACGCGTAGGCCTGGCGGACCGCGGCGGCGGCGTCGTGGTCGAGCGCCTCGGACTCGTCGTCGAGGAACTCGACCGCTGCCGACGCGTACGAGTGCCGGTGGTGCTCCTCGATCACCCGGAACGGCCGGGTCCCGCGGGTCAGGATGTCGAGCCGGCCGTCGTCGAACTCCTGCAGCACCTCGGTCACGCGGACGGCGCAGCCGACCGTGCGCGGCCCGTCGGAGTCGACCAGCACGATGCCGAACTCGCGGTCCTCGGCGATGCAGCGCGCGCCCAGGTCCTTGTAGCGCTCCTCGAAGAGGTGCAACGGGAGCGCTTCGCCGGGCAGCGCGACGATCCCGAGCGGGAACAGCGGCAGGTCAGGGTCGCGTTCGCTCATCGCCTCTCCGAGGATACGTACTCGGATCCCGGCCCCCAGGGGCTTCGGCGATCGGCGTCGTACGCTGCGACGATGGCCCGTGCGCAGATCGTCTGGTACCGCCGCGACCTGCGCGTGCGCGACCACCCGGCCCTGCACGAGGCGGTCGCGAGCGGCGCGCCGGTGGTCCCCGTCTTCGCCGTCGATCCGGCCCTGACCGACGGTCCGGCGGCGTCCGGCCCGCGTGCGGCGTTCCTGGCCGCGTCGCTGGCCGACCTCGACGACGCGCTGCGCGAGCGGGGCGCGCGGTTGATCGTGCGTCACGGCGACCCGGTCGACGTCCTGCCGGCCCTGGCCCGCGAGGTCGACGCCGCGGTGGTCCGCTGGACGGCCGACGCGGCGCCGTTCGGCCGCCGTCGCGACGAGCGCGTGCGGGCGGCGCTGGAGGGCGCGGGAATCGACGCGGTGGCCGATCCCGGTCAGTACGTGGTCGACCCGACCGCGGTGGAGACGCAGAACGGCACGCCCTACACGGTCTTCGGCCCGTTCCGGCGGCGCTGGGAGGACGCGGGCCGGGGGCCGATCCATGACGCGCCGCAGCGGATCGACCCGACCGCGGACGTCGGCGGTGAGGCGCTGCCGACGGCCAAGGATCTCGGCCAGACGAAGGACCGGCCCGACGTATCGGATCCGATCGCCGCGGGCGGCGAGACGGAGGGCCTGGCTGCGGCCCGTCGCTGGCTCGACAGCCCGATCGCCCACTACGCCGACCGCCACGACCGGTTGGCGGGTGGCACCAGCGAGCTCTCCCCGCACCTGCGCTGGGGCACGATCTCGTCGCGCTGGCTCGAGGCCCGGGCACGGAGGCTCTCGGGCGAGGGACCGCTGGCCTTCGTCCGGCAGCTCGCGTGGCGCGACTTCTTCGCCCACGTCTACCGTCACCATCCCGAGGACCGCCACCGCGAGCACCAGGCCCGCTACCGCGACCTCGCGTGGGAGGACGACCCGGAGGGCCTCGATGCCTGGCAGACGGGGCAGACGGGGTTCCCGCTGGTCGACGCCGGGATGCGCCAGCTCGCGACGACCGGCTGGATCCACAACCGGGCGCGGATGGTCGTCGGGTCGTTCCTGACCAAGGACCTGCACGTCGACTGGCGGCACGGCGAGCGGCACTTCCTTCGCTGGCTGCTCGACGGCGAGCCGGTCCAGAACGACGGCAACTGGCAGTGGATCGCGTCGGTCGGCGTCGACCCCAAGCCGTACTTCCAGCGCCTGTTCAACCCGACGCGTCAGCAGCAGCGGTTCGATCCCGACGGGGAGTACGTGCGCCGCTGGGTGCCGGAGCTGGAGCGTGTCCCGGACAAGCTGCTGGCCGAGCCGTGGCGGATGAGCGACGAGCAGCAGCAGGCCGCGGCCTGCGTGATCGGCAAGGACTACCCGGACCGGATCGTCGACCACGCCGAGCAGCGCGAGGTCGCCGCGGCGAGGTACCGCGAGGCGGGGGAGAGCTGAGGATCGTTCGCTGTACATCGGGGCACCATGATGCGATGATGCAGCTATGTCGAAAAAGGTCCGCACCACGCTGACGATCGACGAGGACGTGCTGCGCGCCGTAAAGATCCGGGCCGCGCGGTCCGGGCGAGGCGACAGCGATCTGATCGAGGAGTCGCTGCGTCGCGATCTGGGGTTGAACGTCTTGGACGAGATTTGGGCCCATCAGGAGATGGGCGAGGACGAAGCGATGGACCTGGCGCTGGAAGCGCAGGCTGCGGTCCGACGCGAGCACTGATTCCCGTTGCGCGCGGTCCTCGACCCGAACATCTACGTGTCGGGGCTGCTGTCCCCGGCGGGCGCGCCGGCGTCGGTCCTGCGCGCGTGGCGTGACGGACGCTTCGAAGCCGTGGTCTCGCCGTCCCTGCTGTCCGAGCTGGAACGCGTATTGGCGTACCCGAAGCTGCGCAAGCGGATCGCCCGCGAGCAGGCCGCGGCGTTTCTCGCGTACCTCGAGGCGAACGCCGAGGTCGCCCCCGACGGGTCCGCCACGGTTCGCACCGCCGACGCGGACGACGACTACCTGATCGGACTGGCGCAGCACACCCGAGCCGCGATCGTCTCGGGCGACCGGCATCTCCTGGACCTCGCCGACCGGCTGCCGATCTTCACCGCACGAGACTGGCTCGAACGACTCGACCGGTAGTCAGGAATCAGCGCGACGCCGGCTCCGGCCGCGTCGTCTCCACCGCGGCGACCACCTCGTCGTAGACCGCCGCCGTCTCGCGGGCGATCTCGGCCCAGTCGAACCGGCGGATGTGCTCGGTCGAGCGGGCGATCACGTCCTGGCGCAGATCCTCGTCGGTCAGCAGCCGGACCATCGATCCGGCGAGCGCCTGCGCGTCCCGCGAGGGGAACCGCATGCCGACGAAGCTGTCGGGCACGACCTCGCGCAGGCCGCCGGAGTCGGCGACGATGCACGGGCAACCGGACGCCATCGCCTCCAGCGCGACCAGGCCGAACGGCTCGTAGATCGACGGCACGACCGAGAGATCGGCCACGCGGTAGAGCGCGTGCAGCACGTCGTCGCCGACCCAGCCGAGGAATCGGCCGTGGTCGTCCAGCCCGAGCGCCGCGGCCTGGGCGTGCAGCTCCTGCTCGTGGGTCCCGGACCCCGCGACCACGAACCGCACGTCGCCGACCCGGTCGATCACGCCGTCGGGACCGGCGAGCGCCTCGAGCGCGTGTTGGAAGCCCTTCTCGTAGACGAGCCGGCCGACGAGGACCACCAGCCGCTCGTGCGGCGCGGCGTACTGCGCGCGCAGGGCCGCCAGGTCGCCAGCGGGTCGCAGGTCGTCCGGGTCGATCCCGTTCGGGATCACGGTGATCCGCTGCTCGTCGCGTCCGAAGACCTCGGCCACGTGCCCGCGCATGTAGTCCGAGCAGGTGATCACGCGGTCCGACCGGCGGGCCATCCAGGTCTCGATCCCGTGGATGTGGCTCTGCGGGTGCTTGTCGACCCAGCCCTGATGGCGACCGAACTCGGTGGCGTGGATCGTCGCGACCATCGGCACCGCCGCGTGGCGCGCCAGGCGGTCGGCGGCCGAGGCGACGAGCCAGTCGTGGCCGTGGATCACGTCGAACCCGTGCTCGGCGACCAGCGCCAGGCCGCGGCCGACCATGTCCTCGTTCATCCGCGCGATCCACTCGATGAACGCGTCGAGCTGCGCGGGACGCTCGGGCTCGGGCACCCGGTGGATCACGGGAACGCCCGCCCGGTCGCCGGCGCCGAGCCGCCCCGAGCCGCCGTGGTGCTCGCCGCGCGTCAGCACGTGGACGTCGTGTCCGGCCAGCGCGAGCTGCGTGGCGATCTTGTGGACGTGGCGCGCGAGCCCGCCCTCGACGATCGGCGGGTACTCCCAGCTGAGGATGAGGACGCGCATGCGGTTAGACCTGCAGGGGAACGCCGTCGAGGTACGGAGCGAGGTTGCGGAGCCCGGCGGAAGCAGACCCTAGCGCGTGCAGCTCGGCGAGCAGCGACTCGGCGTGAGCGGACGCGCGGACCTCTGGATACGTGCCCGCGGTGCCACGTGTGCGCAGGAACGCCCAGTCGCTGGACTGGACGGCCAGCAGCTCGCGCCACGCGCGCGGGGTCGCCCGCCCGCCGAGAGCGACCACGTCCAGCTCGAGCTGCCGGGCCCGCCAGGCCAGCGCGGCGACGGGCGCCCCGCTCCAGGTGCTGAGGTCGCGCGGGGCGCCCCAGGTCGTCGTCGCGCGTGCCTCGCGCGGCAGCGGCTGCGGCGCGACGTACGACGCCACGTCGTCGGCGTGCACCAGCTCCACGCCCTGCGCGGCGGCTTCGTCGAGCACCGCCTCCAGCCACCAGACGCCCTCCAGCCACCAGTGGCCGAGGAACTCCGTGTCCAGCGCGACGGTCGCGACCCCGCCGTCGGCCAGCCGCTCGCGGGCGGCGGCGACGAAGCGCGCGGCGTCGTCCCGAGCGGCCGCCCGGGCCCGCTCGACCGACCAGATACGGCCGTCGTTGCTCCACGGCATCAGGTCGAAGGTGCTGCGGCGGTGGGTGTCCCGGTACGCCGGGCCGGCCGGGAACGCGCCGTCGGCCCAGACCAGGTCGATCAACGCGCGGTCGATCGGCAGCAAGGTGGTCCCGGCGTCGCTCCGGTAGGGCTGGAGCTGGCGCGGATCGCCGGACCCCAGCCGGTCCGTCAGGTCGACGCAGGTGGTCGCCACCCCGGCGTCGCGCAGCGG
>JADMKN010000106.1:0-21079 GCA_015478825.1 Patulibacter sp. | reverse complement strand
CGCCCGCGTCGTCGGCTTCGAGCGGATCCTCGTCGTCGCGCAGCGGCCCGTCGAGCGCGGGGGAGTAGGCGCACTCGGGCGACCAGAAGCCGCCGTCCCAGCGTCCGGTCCGGCGGCGGTGGCTGCCGACCCCCCCGACGATCTGCGCCCGAAGCCCGGCCGGGCTGGCCAGCAGCGGCAGCACCGCATGGGTCGCCGACGAGGTCCAGCGGGCGTGGCGCAGGAGACCATCGGCGAGGTGGTCCGTGGCGCCGAGCGCGTTCCGCGCGTCGCGGTACCACCGAAGCTGGTCCCGCAGGGCATCCGCCTCGTCCGGGAACCCGTGCTCGGTGAACCCCGCGATCTCGCGCGCGTAGACGTCCTCGCGGACCGCCTCGAGGAACCCGCACGCCCGCTCGGTCGCGCCGCGCGCCTGGAGCTGGTCGATCAGGACCGGGGTGGCCGACAGCGTGACCGCCGCGGCCGTCGGATGACGGTCGAGCAGCGCGACGAGCGGCGCATAGCTCGTCGCGAACGCCTCCCACAACCACTCCTCGCCGAACGGCCAGGTGCCGAATCCCTCGACGTAGGGCAGGTGCGAGTGCAGGACGATCGCCAGCCGGCCGGCGCGGGCGGAGCGGGCGGGGCCGGTCCTCACGGGCGCGCGCTCACGGCCGCAGCACCGCGACGAAGTCGAGCGCGCGGTCGAGGTTCGCGCCGTCGCGCTCCGAGCGGAGGACGAAGTCCGACGCCGCGATCGCCGGGGTGAAGCGGTCGTAGAACGGCTTGGTGATCCGCAGCGCCTTGTGCACGCGGTCCCAGGCCAGGCGGTTCAGCGCCAGCTCGTGCAGGCGCAGCTTGCGGGCGTGGTAGACGCCGAAGATCTCGACGTGGGAGAAGTGGGCCCGGAGTAGCTCGCGGTACTCGTCCGCGCGGTACTCCTTGACGTGCCACGGGTTCTCGGACTTCTCGGCGCCCTCGGGCGCGAGCGTCAGCAGGTTCGGCGTCGAGACGTAGGCCTCGCCGGTCGGCCCGATCAGGCCCTTGATCCGCTCCAGGATCGCGCCGGGATCCTCGACGTGCTCGATCGTCTGGAGGAACGCGACGGCGTCGGTCCGCTCGTCGAAGGTCTCGACCAGGGTCCGCACGAAGCGGATGTTCGGCCGCTGGTAGCGCAGCCGCGCGTGCTCGTACGCCTCGGGGTTCGCGTCGACCCCGACCGCCTCGACGGCACGCTGGGCCAGCACGTTGGTGCCGTAGCCCTCGCCGCACGCCAGGTCGACCACGCGGCGGGCCCCGACCCGCTCGGCGATCCACTCGTAGACCACCAGGTGCCGCCGGAACCAGTAGTTCTCGGCGGGCACGTCCGGCAGCGTCCGCTCCCCGGTCAGCGCGAGCGGGGGGACGCCCGGCGGCTGGTTCTGCTGGACATAGTGCGTCATCGGACGCAAATGTATAGGCGGCGCGTAGACTTCGGCGGCTCATGACGCCATTTCCGACTTCCGGTAGCGCCGCTGCCGCGCCCGAAGTAGCCGCGGAGATCCGCGACGTCAACACCCGATACCACGACGGCGCGGCCGCGCAGTACGACGCCAAGTGGGGAATCGACTGGGGCGACATCGGCGCCGGCCAGGTGCTGCAGAAGATCGAGAAGCTGCTCGGCACGCCGCTACCGCGGTTCGAGCGCTCGCTCGAGATCGGCGCCGGCACGGGGTACTTCTCGCTGCACCTGCTCAAGCAGGGCGTGATCGGCCGGGCCACGGCCACCGACATCTCGCCCGGGATGATCGAGGTCCTGCGCGGCAACGCCGCGAGCCTCGGACTGGACGTCGAGACGGCGATCGCCGACGCCGAGCAGCTCCCGTTCCCGGACGACCACTTCGACCTGGTCTGCGGGCACGCGATCCTGCACCACATCCCGGACTTGGAGCGCGCGTTCACCGAGTTCCACCGGGTGCTGCGGCCCGGCGGCGTGATCGTCTTCGCTGGCGAGCCGTCGCGGCTCGGCGACCAGCTCGCGGTGGTCCCCAAGCGCGCCGCCCACTACGCCGCTCCGCTCTGGCGCCGGGCGCTCAAGGCCCGTCCGGCCGCGCACGGCCACGACGACGGGGGCGAGGAGAACCACGCCCTGGAGTCGCAGGTCGACGTCCACGCGTTCGTCCCCGCCGAGCTGCGGGGCCCGATCGAGCGGGCGGGCTTCGCAAAGGTCGATGTCCGCGGCGAGGAGCTCGCCGCCGGCTGGTTCGGCTGGTTCAACCGTGGTCTGGAGTCGACTGCCGACGACGCCGACGTGCCGTGGGGCTGGAAGAACTACGCGTTCCGCGGCTACCTGCTGTTCCAGCAGCTCGACCGCCGGCTGCTCGAGGGACGGCTGCCGGCCGGGATCTTCTACAACCTGATGGTGACGGCAAAGAAGCCGTCCTGAGCGGCGGCGTTAGGGTTACGCCGTGGCGATCGACACGACCTCCGAAGCGACCCCGATCGCTCCCGGCGACGGACTGGGCCCCGCGCCGGACGTCCGGCGTCCACCGGCGCCGGCGCAGGGTGGTCTGCTCCACCTCCTGCGGCACGCCGCCCGCCACGGCATGCTCAAGCCGCGCTACGCCGTGCTCGCCTACCGGGCGCTGCGGCTCAAGCTGAAGTACGGCGAGCGGGTGCAGTTCGACGGTCCCGCGTTCGTCTGCTCCAAGGTCCACTTCGAGATCGGCCCGAACGCCGTCGTCCGGCTCGGGCGCTGGTCGTGGATCGGCGACGGCACCAAGGTCCGCTGCCACGAGGGCACGATCGAGATCGGCGCCAAGAGCGTGATCGGCCAGGAGTGCACGCTCTCGACCTACGAGCGGATCACGATCGGCCGCGAGTGCATCGTCGCCGACCGCTCGATGTTCATCGACTTCGACCACTCGGTGGCCTGGGTCGATGCACCGATCCGCACGCAGGGGATCTACACCCGTCCGGTGACCGTCGGCCACAACGTCTGGATCGGCTACGGCGGCTGCGTGCTGCGCGGCGTGACGGTCGGGGACAACGCGGTGCTCGGCACCTACGGCGTGGCGACGAAGGACATCCCCGCCAACGCGATCGCCGCGGGCGTGCCGGCCCGCGTGGTCCGGATGCGCGACGCGCCGCAGCGGATGACCTGGGTCGACTGAGCCGGGACCCCGGGCCGTCGACCCGGCCCGCGTCAGAGCAGCGGGCCGAGGAACCGCCGCAGCTCGTCGCGGAGTCGCTCCGTCCCCGGCGACTCCATCGGCAGGTGCCCGCAGTTCTCCAGCTCGACGAAGCGCGTCGGGCCGGCGATCCGGCGGAAGAACGGCAGGCTGAGGGCGGTCGGCGTCCAGCGGTCGTCGCCGGGGTGCGCCAGCAGCACCGGGCCGTGCTGCCACCGCTGGGGCGGGATCGCCGGGCGGTAGGCGAACCACGAGCGCAGGAACCCGATCGCGATCCGGTTGCCGGTTCCGCGGCGGTCGGCGAGCAGCGCCCGGGCGACCTGCGGGTCGTTGGCTATCCCCCGCGCGTCGGCGACCGCGGCCAGCGGCAGCCGCAGGTCGTCCAGCGCGCGCGGGGTGGCGCCGAGCAGCGCGGGGATCCGCGGCCCGAGCGCCGCGAACCGGGCGACTCCGGCGCGGACCGCCGGGTCGCTCGGGTCGAGCAGGTTGGTCGCGACGACCGCGGCGACGGAGCCGGGCGGCAGCGACGCGGCGACGTCCCAGGCGAGCATCCCGCCGAGGCTCATCCCGAACAGCCCGACGGGGCGCCCGCTCCGCTCGTGCTCCGCGCGGACCAGGTCGCCGACCAGCGCGACCCACGCCTCGTAGCGCCGCATCGTGGCGGGAGCGTCGGTCAGCCCGTACCCGGGCAGGTCGGGCATCACGGTCGAGCAGCCGGCGTCCGCCAGCATCCGGCCGGCGCTGGAGAGCAGGCGGCCGTGGCCGCCCGCGCCGTGCAGCACCACGACGGTCAGCGGGCTGTCGTCGACGTCGTAGCGGTCGAGGTGGACCGACGCGTCGCGCCAGCGCCAGCGGGTCTCGGTCGGCTCGTGACCGAGCGTGCGCATCGGCTCCGGCAGCAGCGGCTGGACCCGGCGCCAGGCGGCGTGGTCGTCGCGGTAGGTCCGTGGGGCCGGCATCGAGCGGGACTGTGACGGATTCGCAGGGGCCGTGTGGGATCCGCCGGCTACGGTCGGAGGACCGGCAGGACCCGTTCGACGCCGCCCCACGGCAGGGGGCCGGTCGGCGGGTCGGTGCCGACCGAGCTGCTCAGCAGCCCGGCGATCAGCAGCCAGGCGGTCGCGACCACGGTCAGGCCGCTCAGCACGAGCGCGGTCCGCGGCGCCCGCTGCCAGCCCCAGCCGACGGTCGCCGCCACCACCGGCAGGGCGACGGCCGCCCCGGCGCCCCCGAGCCAGTTGAGCTCGGGCCACGGCGAGAGGATCGCGTACGGGACCGTGCTGAACGCGAAGACGAGCAGCAGGAACGCCGCGATCACCTCGACGTGGATCTCCTCGGCGAACGTCCGGTAGAGCCGCGTCCGCCGCCAGCGGACCAGCCGCCACCCCGCGACGCCGACCAGCCCCAGCACCGGGGCCCAGCGCAACAACCCGTAGTCGCGGTCGATCAGCAGCCCGAGCGGGGCTCCGAAGACCCGCGCGAGCGCATGGCTGAGGTCGTCGAAGAACGTCGGCAGTGACCAGCCGACCTCGGGGAACCACGGCGTCGGACCACCGAACATCCGGTCGTGGACGGTGATGTAGATGAACGCCGAGAGCAGCAGGATCTCGAGCGCGACGAACCCGGTGAAGCCCCGCCGTCGGCGGCGCATCCAGCGGATCAGCGCGCCGGCCACGAGCAGCGCGACCGGCGCGAGCGGCAGCCAGAGCCACGGCAGCAGCGCGGCGCAGAACGCGCTCAGCACCGCGAACCGCCAGCGGGGCTCGTCGCGGACCGAGAGCGCGGCGGTGACCGCTCCGGTCAGCAGCAGCGCCGCGGTCGCCGTCGGACCGACCTGCGTGGCGCCGAGCACCGCCGGGGGCGAGACCGCCACCAGCAGGACGCCGCGGGTCGCCCACGGGTCGGGCACCACCCGCCGCGCCAGCCCGATCGCGACCACGAACGCCGCCGCCAGCAGCAGCGCCCCCCAGAGCTGGACCGCGAGCCGGCCGCCGATCCCGGTGTGGTACCCGACCCAGTACGCCGGGGCGAGCGCCGCGCCGAGGCCGATGCCGCTCGGCTCGAGGAACCCGCCGGGAGCCACGGGCTCGCCGTCGGGGGCCCGTGAGGTCTGCCGCACGGTGACGTTGGGGGCGAGTGGAGCCGTCTCGGTCACACCGACGACGCCGCCCCACGAGGTCCACGCCCGGGCCAGGTAGTCGTCGAACAGGTCGACGTCGCCGTCGGTGACGATCGAGTGCGCGACCATCAGCCGGTGGGCCTCGTTCGACGTGAGCTGGTGCCCCGGGGCGGCGGGCAGCAACAGGCCCGCGGCGTAGAGCGCGGCGAGCGCCACCCACGTCGCGAGCGCGCGCAGGAGAGCAGGACGACGGGCCGGCACGCGGTCAGGGTATTCGAGGTCGCGGTCGACGGGCCGCAGGCACGAGGCCCCGGGTATCCTGCCGCTACCGGCGGGCGCTCAGTCCGCGACCCGGCGGACCACGTCGACGAGCAGCCGCACGCCCCAGCCGCTCGGCCCCTTCGCCAGGTACTTGCGCGGCAGGTCGGCGAACATCCCGGCCATGTCGACGTGCGCCCACGGGACGTCGCCGGTGAACCGCTCCAGGAACGCGGCGCCCTGCAGCGGATGGGCGGTGCGCCCGCCGCTGTTGACGACGTCGGCTGCCGTGCTCTTCATCAGATCGCGGTGGTCGTCCTCGAGCGGGAGTGGCCAGACCCGCTCGCCGCTCTGCTCGCCCGCGTGGCGGACGAGCTGCAGCCACGACTCGTCACGGCCCATCAGCCCGGCGTGCGACGTGCCGAGCGCGGTCACCACGCCGCCGGTCAGGGTCGCGACGTCGATCAGCCGCTCCGCGCCGAGCTCCAGGGCGCGGTGCATCCCGTCGGCCAGCACCAGCCGACCCTCGGCGTCGGTGTTGGTGACCTCGACCGACGTGCCGTTGGCGGCGACGAAGACGTCACCCGGCTTCATCGCGGCGCCGTTGACCATGTTCTCGGTCGCCACGACCACCGCGACCACCCGCACCGGCAGCCCGAGCCGGGCGATCGCGGCGACGGCCTGGAGCACGGCCGCGCCGCCCGACATGTCGAGCTTCATCTTGACCATGCCCAGCGGCTGCTTCAGCGAGTAGCCGCCGGTGTCGTGGGTGACCGCCTTGCCGACCAGGCCGATCACCGGCCCGCGCGCGTCCGCCGGCTCGTAGCGGGCGACGATCAGCGCCGGGGGCTCGTCGCTGCCCTTCGCGACGGCCGCGAACAGGCCCATCCCGCGGGCTTCGAGCCGATCGATCCCCTCCTCGACCGTCACGTCGAGCGCGTCGATCTGCGCGCCGAGCGCCTGCGCCTCGGCGGCCAGCGCCAGGGGCGTCAGCAGGTTGGCGGGGAGCTGCTGCAGCCGGCGCGCCTCGTTCTGCGCCCGGGCGACGACGGCGGCCGCGGCCACCGCGTCGGCCTGAGCGGGGCCGAGCGCCTCGCCGTGCGGGGCGGTCAGCTCGACGGCGGTCAGCACCGGGTCCTCGTTCGCCTCGGCGGTTGCCGCGCCGACCTTCTGCGGCTGGTGCGCTGCGAGCAGCACCGCCTCCGTCACCGGCGCCGCGGCGTCCGGGGCGTCGAGCACGAACCGGGCCGATGTCGCGGCGACCGCGCGGAGCTGAGCGACCGCGGCCCCGGCGGCGTTGCGGCGGTCCTCGTCGTGCCGCGGGCCGTCGGGACCCAGCCCGACGAGCACCCAGCGCGTCCCGTCCGCGTCGTGCGTGTGGGCGACGTGACCGAGCTTGGCCCGCGCCTCGCCGGCGTCGATCATCCGCGCGAGCGTCGCGGTCGGCGCGTCGCGGGGCGGAGCGTGAAGTCCCCCGGCGGTGACGCCGACGACGATCGCGTCGACGCGTGGATCGTCGCCGCCGGGCCCACCGGTGAAGGGAACGACGGTCAGTGTGGCAGCGGGATCGGGCACCGACAGAGCGTCGCAGAACGGGCTCCGCGAGCGTCGGTTCCGGGGCGCCTTCACCGGGTCGGCTGGGGGCCGGGGGACCGAGGTCCTACACTCCTACCAACCGTAGAAACGTCTCGTGGCCGGGTGGGCGGTCGTTGCCCGACTATCCTTCCCCCCGGTTTCGAGAAGAGAAGAGGGACACCATGGCCAAGACCGTCATCCTGAGTTCGGCCCGTACACCCGTCGGCAAGCTCGGTGGGGGGCTCTCCACCGTCAAGCCCGTCGATCTCGGCGGCATCGCGATCGCCGGGGCCCTGGAGCGGGCCGGCGTCGCCGCCGACCAGATCCAGCACGTCGTGATGGGGCACGTGATCCAGGCCGGTCAGGGCCAGATCACCGCCCGCCAGGCGCAGATCGCGGCCGGGATCCCCAACACCGTCCCGTCGGAGACGGTCAACAAGGTCTGCACGTCGAGCATCCGCTCGGCCGCGACCGTCGACCTGCACGTCCGCGCCGGCGAGTACGACGTCGCCATCGCCGGCGGCATGGAGTCGATGTCGCTCGCGCCGTACCTGCTGCCGAACGCCCGCTTCGGCTACCGGATGGGCAACGGCAAGATGCTCGACTCGATGGTCCTCGACGGCCTGACCAACTCGTTCACCCACCGCCAGATGTTCGACGAGACCAGCGAGGTCGCGACCGAGCACGGCTGGTCCCGCGAGGAGCTCGACCGCTGGGCCGTGCGCTCGCAGGAGAAGGCGATCGAGGCGATCGACGCCGGCCGGCTCGGCGACGAGATCGTCCCGGTCACCGTCAAGGGCCGGAAGGGCGACACGGTCGTCGACACCGACGAGGGCCCGCGTCGCGGCACGACGCTGGAGGCGCTCGCCAAGCTGCCGGGCCTGGTCAAGGGAGGCACGCACACGGCCGGCAACTCGCCGGGCGTGAACGACGGCGCCGGCGCCCTGGTCCTCGCGTCCGAGGAATGGGCCGCCGCCAACGGCAAGACGGCGCTCGGCGAGATCGTCGCGTTCGGCCAGGCCGCGGGCGACTTCCCCAACCTGCTGACGACCCCCGGCAAGGCCTCCGCGCAGGCGCTCGAGAAGGCGGGCCTGAAGGCCTCCGACATCGACGTCTGGGAGATCAACGAGGCCTTCGCCTCGGTCGCGCTGAACACGATCAAGGACCTCGGGATCGACGAGGACCGCGTCAACGTCAACGGCGGCGCGATCGCCCTCGGTCACCCGCTCGGCGCGTCGGGCGCGCGGATCATCGGCTCGATGCTGCTGGAGCTGCGCCGTCGTGGCGGCGGCTACGGCATCGCTACCGCGTGCTCCGGCACGGGGCAGGGCGACGCCATCCTGATCAAGGTCTGAGGCGGGTGGGCGGGGGTCGGTAGCCTGGTTCCCGTGGCCAGCGCACCGACCTCCGTTCCCGCGACCCCGGAGCTGCCGGACACCCCGGCGGAGGGCGGGGAGCGGCGCGCCGCGGTCTTCTTCGACCTCGACAAGACCCTCGTCGCCGGGTCGTCCGGGATCTACTGGGCGCGTGCCGCGGCGGCGCAGGGGCTGCTGTCGCGGCGGCAGCTCGCGTCGGATCTGTGGGAGAACGTCAAGTTCCGCCTGCACGGCTCGACCGACGAGTCGACCCATCGCGTCTGGGACCGCGTCGGCGAGATGATCGCGGGCAAGCTCGTCCGTGACTTCGAGCGGCTCTCGCCGCGGGTCCTCGCGGGCGTGCTGCCGCGCGTCTACCCGCGGATGCTCGCGCTGGCGTGGGAGCATCAGGACGCCGGCCGGCCGATCTACATCGTCACCGCCTCGTCGCAGGAGACGGCCGAGATGATCGCGTCGGTGCTGCACTTCGACGGCGGCGTCGGCGCGCCGCTCGAGATCGTCGACGGGCGCTACACCGGGCGGCTCGCCGGCCCGATGACCTACCGCGAGGGCAAGGTCGCCGCGATCGAGCTGCTGGCCGACCGCGACGGGCTGGACCTGGCCCGCTCGTGGGCCTACTCGGACAGCGAGTCGGACCTGCCGATGCTCCGCGCGGTCGGCCACCCGGTGGCGGTCAACCCCGACCGCACGCTCGCCCGGGTCGCGGTCGAGGAGGGCTGGGACGTGATCCGCCTCGAGCGCCTGACGTCGTACCTCAAGACGCTCGCCGCGCTGGCCGGCGTCGCCGCGCTCGGCGGTCTCGGCCGGGTCGCGGCCGGTGGTCGGTCACGCGTGCCGCGTCCGCCGGCCTGATGTGTCGCTGACGGGTGTGTCAGCCTTCCGGGGGTGACGATGCCGTTGCGGACCGATCCGATCGCCGAGGCGCGCCGCCACTGGACCGACCGCTGGGGGCCCGAGCCCGCGCGCCCGATGGCGGCGGTGACCGCCGTGATGCGGGTCCAGCAGATCCTGATGTCGCGGTTCAACGCGATCCTGCGACCCCACGGCCTGACGTTCCCCCGCTACGAGGCGCTGATGCTGCTCTCGTTCACCCACGCGGGCGCGCTGCCGCTCGGCAAGATCGGTGAGCGCCTGCAGGTCCACCGGACCAGCGTCACCAACATCGTCGATCGACTCGAGGCCGACGGCCTGGCGCGTCGCGTGCCGCACGAGTCGGACCGCCGCGCGACCCTCGCCGAGATCACCGAGCGAGGCCGTGAGGTGGCGGAGGCGGCGACCCGCGACATGAACGCCTCGGGCTTCGCCTTCGACGCGCTGAGCGCCGACGAGCAGGAGCAGCTCAGCCTGCTGCTGGAGGCCGTGCGGCGCGCCGAGGGCGACTTCAGCGGCTGAACCGCTGCTCGCGTCGCGTCGGTCGTCGGGCCCCGCGATGGGGCCAGCCCCCGAAGGGTGGGCGCCGACCCGTCCGTCGCCCCCCGGCCAGCGGGAAACAGCGCGTCCGGACGCTCATCCGCCCGGCGAGTACGCAATAGTCCCCGCCAACACGTCAAGGAGTTGCTGCTTATGAGCACCGTTGCTGCCCCAGGGGTCCAGGCCCCTCGTCTCGTTCTTGCCGACGTCCTCCCGGGCGCGCGCGTCCGCGACGCCGCCCTCGTGGTCGGCGGCGCCGGCTTCACCGCGCTGATGGCGCAGCTCGTCATCCCGATGACGCCGGTGCCGATGACCGGTCAGACGCTGGCCGTCGGGCTGGTCGGCGCGACGCTCGGCCTGCGCCGCGGTCTGCTGGCGATGCTGCTGTACGTCCTCGCCGGCCTCTTCCTGCCGGTCTACGCCGGGGGCGGCTCGGGCTCCGCGGTGCTGTTCGGCGCCTCGGGCGGCTACATCTTCGGATTCATCGTGGCGACCGCGGTCGTCGGATGGTTGGCCGAGCGCGGCGCGGACCGTAAGGTCGTGCAGACCTTCCTGGCCTTCGTGCTCGCGCAGCTGCTGATCTTCGTGCCGGGCCTGATCGTGCTCCAGGCCGTCGTCGGCGGTTCGGTCGGCGAGACGATCCACACGGGCTTCACGGTCTTCATCGTCGGCGGCCTGGTCAAGGCCGCGATCGGCGCGGCGGTGCTGCCGTCGGCGTGGCGCGCCGTGCGCCGCTTCGAGCGCTAGACCGATCGTCCGTGGGCGGGGGCCCGGAATCGGCCCCTGCTCCGCCGTTCCGGCGTTTCGTCACCGAGCGCGGGAAACTGAGCAGGACTCATTGTCGGTCGTCGGAGGGCGGCCGACATCTCGTTCCGGGGCGGACTAGGATGCAGGCGATGCGAGCTGCGGGTAGCCTGCGTAGCTCGCGGAAAGCTACCGTTGGTCGGAAGTTCGACCCCGCGACGGTGACGTCCGATTGATCGGTCAGTCAACCGCGCTAGACTCCCGTCCGTTCGTCTGCCCCCGAAAGAGGCTCGCAAGTGACAAAGATCGTCGTCCTGGTGAAAGAGGTCCCGGACGCGGCCGTTCAGAAGCACATCGATTCGTCCGTCGGTCGTCTGGACCGTAGTGGCGAGAAGACGCTGAACCCGTTCGACACCCACGCCATCGAGGCCGCGCTGCAGCTCCGCGAGAGCGGCGCCCTCGACGTTGAAGAGGTCGTGGCCATCACGGTCGGTCCCTCGAGCGCGCAGAAGGCCCTGCACAAGGCCGTCTCGCTCGGTGCGGATCGCTCGATCCACCTGACCGACGACGCGCTCGCCGGCTCCGACGTCGTGGCCACCGGCTACGCGCTCGCCGAGCTCGTCAAGCGCGAGAACCCGGATCTGGTCCTCGCCGGCCAGCAGTCCGACGACGGGCAGTCCTACGCCGTCGGCGCGGTCGTCGCCGAGCACTTCGGCTGGCCCGCCCTGACCCAGGTGATCAAGCTCGATGTCGACGGTCAGACCCTGACCTGCGAGCGCCAGGCCGAGTACGGCTACGACACGGTCAAGGTCGAGCTGCCCGCCGTGATCTCGGTCGGCGACGCGATCAACGAGCCGCGCTACCCGTCGCTCAAGGCGATCATGGGCGCGAAGAAGAAGCCGCTGGAGACGCTGTCGGTCGGTGACGCCGGCATCGACGCGTCGAAGGTCGGCGCGGACGGCTCGCAGGCCGTCTGGCAGAGCTCGAAGCAGCCGCCGGCCAAGGCCGCGGGCACCCTGATCGAGGACGAGGACACCGCCCAGACGGTCGAGAAGATCGTCGCGTGGCTCGACGAGAGGAAGCTGGTCTGACCATGAGCAACATCCTGGTCTACGCGCTGCACCACGACGGCGCGGTCAACAAGAACTCGCTCGGGGCGATCTCCGAGGCCTCGAAGCTCGCCGGCGAGCTCGGTGGCGAGGTCCATGTGGTTTTCGTCGGCGAGGACATCAGCGACGACGTCGCGGGCTCGGTCGGCACGTACGGCGCGGCCAAGGCGCTCCGCGTCGCCGCTCCGGCGGGCGTCGCGCAGCCGGTCGTCGACGCGCTGGCCAAGATCGCCCAGGACGGCGACTACGGCTACGCGATCTTCGGCGGCGGCCTGCTCGGCTTCGAGGCCGGCGCCGGTCTGGCCGCCCGCCTCGGCGGCGGCATCGCGGTCGAGATCACCGGCCTCCGGGTCGATGGCGGCGCCATCGTGGCCGAGCGCCCGGTGCTTGGCGACAGCGAGATCTCCGAGATCAAGTTCAAGGGCTTCGGCGTGGTCGTCGGCCGTCTCAACGCCTTCGAGCTGGCCCAGTCCGGCTCGGCGGTCGCGGTCGAGGACGTCGCGGTCGAGCTTTCGGACGCCTCGGGCAAGGTCACGGTCGTGACGCGTGGCGAGCAGCGCGGCGCCGACGTCAACATCGAGGACGCCCAGGTGCTGATCACCGGCGGTCGCGGTCTCGGCTCGCCGGAGAACTTCTCCGTCGCCGACGACCTCGCCGCGGCCTTCGGCGGCAGCGCCGCCGTCGCCGCCACGCGCGCCGCGGTCGACGCGGGCTGGTTCCCGTACGCCGGCCAGATCGGCCAGACGGGCAAGACCGTCGCGCCGAAGGTCTACATCGGCCTCGGCGTCTCCGGCGCGATCCAGCACAAGGTCGGCATGCAGAGCGCCGAGAACATCGTCGCGATCAACAAGGACGGCAACGCGCCGATCTTCGAGTTCGCGGATCTCGGCGTCGTCGGCGACCTGCACGCGATCGTCCCGGCGCTGTCCGCGGCGATCAAGGCCAAGAAGGGCTGAGGAGACCCGGCATGGCTGCTTCCCACAACGGCGGCGTCGCTCCGTCGCAGTTCCCGCCCCCGGTCGACGTCGTCGAGGAGTTCGTCGGCACGCCGACGGACCCGGAGGACGAGCGCATCGAGGTCGGGGTCGCCATCGTGGGTGGCGGCCCGGCCGGTCTCGCGGCGGCCAACCGGCTGCTGCAGCTCCTGGGCGACGACCCGGAGCTGCTCGAGTCCCTGGGCGAGGTCCCGGTCGCCGTCATCGAGAAGGGCAAGGTCTGCGGCGCGCACGCCATGTCCGGCGCGGTGATGAAGCCCGGCCCGTTCAAGACGCTGTTCCCGGACGCGAACCTGGCCGAGCTGCCGTTCGCGTACACCGAGGCCGAGGACGACGCCGCGGTCTTCTTCCGCAACGAGAAGAAGGCGATCTCGTTCCCGGTGACCCCGCCGCCGTTCGTCAACAAGGGCAACTGGGTGATCTCGATCGCCCAGCTCTGCCGCTGGATGGCGGACCAGGCCGAGGAGCAGGGCGCCTACATCCTCACCGAGACCGCGGCCGCCAAGCTGCTGGTCGACGGCGACGCCGTCGTCGGCGTCCGCACCGGCGACAAGGGCCGGGGCAAGGAGGGCGAGGAGCTCCGCAACTTCGAGCCCGGCATGGACATGACCGCCAAGGCGACCGTCCTGGCCGAGGGCAACTGGGGGCACCTGACCGGCGCCGCCGTCAAGCGCTTCGACCTGGCCGCCGGCAAGCAGCCGGCGATCTGGGAGATCGGCGCCAAGGAGGTCTGGAAGGTCACGAAGCCGTGGAAGAAGGTCGTCCACACCTTCGGCTGGCCCGCCCGTCCGCAGAAGAAGCACGCCGAGGCCGGCGGCGGCTGGATCTACCCGATGGGTGAGGACCAGGTCTCGATCGGCTACGTGATCCCGCTGCACACCCCCGACGCGACCGCGTCGGTCCACGACATGCTGCAGGCGTTCAAGGCGCACCCGTACGTCCGGGACGCGCTGGAGGGCGGCGAGCGCGTCGCCTGGGGCGCCAAGGCGATCCAGGCCGGCGGCTACGCGTCGATGCCGAAGCTCTCGGTTCCGGGCGCGGTGATCGTCGGCGAGGGTGGCTCGATGGTCGACATGGCGCGGCTCAAGGGCGTGCACATGGCGATCGAGGCCGGTCGCCTGGCGGCCGAGAAGATCTACGAGCAGCTCAAGGCCGGCTCGAACGACTTCACGTCGTACGAGGACGCGATCGAGGCCGGTCTCGTCGGCACGACGCTGCGCGAGGTCCAGAACAACCGTCCGCTGCTCGACTCGCACTCGATGCCGGTCGGCGCGGCGCTGTCCGGGCTCGACTTCGTCACCAAGGGCAAGCTGCCGCCCGGCAAGCCGACCCTGCACCGGGACGCCGAGGTCGAGGTCGCGGTGCCGGACAAGCCGCTCAGCGATCGCTACCCGCAGCCGGACGGCAAGTACTTCTTCGACAAGCTGTCGTCGGTCTTCATCACGGGCAACGCGACGCGCGACGACGCGCCGAGCCACATCCGCGTCGAGAAGCGCGTCCCGCGGGACGTCGCGGAGACCTGGAAGTGGATGTGCCCGGCCGGCGTCTACGAGATCGAGGACGATCAGCCGACGGAAGGCTTCGTCGACGTGACGGTGAACTACACCAACTGCGTCCAGTGTGGCGCGATCACCGCGCGTGGTGGCCGACTGACCCCGCCCGAGGGCGGCGACGGTCCGGCCTACCAGGTCACCTGACGGGTGGCCACCGCCGACGGCTCCGCGAGGGGCCGCCGGCGTCAGCAGGGAGAGCGCGTCGCGGGACGGTCGGGAGGACCGGCCCGCGGCCCGGAGGGTCGGCGAGGGGCGCGCAACTTGCGCGCCCCTCGCCGGTTCTATGGCACAGTGGAGTGGGTGTGAACCACTCCCTGGTTCCGTCCCTCGTCGTGTTGAGCTCCGTGCCCGTGGTCCCTTTCTCCCTCCGTCTCGCGCTCGTCGCCTGCGCTGTCGCCGCCGGGACGCTGGTCGCCGGGGCGCCGGCCGCCGTCGCGGCGACCTCCGGAAGCGACTCGCGGGAGGCCTCGACCTCGTCCGCCTCGGTCTCACGGGGCGTCTGCACGACGTCGCTCGACGACCCTCAGGGGCGAGCGGCGAGCTTCACGGTGCGGATGGCGCGCCGTGAGGGCAGCGGCGGCTTCGGATTCACCGCCACGCTGCAGGAGAAGTCCCGGGGCGGCTCGTGGACGACGCTCTCCGGCTCGGCTTCGCCGGCCGGGCTGGGCAGCTTCCAGCCGGCCGCCGACGGCGCCGGGTCGATGGTCCGCAAGATCAACGTCCGCGGGCTGCGGATGGGCAGCAGCTACCGGCTGAAGGTCGGCTTCCGCTGGACCACGGCGTCCGGCCGGCAGACGGTGACGCGGCGCAGCTCGTCCTGCACCGTCAAGGACCTGCGTCCGAACCTCGGCGTCGCGCGGTCGCTCGGATGGATCCCCGGAACGAGCGGGGGACAGGTCGTCTACCGAGCGCGCCTGCGCGTCTCCCGGGTCGCGACGCTGACCGATCGGACCGCCACGCTGTCGGTGCTGCAGGGGGACACCGTCCTGGGCAGCGCGACCTTCGAGACGCTGACCCGCGGGGTGACGGCGCTCGTCCCGGGGGCGCGCTGCAAGGCCGGGTCCGACATCACCATCCGGATCGAGGCGGGGTCGACGGTCGAGGAGCGCACGCTCGACGACAATGAGCTGACCGCCCGGTGCGATTCGCTGCCGGGGACGGCGCTGACGGCGCGACGGCACCGCGTGGTCGGTTGATACCTTGTTCCGATAATGAAGACTGAGATCCACCCCGAGTACGCGCCGGTCGTGTTCCGTGACATCTCGGCGGGCGAGACGTTCATCACCCGTTCGACGATCAAGACCGACAAGACGATCGAGCTCGACGGGGTCACCTACCCGGTGATCGACGTGGAAGTGTCTTCGGCCTCGCACCCGTTCTACACGGGCAAGCAGAAGATCATGGACACCGCTGGTCGCGTCGAGCGGTTCCGCCGCCGCGCCGCCAAGCGCGCCGAGGCGGACGCGAAGGCCTCGTCCGAGTCCTGAGGACTCCTGAGCCCTCCCCGCTCGGCGGCCAAGCGCTGATCGAGGGGGTGATGATCCGCGGTGCCCGGACCTGGGCCACCGCGGTCCGCCATCCGCATCCAGAGCAGTTCGTCGACGGCGTGTTGCCGGCCGGCGTGCCCGCGGAAGGCGAGATCGTCGTCGAGACGCACCGCTACCGCTCCGCGCTGTCGCGCTCACCGGTGCTGCGGCTGCCGATCGTGCGGGGCGTGGTCGCGATCGGCGCCTCGCTGCGGCTGGGCTTCCGGGCCCTGCGGACGTCCGCGGCGTCGCAGTACGAGGACCCGGTCGAGCTCGGTCCCGGCACCTGGATCGTCGCCGGCCTCGGCGCGCTGGTGCTCGTCGTCGGGCTGTTCTTCCTCGCGCCCGTCGGCCTGACCGGCCTGCTGCGGGGGCCGCTCGGCGCGGACTGGCTGTTCTGGCTCGTCGAGGGGATCGTCCGCACCGCGATCTTCCTCGGCTACCTGCTGCTGGTCACGCGGATGGCCGACCTGCGGCGGGTCTTCGAGTACCACGGCGCCGAGCACCAGACGATCGCCTGCTACGAGGCGGGTCTGCCGCTGACGCCCGAAAACGCCGCGACCCGCAGCCGCCTGCACCCGCGCTGCGGGACGAGCTTCCTGCTGCTGGTGATGGTCGTCTCGATCTTCGTCTTCGCCCCGCTCGGGAGCCCGCCGTGGCCCGAGCTGATCGCCAGCCGGATCGTCGGGATCCCGCTGATCGCCGGGATCGCCTTCGAGCTGTTGCGGTTCGCCGGACGGCACCAGCGATTCCGCGCGGTGCGGGCGCTGACCTGGCCGGGGCTCCAGCTCCAGCGCCTGACCACGCGGGCCCCGGACCACGACCAGCTCGCGGTCGCGATCGCCGGACTCCAGGCGGTGCTGGCCCGCGAGGATCCGCGCCGCGCCCGGCCTCGCGACCGGGTCGGCAGCGAAGTCTCCGCGTAGCGCCCGCCAACCGGGCGCGCGTCGGGGAGGCCGCGGTCAGTACGCTCGGTCGTTGTGATCGAAGCGTTGGTGGAGCAGATCGAGGGCCGGTTCGCCGAGTTGGAGAGCCAGATCGTGGATCCGGTCGTGATCAACGACCGCCAGCGCTACGCCGACGTCGGGCGTGAGTACCGCCGGATGCAGGCGGCCGCCAAGCTCGCGGCCGAGTGGCGTCACGCGGTCGACGATGCCGACGGCGCCAAGGAGATGCTGGCCGAGGGCGAGGACCCCGAGATCCGCGAGATGCTCGACACCGCCCGCGCGCGGATCACCGAGCTCGAGGAGGAGATCCGGGTCTCGATGGTCGATCCCGACCCGAACGACGACAAGGACGTGATCGTCGAGATCCAGGGAGGGGCGGGTGGCGAGGAAGCCGACCTGTTCGCCGGCGACGTCTACCGGATGCTCACGAAGTACGCCGAGCGTCGCGGGTTCAAGACCGAGCCGATGCAGGTCTCCGACGGCAAGTACACCTTTGCGGTCAAGGGCGACGGCGCGTTCTCGGTCTTCAAGTGGGAAGCCGGCACCCACCGCGTGCAGCGCGTGCCGTCGACCGAGACCCAGGGCCGGATCCACACGTCGACCTGCACCGTCGCGGTGCTGCCCGAGGCCGAGGACGTCGACATCCACATCGAGCAGAGCGACCTGCAGATCGACGTCTACCGCTCGTCCGGTCCCGGCGGCCAGTCGGTCAACACCACCGACTCGGCGGTGCGGATCACCCACAAGCCGTCGGGCGTGGTCGTCTCGATGCAGGACGAGAAGTCCCAGCTGCAGAACCGCGAGAAGGCACTGCGCGTGCTGCGCGCCCGGCTCTACGAGCACGCGATCGCCGAGCAGCGGGCCGAGCAGTCCGCCGCCCGCAGCGCCCAGGTCGGCACCGGCGACCGCGCCGAGAAGATCCGCACCTACAACTTCGGCGAGGGCCGGGTCACCGACCACCGGATCAAGCTCACGAAGTACGCCCTGGAGACGATCCTCGAGGGCGACCTGGAGGAGTTCACCGGCGGGCTGCAGGCCGACGAGAAGCGCCGTCTGCTCGAAGCGCAGGCGTCCTCCGACGCATGACCGCGGAGCGGGTCGGCGCCGCGGTCCGCCGGCTGACCGCCCTGCTCGCGGACCAGGGAGTCGAGACGGCCCGGCTCGACGCCGAGCTGCTGGTCGCCCACGTGCTCGGCAGCGACCGCACCCGGCTCTTCCTCTCGCCGGATCGTCCGCTGACCGCGGCGCAGGAGCACGCGCTGGCCGACGTCGTCCGGCGCCGCACCGAGGATCGCGAGTCGATCGCCCACCTGCTCGGCGTGCGCGGGTTCCGGTACCTGGACCTGTCGGTCGACGGCCGGGCGTTGATCCCGCGACCCGAGACCGAGCTGCTGGTCGAGCTGGCGCTCGAGCTGCCGGCGGGAGCGACGGTGATCGACGTCGGCACCGGCAGCGGCGCGATCGCTCTGGCAGTCGCGGACGAGCGCCCGGACCTGACCGTCCATGCGACCGACGTCTAGTCCGACGCGCTGGCGCTCGCGCGCGAGAACGCCGAACGGCTGGGTCTGCCGGTGCACTTCCACGGGGGCGACCTGCTGGCGGGCCTGGCGGAGACCGTCGAGGTTCGGAGCGCGTCGTTCCTGGCGGTGCTCTCCAACCCGCCCTACATACCGCTCGGCGAGCATGACGAGCTGCCGCCCGAGGTCCGTCGCCACGACCCGCACCTGGCGCTGTTCGGCGGCGAGGACGGCCTCGACGTGGTCCGCCGGCTGATCCCGGCGGCGTGGGACGCGGGCGCCGACGTGCTGGCGATCGAGGTCGGCCAGGGCCAGCCGCCGGCCGTCGTCGAGCTGCTGGCCGACGCCGGCTTTGCCCGGACCGAGGTGCGCGACGACCTGGCGGGGATCGGGAGGGTGGTGGTCGGCTGGCGGGACGAGGCCGGTGGGGACGACAGCCGTGCCTGAGTCGGTCGATCGCCTGCCCCTCGATGCCGACCAGGTCGCGGCGCTCACCGCGGTCACGTCCCGCGGCGGGCTCGTGATCTTTCCCGCCGAGACGGTCTACGGGATCGCCACCGATCCGGACGACGGCGAAGCGGTCCGGCGGATGGCGGCGCTCAAGCAGCGCGACCCGGCCAAGCCGTCCTCGGTGCTGTTCTGGTCGGTCGATGACGCGCTTGCGGTGTTGGAGGGCGCACCGGAGTCCGTGCTGCGTGCGGTCTCGCGCCTGCTGCCCGGCCCAGTCGGCCTGATCGTGCCCAACCCAAAGCGACGGTTCGCCCCGGCCTGCGGGGACGATCCGTCCTCGCTCGGGATCCGCGTGCCGCTGCTCGGTGGCGGGGTGGGGGACGGGCCGGAGGGACAGCGGCTTTCGGCGTCGCCGATCGTCCAGACCAGCGCGAACCTGGCGAACGGCCCGGATCCGACGACGCTCGCCGCGGTCCCCGCGGCGGTCCGGGCGGGCGCCGACCTGGTCCTCGATGCGGGCGAGCGCCCCGGCGTCCCCTCGACGATCGTCGACCTGCGCGGGATCACCGACGCGACCCCCGACGGCTGGCGGATCGTCCGCGAGGGCCCGGTCACCGTGGCCGCCGTCGCCGCCGCGCTCGTGACGGACTGAGGCCGCGCTACGATCGGCCCATGCGGATCGTCGTCGGGTCGGACCACGCGGGCTTCACGCTCAAGCAGCACGTCAAGGCGTCGCTCGAGGGGCAGGGTCACGAGGTGGTCGACGTCGGCACGACGTCCGCGGACTCGACGGACTACCCGCAGTTCGCCGCGCAGGCGGCGCGGATGGTCGCGGCGGGTGATGCCGAGCGCGGCGTCGTGGTCTGCGGGTCGGGCAACGGCGTGACGATCACCGCCAACAAGATCGACGGGATCCGCGCGGTCAACGCCCACGACGCCGCCGAGGCCGAGATGGCCCGCCTGCACAACGGGATCAACGTGCTCGGCCTGTCCGAGGCGCGGGTCGACGCCTCGACCGCGGACGAGATCGTCACGGCGTTCCTGGGCACGGACTTCGAGGGCGGACGCCACGAACGGCGCATCGACGAGATCGCCGACGTCGAGCGCGGGGGAGACGGCACCCCGCCGTCCTCCGCCTGAGGCGGCGCTCCGCCCTCCGACCGGCCCTCCGACCGGCTCGCTAGGATCCGTCGCGTCGTAACTGGCGCCGGAGGCCCACGGGTCTCTCGGGGGCGAAGGTCCCTCAGGGTGGAACCGACCACCGGGAAGCGACGATCGCAAGAGCCGCGCGCCTGGGCACCAGAACGAGAACGTCACGTTCCCCGAGGAGACGCCCGTGCCTGACCTGCCTGCCGATTTCTTCAACGCGTCGCTGGCCGACGTCGACCCCGAGGTCGCCGAGGCCGTCGGCGACGAGCTGCGCCGTCAGCAGCAGACGCTCGAGATGATCGCGTCGGAGAACTTCGTTCCCCGCTCGGTCCTCGAGTGCCAGGGCAGCGTGCTGACCAACAAGTACGCCGAGGGCTACCCGGGTCGCCGCTACTACGGGGGCTGCGAGCACGTCGACGTGATCGAGCAGCTCGCGATCGACCGCGCGAAGGCCCTGTTCGGCGCCGAGCACGCCAACGTCCAGCCACACGCCGGCGCCCAGGCCAACAACGCCGTCTACCACGCTCTGCTGCAGCCCGGCGACCGCGTGATGGGCCTCTCGCTCGCGCACGGCGGGCACCTCAGCCACGGGATGAAGCTGAACGTCTCGGGCCGGCTCTACGACATCGTCGCCTACGAGGTCGACCGCGAGACGTCGCGGATCGCCATGGACGAGGTCGCGCGGGTGGCCCGCGAGACCAAGCCGAAGATGATCGTCGCCGGCTGGTCGGCGTACCCGCGGCAGCTCGACTTCAAGCGCTTCCGCGAGATCGCCGACGAGGTCGGGGCCTACCTCTGGGTCGACATGGCCCACTTCGCCGGCCTGGTCGCCGCGGGCCTGCACCCCAGCCCGGTGCCCTACGCCGACGTCGTCACCACGACCGTCCACAAGACCCTCGGGGGTCCCCGCTCGGGGATCATCCTCTGCCGCCAGGAGCTGCAGAAGAAGATCGACCAGGCGATCTTCCCGGGCCAGCAGGGTGGCCCGCTGGAGCACGTGATCGCGGCGAAGGCCGTCGCGCTGAAGATCGCCGCCTCGCCGGAGTTCAAGGAGCGGCAGCAGCGCACGATCGACGGCGCGCGCGTGATCGCCGGCGAGCTGCTGTCCGCGGGCGACCAGGCCGGCGGCCAGGCGATCAACGTGCTGACCGGCGGCACCGACGTCCATCTCGAGCTCGGTCTCGCGCAGGTCGACGAGCACG
>JADMKN010000105.1 GCA_015478825.1 Patulibacter sp. | reverse complement strand
CAGCTACGGCCGCGAGCTCGGCGTGCGCGTGCTGCCGGTCTACGGCGGCACCCCGATCGTGCGGCAGCTCAAGACGCTGCACCGCGGCGTCGACGTCGTCGTCGCCACGCCGGGCCGCGCGATGGACCTGATCTCGCGCAAGGCGCTCGAGCTCGGGGCGCTCGAGGTGCTCGTGCTCGACGAGGCCGACGAGATGTTCGACATGGGGTTCCAGGAGGACATCGAGTCGATCCTCACGAGCACCCCGGAGTCGCGCCAGACGGTGCTGTTCTCGGCGACGATGCCGACCCGGATCGACAAGCTCGCGCGGCGCCACCAGAAGAACGCTGTACGGATCCAGCTCGCCCGCGAGCAGGCGGCGTTCGGCGAGACCCCGAAGGTCCGCCAGAGCGCCTACGTGGTCGCCCGGGCCCACAAGTCCGCCGCGCTGACGCGGGTCCTCGACCAGGAGGATCCGACCGCCGCGATCGTCTTCTGCCGAACCCGCGCCGAGGTCGACGAGGTCACGGCGACGCTGAACGGCCGCGGCTACCAGGCCGAGGCGCTGCACGGCGGGATGAACCAGGAGCAGCGCAGTCGCGTGATCACCCGGCTGAAGGCGGGCACCACCGAGCTGCTCGTGGCCACCGACGTGGCCGCCCGCGGGTTGGACATCGACACGCTGACCCACGTCATCAACTACGACGTGCCGTCCGCGCCCGAGGCCTACGTCCACCGGATCGGCCGTGTCGGCCGGGCCGGCCGCGAGGGCGTCGCGATCACGTTCGCGCAGCCGCGCGAGCACCGGATGCTCAAGAACATCGAGCGGCTGACCAAGCAGGAGATCGCGATCGAGCGGGTCCCGACGGTCGCCGACCTGCGCGCCCGCCGGCTGGAGCTGACGCGGGCCACCCTGCGCGAGAGCCTGCTGCAGGACGACTTCTCGAGCCTGCGGACCGTGGTCGAGCAGCTCGCCGACGAGTTCGACGTGATGGATGTCGCGGCGGCCGCGGTCAAGCTGGCCCACGAGGCGAGCGGGACGTTCAACGAGGACGAGCCGGACATTCCCGAGGTCCGCGAGCCGCGCGGCCGCGATCGCGATCGCGGAGACCGCCGCGACCGGCAGTCCGGCGGTCGGCGGAGCGGGGGCGACGGGCGCGGCCCGAGCGGCCCGACGACGCGGCTGTTCATCGGCGCGGGCCGCTCGGCGCGGATCCGTCCGCAGGACCTGGTCGGGGCGATCACCGGCGAGTCGTCGCTGAGCGGACGCGAGATCGGGTCGATCCAGATCAACGAGAAGTTCTCGCTGGTCGAGGTGCCCGAGGCGGCGGCCGACGACGTGGTCAAGGCGCTGCTGCGGACCACGCTCAAGGGCAAGAAGCCGAAGATCCGCCGCGAGACCGGCGGCGCCGGCCCGCGCTGAGCGGAGCGGAAACGACGACGGCCCGGGAGTCCCCGGGCCGTCGGCCTGGCGGACGCCGCGCGTCCGTCGTGATCGAGCGGGCCCCCGGCGCAAGACCGGGGGCCCGCTGTCGTTCCGGGGACTAGCCGGTCACGCCACCCGGGCGCGCGGCCAGCGCCGGCGTCACGCGGACGCTTGCCGACGCGGTGCGCCGGGTCACGTTGCGGGCGCTGAGCACCGCGCGGTTGCGGATCGTCCGGGTCACGTCCGAACGCTCGGACCGGGCGACGATCCGGAACCGCTTGGTCTGGTTGGCGGCCATGAAGGGCACCGTCCAGCAGGCCTGGCCGCGGCTGAACCGCGCCCCGGTCGCGCGGACGAACGTCAGGCCGCGCGGCAGGCGATCGCAGACCCGCACGTTGCTGCCGGCGTGCTTGCCCATCTTGGCGGTGATCGTGTACGTCACGCGCTGGCCACCGCGGATCTCGCGCTTCGACGCCGTCTTGCGCAGCGTCGCCGCGGAGCGCCGGGTGCTCACGCGGACGCCGGCGACCGCCGTGTTGTCGCTGACCTGGGTCTCGCCCTGTCCGACGGCCTGCACGGTGACCGTGTTGCGCAGCTCGCCGGGGGCCTGCGGGATCACCCGCACGTCGACCGTGACGGTCTGCCCGGGCGCGACCGCGCCGAGCCGGCAGTCCGTCGCCCGCCCGTCGATTGTGCACGTGCCACGCTCCGCGGTGGCCCGGCTGACCCGGACGTCCGCGTTCATCGTGTCGGTCATCCGCACGTCGGTCGCGGTCACGCCGCCGACGTTGGCGACCTCGACCCGGTACGTGACCGGTTGGCCGAGCCGCGGCCGGTTGGTGCTCGCCTTCTTGGTGACCTGCAGGTTGGGGCTCGTCGGCGGCGCGGGGGAGACCACGACGTCGGCGGCTGCGACGTTGTTGCCCTGGTCCGGATCCGGCGTCGGGCTCGCCACGGTCGCCAGGTTGCGCAGCGTCTGCTGGCCCGCGTTGCCCGCGACGTCGGCCACGACCACGATCTGGGCGCTACCGCCGGGGGCGATCGTGCCGAGCTCGCAGAAGATCGTGCGCGCGTTGCCCCGGCAGCTCCCGATGCTCGGCTGCGCCGCGTGGAACGCCGTGCCGACCGGCAGGTCGTCCCGGACCACGACGGCCTGGGCGGCGGTCGGACCGTGGTTGGTGACCGTCAGGACCCACGTCGCCTTGCCGCCGGCGACCGCGGCCCCGGCGATCTTGGCGATCGACAGATCGGCGACGTCGCCGATCGTGGTCTCCACCTGCGAGCTGTCGTTGTCGGGATTCAGGTCGACCTCGCCTGCGGTGATCGACGCGATGTTGGTCAGCGTTTGACCGCCGAGCTCGTTCGGCACGAAGACGACGATCTCGTGCGTGACCGCGTCGCCGGTCGCGAGGTCGCCGATCGCGCAGGTCACCGTGCGCGCGACGATCGCGCAGCCGGCGTCCGCCGACCGGAACTCGACTCCCGGCGGGAGCTGGTCGACGACCGTGACGCCGGTGGCGTCCGACGGCCCGTGGTTGGTCGTCGTCAGTCGGTAGGTCAGCTCCTGGTCGGGCTTGACGTTGGCCGGGGCGCTCTTCACGACGCCGACGTCGCTGGCGGCGAGGATCGTCACGTCCGCGTCGTCGGCGTTGTCGGCGGCGTCGACCTCGGGCGTGTCGCTGGTCGCGGTCGCCGTGTTCGTCGGCGTGCCCGGCAGATCACCGCGGGCGGTGATCGTGACCGTCGCACGGTCCCCGTCCGCCAGGTCGCCGAGCTCGCAGTCGACCTGCGTCGGGGTGACCGTGCAGGCGCCGGCGTCGGTCTCCGCATCCAGCGCCGTGACGCCGGTCGGCATCGGGTCGCTGAGCTTCGCGTCGACGGCGGTCGAGGGTCCGTCGTTCTCGACGACGACCTCGTACGCGTACGACACGCTCTGCGGCACCGGGAGCGTCGGCGCGCTCTTGGTGGTCTTCAGGTTGGCGGCCGGCCCGACGGTGGTCGTCGCGGTCGACTCGTCGTTGTCCGGGTTGCGGTCGAGCTCGTCGGCGGACACCTCGGCGGTGTTGCTGAGCGTCGCGTCGGCCGACGTCCACGGCACGTGGACCGTGACGGTGAGCTCCGTCGCGGGGTCGGTCGGAGACGTCACAGGTAGCGAGGCGATCTCGCAGCGCACCGCGCCGCTCGTGTGCGTGCACTCCGAGGACGCCGAGACGAAGCTGACGCCGCTCGGCAGATCGTCGGTGACGACCACGTCGGTGGCCGGGGACGGCCCGGCGTTGCTCACGCTCAGCGTGTAGGTCAGGTTGCCGTTGGCGGCGACCGTCGTCGGGGCGGTCTTCTCGATCCCGACGTCGGCGACCGGAGCGACCGTCACGTCGACGTCGTCCTCGTTGTTGGTCGTGTCGGCCTCGGCGGTCGTGGTCGCCGCCGTGGCCACGTTGTTGAACGTGCCGACGCCGACGGCGAGCGCGGTGATCGTCACCGTGGCGGTCTCGTCGGGCGCGAGCGTGCCGAGCGCGCAGTTCACCGTGTTGGTGGCCGCGGTCGGGGTGCAGGCGCCCTGGTCGGTGGTCGGGGCCGTCGTCGCCAACACCACGCCCGGCGCGGGCAGCGCGTCGACGAGCGTCACGGCGACCGCGTCGGACGGGCCGTCGTTGCGGACCTCGATCTCGTAGGTGAACGTGTCGCCCTGGTGCACCGAGGCGTCCGAGACGGTCTTGGTGACCTCCAGGTCGGCCGCGGGCGAGAGCGCCCGCGAGACGGTGCTGGTGTCGTTGGCCGGGTTGGCGTCCGGGGTGGTGCTCTCGACCGTGGCGGTGTTGGCGAGCGTCCCGGTGGCATCGGGGTTGACCGTGGCCGTCACCGTGAACGTCCGGGACGCGTCGACGTCGAGCGTGCCGGCGTTGCAGGTCAGCACCTGCCGGTTGACCGAGCACCCCGGAGCCGACACGAGCGTCAGCGACGCCGGAAGCGTGTCCTCCACCGCGACGCCGGTGGCGACCGACGGACCGTGGTTGGTGGCCTCGATCTCGTAGGTCACCGGCGCGCCGGGGACCAGGTTGTCGGTGGGCGCGGTGATCGTCTTCTC
>JADMKN010000104.1 GCA_015478825.1 Patulibacter sp. | reverse complement strand
CGTCGAGCGCGCCCGGATGGAACGGGCTGACCGAGACGCTGATCGTGCCGACCGACAGGCGGTACCCGGCCGAGAACGACCACAGCGCGAGCAATCCGCCGACCGCCGCCCCGACGGCCACGATCAGGCTCCACAGCAGGGTGGTCGGGGACGAACGGGGGAAGCGGCGCATACGAACGACGAGGCCGAGACGCGAGTCCCGCCCTGCGAACAGGCTAACCAGGCCGACCGAGATCCCGCGCTCGCCAGACCACTGGAGTGCGGTTTGCGTGGCCAGGACGGGCCGATCGCACGGCAGTGCGGGCGCGTCCGATGAGTTCGCCCGGGGCGACCGGTCTTCACCGAGACCCCGCCCGGACCCCGACGCGACGGACGACCCGATGACCACCGACCCCTCTGCCCCCACCGAACGCTGCTTCGTGCTGCTCCCCGGAGCCGGCGGAGCGTCCTGGTACTGGCACCGCGTGGCGCCGGCGCTCGAGGCGGCGGGGCACGACGTCCTGGCGATTGAGCTGCCGGGCGCCGACGAGGACGCGGGGCTGGCGGAGTACGCCGACCGGACCGTGGCGACGATCGGGAACCGCGAGGGGGTCGTGCTGGTCGCGCAGTCGATGGGCGCGTTCGTCGCGCCGTTGGTCGCGGCGCGGGTCCCCGTCGACGCCGTCGTGCTCGTCAACCCGATGATCCCGCGGCCGGGAGAGCGTCCGACCGACTGGTGGGGCGCGACGGGGTCCGAGCCGGCGCGGCGCGCGGCGGCGGTCGCCCGCGGGGACGACCCCGAGTTCGACCTCGAACGGGACTTCCTCCACGACATCGACCCGCAGATCGCCACAGCGCTGATGGATCACGACGGCCCCGAGTCCGACGCGGCGTTCCTCGCGCGGTGCGCGTTCACCGCCTGGCCCGACGTGCCGATCCGGGTCGCCGCGGCGGCCGACGACCGGTTCTTCCCGTTGGAGTTCCAGCGACAGGTCGCCCGCGAGCGGCTCGGCGTCGACGTCGACGCGCTGCCCGGCGGACACCTCAACGCGCTGTCGCAGCCGGAGGCGGTGGCGCAGTACCTGTTGCGGCCATAGCCGCCCGCTCGCGAGTGGAACTGGGGGTGCAGTTTGCCTGACCAGAGCGAGTGAACCGCACATCAGACCGGTGGGGGCTCCCCGCGGCGCCCCGACGCGACTTTGTGTGGTCGCGGTCGCGACCTCCGGCCGACGAGATCGGCGCCGCCGGACCGTAGCTTCGGCGGCATGATCCCTCCGTACTCGCCACCGGGGCCCCGCCGCCGCTCGCTCGCCCGGCTGCTGCTGCCGCTCGCCACCGTCGCCGCTCTCGCCGCCGCGCCGACCGCGGCACAGGCGATCGAGCGCGGCACGATCGACGTCAGCGTCGAGGGCAACGGCCGCGTCACCGGCACCCAGATCGACTGCCCGGGAACGTCCTGCTCCGGAACGTTCTTCTGGCCGGACGACACGATCGCGCCGATGCAGCGGCTGACCGCGGTCCCCGGTCCGGGCTTCGCGCTCGAGAGCTGGGGCGGCTGCTTCCTGGTCGTCAACCGCCCGCGCGAGTGCGACGCGATGCCGGACGAGCACGGCACGAACGTGATCGCCCGGTTCATCGACGTCGAGCCGCCGACGGTGAGCTGGACGCTCCCGGCCGAGGGACACGTCGTGCGGCTCGATGGTCCGATAAGCGTCGCCGCCGACGCGACCGACAACGACGCGGTCCAGGCGGTTCAGTTCCGGCACAACGGCACGCTTCGAACGACCGCGACGAGCGCCCCGTGGCGCGGTTCCGTCCCGTTGCTCGGACTGCTGCCCGACGGCCCGCAGGAGCTCACGGCCTTCGCGGTCGACCGTGCGGGGAACTCCTCGGCCGGGGTATCCCGCACGGTGGTCGTCGATCAGACCGCGCCGACGATCGCGTTCGCGGGCCCGGACGAGGTCCGTACCCACGCCACGAGCTACGGCGTCGAGTTCACCGTGGACGATCCGCACCTGGCGACCGTCCGCTGCACGGTGACCCGGCCGGACGGGATCACGTTCGAGACCAGTCCTTGCCCCCACGGTGGGACGCAGACGATCGGCCTGCCGTACGTCGGGACCTGGAAGCTCACCGTCGACGCAGCCGACCGGGTCGGCAACCTGGCGACGTCCGAGTTCACGATGATCCGCGAGGCCGCGCCCGATCCGGACCCGGATCCCGATCCCGTTCCCGATCCCGGTCCCGATCCTGATCCTGATCCGAACCCCGGTCCCGGTCCGGGTCCGGGTCCCGGCAGCGATCCCGGTCCTGGCCCCAACCCCGGTCCTGGCCCTGGTCCCGGCCCGAGTCCGAACCCCGATCCTGGTCCCGGCCCCCTACCCGGCCCCGGCCCCGGCCCGTTTCCCGGTCCCGCTCCGCTCCCCGGCCCTCCCGGCGGCGGATCGAACAAGCCGAAGGCGTCGAGCGGCAAGCGCTGCGTCGTCCCCAAGGTCAAGCGCAACACCACGCTGAAGAGCGCCAAGAAGCGACTGACCCGCGCCAACTGCCGGGTCCGGACGCGCCGCGCGAAGTCGAAGTCCGTGCGCGCCGGCCGCGTGATCCGGATCTCGCCGAGGGCCGGCCGGAAGCTCCCCCGGGGCGCCCGGATCACCGTGACCGTCGCGCGCCGGTAGCCGCGCTCGACCTGGCCCCCGAACCCAACCCCACGACCCTCCCTCAGCTCATGAATCCCACCGCCTCCCAGACCTCCCCAGCCCGCGCGGCGCGACCGCGCCGCCGGACGCGCGCCGTCGCCGTCCTGGCGCTCTCGGCCGGCGCCCTGACCCTGGCCGCCGCCCCCGCCGCATCGGCCGAGTCGATCGTCGTGATCAAGGACGCCAACGTCTGGCTGACCACCCCCGACGGCAGCCGCCAGCACCAGGTCACCAGCGACGGCACCGCCGACAGCCCCTACCGCTCGCCGAGCCAGGCCGACGACGGCACGATCGCCGTGTCGCACCAGCACCTGATCAAGCGACTCCAGCAGAACGGGCAGGTGATCAACACGATCGATCCGCCCCCACTGGTCGACTCGACCAGCCGCCCGGTCGACGGCATCCCCGTCGCCGTCGCGATCAGCCCGGACGGGTCGAAGATCGCCTACTCGTTCTCGTCCTACTCCTGCCCGATCGTCTGGGAGTGCGGGGCCCGCGCCGTCACCGGGATCACCCACGCCGACCGCTTCACGCCGGCGGGGACGTTCGCGTCGGCGACGTTCGGCAACCCGCGCTGGGCCGGTAACGGGCGGCTGATCGTGACCGGTGGCGAGAACTGGCACGTGAACCTGATGGACGCGGCCGCCGGTTCGAACGTCGTCAACTGGTTCAACGACCGCCACTACTTCGCCGACAACAGCGACATGGGCGAAGCCGTCGTCTCGCGCGACGGCCGCCGCGCCGCCGCGGTCCACGGCTACGACGGCGAGTGGCCGGGGTCGGTCCGGCGGATCATCTGGTTCAACGTTGCCGGCGACGTCCGCAGCGGTGCGCTCCCGGCGCCCCGGCCCGACGGGGTCTGCATCACCGCGCCGACCCGCGGGACGCACAGCCCGACCTGGTCACCGGACGGCAGCGGTCTGGCGTACACGCTCCCCGACGGCCTCTACGTCGCTCGGCCCGTGACGACCGACGGCGACCAGTGCGCCAGCTTCAAAGCCGGGCTCGCGCTCGCAGGTGCCACCGAGCCCGACTGGGGTCCCGCGGCGATCGATCCCCAGCCGATCCCGGGACCGCCCGGCCCCCCGCCGCCCGGCCCGAACCCCAACCCCAACCCGAACCCCACGCCCAACCCGAACCCCGACAAGACCAAGACGAAGTCCAAGAAGGCCACGCTGTCCGTCGTCGGCAAGGCGAGCCGCAGGACCGTCACCCGCAAGGGACTGCGCGTCCGGGTCAGCGGACTGGTCGCGGGCAAGAAGGCCACGGTCCGCCTGCGCGTCAACGCGAAGACGGCGAAGCGGCTCCGGCTCGGTCGCAAGGCGGTTACCCTGGCGAGCGGATCGGCCAAGGCGTCGAAGCAGGGCACCGCGAGCGTCCGGCTGAAGTTCACGTCGAAGGCCGCCAAGGCCGTGCGCAAGCAGAAGCGGAAGATCGTGGCCAGCCTGTCCGCGCCCGGGGCGGCAACGAAGAAGGTGACGCTGCGATGAGCCGCTGCGCGCGTCCCCTGCTCGCCGCCGGCCTCGTGTCCGTCGGCCTGGTCGCCGCCGTCCCAGCCACGTCCGGCGCCTCGTCCCTCGGCACGAGCGGCGGGCGGCTCGCCCCGTCCACCTCGATCCCGGCGCCCGACGTCGCGGCGACCACCCGCTCGACGTCCGCGCAGGGCCCGCTGCTCAAGCCGACCAACCCGAAGTGCGTCAAGCGCAAGGCCGAGAAGAAGAAGCTCTGCGGCGGGCCGTTCAAGGACAAGAGCCGCCGGGAGTGGTGGGCGAAGCCGCCGCAGTTCCGGATCGTCGACGTCTCGATCATCGGCACGACCCGGATCGAGGCGCTGTCCGACGACGACGAGATGCGGTTCAACGGCGAGGGCGAGATCTGGCTCAGCGCCCGCAAGGGCTTCGGCGGGAAGTTCAAGCTGCCCAAGCCGGGACCGGGAGGAGTCGGGATCGGGACGATCACCGCCAAGCCGACCGACTGGACGAGCCGCTCGACCGGCGCCTGGATCACCAGCACCGGGGACGAGTACGGCTGCGGCGTGATGCTGGAGAACGGCCCGTTCGCCCCGAACGGCCTGGCCGCAATGGTCGCCACCAACCCGAAGAAGGACGAGCTCAGCATCAACTGGAACATCGGCGGACCGGCGTGGCAGTGCCCGAAGGACCTGGTCGACCCGCCGCCGTTCGACGAGAAGTTCTCGGACTCGTCGCTGATCCGTTACCGCGCGTCATCGTTCCGGGGCCACAAGCTGGTGCGGCTGCCGGTCACGGCCACGTGGAGCCGGGAGGAGTACCCGAGCCGGACGACGGTCGAGCTGTCCGGCCACGTGCTGCTCCAGCGCGTGACGTGATCGGCGGGCGGCGGGCGGTCCGACGAACCGTCGTCAAGGACCGGCCCGAGCCCGCCGCGCCCACGGCGGACGCCGTAGGCTGGCCGCACGATGCGTCCCGCCCGACCGGTCCCCGCCCGATGATCCGCGTCGCGATCGCGGACGACGAAGCGCTGATCCGCGGCGGGCTCCGCTCGATGCTGGACGCGGAGCCCGACCTGGAGATCGTCGGCGAGGCCGCGTCCGGACGCGACGCGGTCGAGCTGGCCAAGCTCAAGCGGCCCGACGTGGTGCTGATGGACGTGCGGATGCCCGAGATGGACGGGATCGCCGCCACCGAGCGGATCGTCGGTCAGGGGCTGCCGTCGCGGGTGCTGGTCGTGACCACGTTCGACCTCGACGACCACGTCTACGCGGCGCTGCGCGCCGGGGCGAGCGGGTTCCTGCTCAAGGACACCGACCCGGACCGGCTGGCGGATGCCGTCCGCACCGTCGCGTCCGGCGACGCGCTGCTGTCGCCGCGGGTCACGCGGCGGCTCGTCGAGCACTACGTCGCCCGCCCCACGCCGACGCCGGCCGTCACGTCGCAGATGTCGACGCTGACCGAGCGCGAGCACGAGGTGCTGCTGCAGGTCGCGCGCGGCCTGGCGAACGCCGAGATCGCCGCGCGGATCCACCTGAGCGAGGCCACGGTCAAGACCCACGTGACGCGGATGCTCGGGAAGCTCGAGCTCCGCAGCCGGACCCAGGCGGTCGTCTTCGCCTACGAGTCGGGACTGGTGCAGCCGGGCGACGATCCGGGCGCGGGCACGTAGGGGCCGGCACGGTGGCCGCGACGACGTCGACGGGGCGGGGCGGGCGCCTGCCGATTCGCGGCGTTCCTCCCCGCATCGTCCTCACGATCGGGCTGCTCGCCTGGGGCATCGGCGAGGCCGTCGGGCTCGACGGCTCGTGGCCCGTCGGAGCGCGGATCGCGTTCGTCGTCGCGGTGCTCGCCCCGGTCGCCGCGAACGACCGCTGGCCGTGGCCGGTGGTCGCGATCCTGCTGGCCGGCACCGCCGTCGAGATCCGCGCCGACGTCCTGTACCAGAGCGTCAGCCCGATGCAGGGCATCGTGATCGCGGGCTGGGTGGCGGGCGCGACGCTGACGGACCGACGACGCTCGATCGCCGGACTGGTCGTCGTCACCGCGCTCGCGATCCTGGCCGCCGACGGCACCGCGACGTTCGGCGTGGCGGTCGCCTGCGCGCTCGGATGGGCCGGGGCCCGGGCGACCCTGGGCGTGCGCGTGCGGCGGGCCGACGCGCTCCGCGTGCTGCGGGCCGCGCGGCAAGCCGGCGGCGAGCTCCGGCGGTCCGAGATCGACGCCGAGCGCCACCGGCTCGCCCGCGAGCTCGACGCGGCGGTGCTACGCGCGGCCCGCAGGATCGGGGCCGACGCGCGACGCGCCGAGGCGGTGCTCGCCCGCGATCCCGTCGCCGCGAAGGCCGAGCTGCGAGCGATCGCGGAGACCGTTCGCGACGCCATGCGGCAGATGCGGCAGGCGCTGGCGGTCCTGCGACCCGACGGCGACGACCACGGCAGCCCCCAGCCGGACGGGCTGGCGACCACGATTGCCGCGCTCCGCGACCGCGGAATCCCGGTGGCGGTGCACGACCACGGGGCGGACGACGAACCAGCAACCGCGCTGGCGACCGCGCGGATCCTCGAGATCGTCGCGCGCAGCGCCTGGCGGCCACGGCGGATCGCGCTGCGTCGCACCGCCCACGGGGCCCGGATCCGGTGGCGATCCGGCGGGCCGGTGACCGCCGACGAGCGGCTCGCGCTGACCCGGAGCGCGGAGCGCGCGCGGCTGCACAGCGGCACGGTGCGCGTGCGCCGGACCCCGCGACCGTGGGACCGCCGCGCGCGCACGACGACGGTGCGGATCCCGGTGCTGACCCGCACGCCGCGGCGCCGGCCCGGGCCCGCCGGGATCGTCGCCGGGGTGATCGCCGCGGCCGCGACCGCCGCCGACGTCGCGACCGGACACTCGTTGCCGGTCCTCCCGGGAACGGAGCCCACGGCCCTGGCAATCGCCGCCTCGTCGCTGCTGACGGGCGTCGCGGCCGCGGCCGCCTGGACGCGGCGCACGGTCTTCCTCTGCCTGCTGGCCCTGGTCGCGTTCGTCCGGAGCTGGATCGTCGGCTTCGTCGGGCTCGACGCCACCACGCTGCCGCTGCTGGCGCTCACCGCCTTCGTCACGCCGCTCTGGCTGCGGAGCGCCCGGCGTCAGTGGCTCGTCGCCGGCGCGCTGCTCGCAACCAGCGCCGCGATCGTGCTCTGGGCGTGGACCGCCGAGACCAACGGCAGCGACCTGGCGATCATCACGGCGTCGATCGGCGTGCCGTGGGCGATCGCCGCGGCGGTCCGCGACGCCGCCGACGACGCGTCGCGGCTGACGGTGCTGCGCTGGGCGACCGCGCGCGACGACCTGATCGCCGCCCAGCGCGCGGTCGACGACGAGCGACGCCGGGTCGCGCGGGACCTGCACGACCTGGTCGGCCACGGGCTGTCGCTGGTCAGCGTCCAGGCGTGGGGCGCCGAGCGCGCGCTGCCGCACGACGTCGAGCGGGCGCGGCAGGGGATCACCGCGATCCGCCGGGTGGTGTCGAGCGCGGTCAGCGAGCTGGAGCGGCTGGTGGTGCCGTGGGAGGAGGAGGCCGAGGAGCTCGCCGACGTGATCGACGAGGCCCGGCGCTCGGGCCTGCCGGTCACGCTCGACGCCGACGGTGCGCTGGGCGACGCGGCGCCGCCGTGGCCCGAGCCGGTCGCCACGGCGCTGCGCAGGGTCGTCCAGGAGAGCCTGACCAACGTCGTCCGCCACGCCGGCGTGGTCGAGACCACCGTTCGGATCCGGCGCGACGGACCGGCGATCCACCTGGAGGTCGTCAACGCCCTGGGCCGCCCGCAGGTCACGGCCGGCCCGTCCGGTGGCATGGGGATCCCGGGGATGCGCGAGCGGATCGAGGCGCTCGGCGGGGCCTTCGCGGCCGAGCGACGCGCGGGACGATTCGTGGTGACCGCCCAGATCCCGCTCGTGTCTGCCGACGGCGACGCCGCGGCGTCCCCGGGGACGTCGATCGCGCGTCCTGAGCGGCACGCGCGATAGCCGTTTCTCCGACGAACCGGCGGGTACGCGATCGAGACCACCGACCCGACCCAGGGAGGCACCATGAAGGCCGTCGTGTTCCACGATCTCGGCGACATCCGCGTCGACGAGGTCCCCGACCCCACGATCCAGGAGCCCACCGATGCGATCGTGCGGCTGACCGCCAGCGCGATCTGCGGGACCGACCTGCACTTCGTGCGCGGCACGATGGCGCCGACCAAGCCGGGGCTGATCCTGGGCCACGAGGGCGTCGGCGTCGTCGAGCAGCTCGGCGACGACGTCCGCAACCTGCAGGTCGGCGACCGGGTGGTGATCCCCTCGACGATCGCCTGCGGCTCGTGCTCCTACTGCCGGGCCGGCTACTACGCACAGTGCGACAACGCCAACCCCGGCGGGCGTCTGGCGGGCACCGCGTTCTTCGGCGGTCCCGAGGCCACCGGCTCGTTCGACGGCCTGCAGGCCGAGAAGGCGCGGATTCCCTACGCCAACGTCGGCCTGGTCAAGCTGCCCGACGAGGTCTCCGACGAGCAGGCAATCCTGATCTCGGACATCTTCCCCACCGGCTGGTTCGGCGCGGACATGGCGGACATCCACCGCGGGCACACGGCGGCCGTCTTCGGCTGCGGACCGGTCGGCCTGTTCGCCATCCTCAGCGCGCTGAGGATGGGCGCGGCTCGGGTGATCGCCGTCGACGTCGAGCCGGACCGGCTGGAGCGCGCCTCCCGCCTCGGGGCGGAGACGGTGCACTTCGAGCAGGAGGACCCGGTCGAGGCGATCCGTCGTCTGACCGGGGGGATCGGCGTCGACCGCGTGATCGACGCAGTCGGCGTCGACGCGCGCGCCCCGCACGACGGACCGGCGGACGCCGAGGGCGACGAGCGCTTCCGGGCCGAGCGGGAGCAGGTCGCTCCCGAGACCGCCGTTGACGGCGAGACCTGGGTGCCGGGCGACGCCCCGACCCAGTCGCTGCGCTGGGCGGTCCAGGCGGTCGCGAAGGCCGGGGTCGTGTCGATCATCGGGGTCTACCCGCCGACGCTCGACCGCTTCCCGATCGGCGAGGCGATGAACAAGAACCTCACGCTGCGGATGGGCAACTGCAACCACCGCAAGTACATCCCCGACCTGGTCGAGCTGGTGCGCAGCGGATCGGTCGATCTGGAGCCGATCGTCTCCGACCTCGAGCCGCTGACCGACGCGATCGAGGCCTACCGCGCCTTCGACGAGCGGCAGCCGGGGTGGATCAAGGTCGAGCTGGAGCCCAGCGCCTGACCCGCGCTCTGCGGCTCATGAGGCGAGCACCTGCGGGCTCGCCTCCTTGGCCTTCTGCACGGTCCACTTCATGGTGCGGATCGCCTCGGGGTGGCACGCCGTCACCGTGGCCAGCAGCTCGGCGTCGGCGACCGCCTGGGCGCCCTGGCCGAGGACCGTCCAGGCGAGCGAGACGCGGCAGGCGGCCAGGTGCAGATCGCGCAGGTCGTGCAGCAGCAGCAAGCCCGGCTCGGGCCGCCGTCCGATCAGCTCGGCGCCCTTCTCGCGCAGCCGGTGCAGCGTGCCGTGGTCGCGGACGTACTCGACGACGTCGGGGTCGAGCGGCGCGGCGTAGTGCTCGGCGTGCGGGGCCAGGCGGTGCAGACGGGCATCGACCCAGCCGCTCATCGTCCGCGTCAGGTGGAAGACGTCCTGCTCGGCGCGGTGGCGCTCGCCGACCTTCTGGAGCTCGGCGGCCAGGGCGGACTCGGCGTCCTGCAGCTCGGCCAGGGCGGCGGCGATCTTCATGCGGGGAACTCCTCGGTGACGTCGGCCGCGGCGCCGCCCGTGGTCTCTGGCATCCGGGCGAGCGGGCGCGATGCGGTGCCCGTCGGCGCGGGCGCCACCCGGCCGTCGGCGGCGGCGACGCGCTCGATCCGGCAGGCCGCGGTCTTGAAGATCGGCTGCTTCGACGCGGGGTCCCACTCGGTGATCGTCAGCTCGTTGGCGGCGCGCGCGTGCTCGCCGTCCTGCCCGTCCTCGTCGCCGCGGTCCCAGTAGCCGTAGTGGAACGGCACGAAGACCACGCCCTCGCGGATCGCGGTGATCCGCGCCCGGGCCCGCACGCGGCCCCGAGGGGCGATCACGTCGACCAGGTCGCCCTCGCCGATCCCGTCGCGCTCGGCGTCCGGGGCGGACAGCTCGACCCAGACGTCCGGCGCGGCGTCGACGAGCTGCGGCGCCCGTCCGGTCTTGGTCCGCGTGTGGAAGTGGTAGACGGTGCGGCCGGTGTTGAGCCGCAGGGGATACTCGTCGCGCGGCGGCTCGGCCGGCGGCACGTATCCGGCCGCCTTGATCATCGCCTTGCCGTCGGGGTTGAGCCCGTGGTACTCGTCGGGCGACAGCGCCGCCCCGGTCAGCAGGTCCTTGCCGTAGGACTCGCAGTAGTCCGGCGCCGCGAAGAACCTCCCGTCGCCGTAGAGCCGCTCGAGCCCGTCCGGGTGCTCGTCGTTGCACGGCCACTGGGTCTCGCCGCCGGCGCGCAGCTTGTCGTACGAGAGTCCGGTGTAGTCGCACGGGCGCCCGACGGTGCAGCGTTGCCAGGCGTGAAACGCCGACTCGGGATCGTGCCAGTCGATCAGCGGGCCGCCGTCCTTGTCGCGGAAGTCCATCCGGCGCGCGTAGTCGAGGAAGATCTCCAGGTCGGACCGGGCCTCGCCGGGCGGATCGACCGCCTTGTCGGAGTGGTGGACGGTCCGGTCGGTGTTGGTGAAGGTGCCTTCCTTCTCGCCCCAGGTGGCGCCCGGCAGCACGAGGTCGGCCAGCTCCGCGGTCTCGGTCAGGAAGAGGTCCTGGACCACGACGAACAGCCCCTCGCGGGCAAGGATCGAGCGGATCCGCTGCAGCTCGGGCAGCGAGACCGCCGGGTTGGTGGCGCTGATCCAGAGGAAGCGGATCGAGCCCTGCTCGGCGTAGCGGAAGATCTGCATCGCGTGCGTCGGAGCCGCGTAGTGGGGGATCGTCGACGGCTCGACGTTCCACAGCTCGGCGAGCTCCTGGACGTGCGCGTCGTTGGCCCAGTTGCGGAACGCCGGAAGGTCGCCGTTGGCGCCGCACTCGCGGGTGTTCTGCGCCGTCGGCTGGCCGTTCATCTGCAGGATTCCGCCGCCGGGCTTGCCGACCGCCCCGCGCAGCAGGTTGATGTTGTTGACCTGGACCGCCGCGGCCGTCGCCTGGTGCGACTGGTAGACCCCCTGCAGGCAGGTCGAGAGGATCCGCTCGTGGGCGCCGATGATCTCCGCGGCCTGGCGGATTTGCTCGGCCGGAACGTCGCAGATCTCGGCCGCCCACTCCGGCGTGCAGTCCTGGACGCGGTCGACGAGCTCGTCGTAGCCGACGGTCCGCCGCGCGAGGAACTCGTGGTCGACCCGGTCGTGCGCGACCAACTCGTGGAGGATCGCGTTGAGCAGCGGCAGGTTGGTGCCGCTGCGGACGGCAAGGTGGACGTCCGCGTGGCGGGCCGGCACCGTCCGGCGCGGGTCGATCACGATCAGCTTCGGCCGGTGCGGTCCCTCGATCCGGTCGAGTATCCGCTCCCACAGCGTCACCTGGGTCTCGGCGACGTTGTGGCCGACGAGCAGCAGCACGTCGCAGTGGTCGACGTCGCTGTAGGAGCCCGGCTGACCGTCGCAGCCGAACGTCTCCTTCAGCGCCTCGGCCGCGGTCGCCGTGCAGAGCCGGGTGTTGCCGTCGATGTGGTTGGTCCGCAGGCCGGCCCGGCCGAGCACGCCGAGCGTGTAGTACTCCTCGAGGAAGAGCTGACCGGAGGTGTAGATCCCGAAGGCGCTCGGGCCCTGCTCCGCCAACAGCTCCTGCGAGCGCCGGACCATCAGATCCATCGCGGTGTCCCAGTCGGTCTCGACGAGCTTCCCGTCGCGGCGCACCAGCGGGCGGGTCAGCCGGTCCTCCGAGCGGTTGGCCTGCCAGCCGAACAGGTCCTTCGGGCCCAGCCGACCGTGGTTGACCCGACTGTCCCCGCGTCCCCGCACGCCGACCATCCGGCCGTCCTTGAGGGCGATGTCCAGTGCGTCGCCGTTGGAATGCAGGATCGACGCGGTCGGGATCCACTCGTCGACGTCGTCCGGGGTAATTCCGTCGTCCAGGCGGGTGTCGACGCGAACCGGCCACTGCTCGCCGCGGGAGTACGGCGTGCGGGTTCCCCAGGGGTTCGCGATGCGGTCGACCATGAAGCGGAGGGTTCGGGGCGGCCGAGCTCGTCGCCACGGTGGCGCGCGGTGATCCCGGCCTCTGCGGTGGTCGGTACCCACGGCCCCCGGTCGTCATGCGCCGAGGTCGGCGGGCGCGCCGGGGTTTCCGCACGGACGGGCCGGGTACGTCCCCGGAATGGAGCCGCCCCTCGGACCGGACGGTCGCGATTCCGGCCACGCCACGCGGGTGGTGGTTCGTCCCGTCGCCAACCCGCTGCCGCTGGGGTTCCTCGCGCTGGCCGGCGGAACGTTCGTGCTCGCGGGCCTGCAGCTCGGCTGGATCGCCACGTCGCAGAGCACCGCGGTCGCCTTGATCCTGCTGGCGTTCGTGCTGCCGCTGCAACTCGTGGCGTCGATCTTCGGGTTCCTCGCTCGCGACGTGGTCGCGGGCACCGGCATGGGCATCCTGGCCGGCACGTGGGCCGCGACCGGCCTGGTGATGCTGCAGGGCGAGCCCGGGGCGACCAGCGGCGCCCTGGGACTGTTGCTGCTGGTCGCCGGCGCCGCGCTGCTCGTTCCGGCCACCGTCGCGGCGACCGGCAAGCTCGTGGTCACGGCGCTGCTCGTCACGACCGCGCTGCGGTTCGCGACGACCGGCGTCTACGAGCTGACCGGCTCCTCGACGTGGCAGGACGCCTGCGCGATCGTCGGCCTGGTGCTCTGCGCGATCGCGCTCTACACGGCGCTCGCGATGGCGCTCGAGGACGCGCGCCGCCGCACGGTCCTTCCGCTGGGGCGTCGCGGCGCGGGTCGCGCGGCGTTCGATGGCGACCCGCCGGACCAGCTCGCCGATGTCGAGCACGAGGCCGGGGTCCGCAAGCAGCTCTGAGCGGGGCGGCGAGCGGCGGCAAGCCGGCGGCCGCCGGCTTGCTCACTCGTGCCCGACCAGCTCCCGCCACGCCTCCGGGTCGTGGGTCGGGATCACCGTGACGTCGGGGTTCTCGCGCCCGTACTCGTGAAGGGCGTCGAGGCTGCGGCGGGCGTCCCCGTCGCTGTCGGTCAACAGCGGCAGGATCCGCTCGTCGATGTTGCGGCGGGTGTAGGCCGCGTCGCCGACCAGGAGGACCGTTCCGCGATCGGCGGTCTCGACCAGCACCGACAGGTGGCCCGGCGTGTGGCCCGGGGTCGAGAGCAGCCGCACGCTGCCGTCGCCCAGCAGGTCGATGCTCTGCGCGAACGGACCGAACGGCACGCCGTCGCGGCCGATGTCGACCACCCGGAAGCGCGCGTCGCCCGGAAGATGCGCGGCGACGAAGCCCTTGGTCGCCGCGCCGCGTCCGCGAGCGGTCCGCAGCTCGTCGGCGCTGACGACGAACTCGGCGCGCGGCAGCAGCCGCATCCCGCTGGTGTGGTCGCCGTGGAGATGGGTCATCACGACCTGCGTCACGTCGCCCGGGTCGATCCCGCGCTCACGGAGCTGGGCGTCGAACGCGGTCGGCTCGGGCCGGACGGAGCGGAAGATCACCCGCAGCGGGAAGCCGAAGTCCGCCGCCCCGCGCTCGACCAGCGCGGGATGGAAGCCGGTGTCGACGAGGATCACCCCGGCCGTCGGGTGACGGAGCACGAACGAGAGGCACGGTAGCGGCACCGATCCGCCGCCGAACCCGCGCAGCGTGCGGATCACACGGTTGCCGTCGGGGCGGTAGACGTAGCCGTGGGGCGACGGCAGCACGCCGTGGAAGAGCACGTCGAGGGTCACGGCGGCGTCGGACATGCGACAACGCTACCGCGGGTCGGATCGGTGATCCAGCAGCCCGCGGACGGAGCACTGGCGTGCGGTTCGCCCGCCCTGTCCGGGCCAACGGCACGCCAGTGAGCGCCTCGTCGTCCTACCCCGCCGCGTCCGCCCCGCGGTAGGTCCCGATCGCCCAGTGGTTGCCGTCCGGGTCGAACACCGAGAAGTCGCGCGACCCGTAGTCCTGCTCGGTGATCTCCGTCGGCGCGGCTCCGGCTTCGCGCGCCCGGGCGTGCGCCGCGTCGGCGTCGTCGACGACGACGTAGATCACGCTCGTGCCGGCCGGGGTGGCGGTGGCGTCGGGCCGGCCGCCGCACATGATCGCGCTGCTGCCGATCCGCACCTCGGCGTGGGCCACGCGACCCTCGTCGTCCTCGTGGACCTCGAGCGCTTCGGCGCCGAGGACCTTCTCGAGCCACGCGATCGAGGCATGCGCGTCGTTGAACCGCAGGGTGGGGAAGACCGTCTGTGACATGTCCTCAACCTAGGCGGTGGCCGGCGGCGGGTCTTGAAGATTCGGGAAGTCCGTCGGCGCGCGCCCGGTCAACGCGCGGAACTCGCGCGTCATGTGGGCCTGGTCCGCGAAGCCGTGCTCCGCGGCCAGCCGGACGAGCGGGACGGTGCCGATCCGGCGGCGGGCCGCTTCGACGCGGACCAGACGCGCGGCCAGCTTCGGGGCGATTCCGAGGTGGTCGGAAAACCGCGTCGTCAGGGTGCGCCGCGACGCCCCGAACGCCTCGGCCAGCGCGTCGACCCGCAGCGTGCCGCCGCTGGCGACCAGCAAGCTCCAGGCCCGGTCGAAGTCCGGGTGCCGCGACGGCGGCGCGTCCGCCATCCGTCGCATCAGCAGCGCGTCAAGCACGGCAAACCGCGCCACGGCATCGGGTGCGTCGTGCAACCGCTGGACCCAGCGCTCGGCGTCCGGTCCGAGGAGCTGATCGAGACCGACCGTCGTCTGCAGCAGCTCCCGAGCCGGGACGCCGAAGATGGCGCGCACGGCCGGAGGCTCGACGTCGAACTGCACGCCGCGGAAGCTGCCCTCGTGCCGAACCCGGACCGGCCGGGCGTAGAGCCCGCCGACGAACGAGCGGTGTCGCTCGCCTTCGACCGTCCAGCCGCGATCGAGGTCGATCAGGACCGTCACCGCGTGCCCCGGAGCCTCCAGCATCTCCTCGGGCGCGTCGCTCCGGCCCGAGAAGTCGACGTAGCGGGAGACGGCGTCGGTCAGCCGCCGGTCCGGTGATGCGGCGTCGAGGCGCATGGTGCAGGCCCGGCCCGCCTACCGTCCGAGCAACGCGCAGACCGCCGACTCCTGCGCGCGGCGGATCTGCCGGAGCACCCGGTCGCTCGGGTCCGAGGCGTTGAACGTGGTGGTGACGGAGCGCTTGCCGTCGCGCGTGGCCGCGATCCACTGCGTGTAGCCGGGGAAGCTGCCCGTGTGGCCGTAGACGGTGCCGCAGCGCGTCTGGTACCGGAAGAGCGCCAGGCCGGCGGCGTTGCGACCGGGACCCGGCGGGCTCGACGCGCCCGGCCGAAACCGCAGCTGCTCGCGCTGCTCGGCGGCGCCGAAGAACGTCCGCCCCAGGTCGTGGCGGACGAACCGCCCCAGGTCGCCCGGCGTCGAGACGATCCCGCCCGACGCCCAGGCACCGCTCGGGCTGAGCGCGGTGGTCACGTCCTCGGGCTTCTCGCCCGGCTCGACCACGTAGCCGCGGATCGTCGGCCGCGGCACCGCGAGCTTCGTCGAGAGCCGCGTCCGCCGCAGCTTCGCGGGCTCGAAGACGATCTCGCGCAGGAGCTGCTCGTAGCGCTTGCCGGTCACCGCCTCGGCGATCAGGGCCACCACGATGTTGTCGCTGTTGGAGTAGCGGTAGCGGGTGCCGGGGGCGAACTCGAGCGGCTCATCGGCGACCCAGCCGATCAGCGTCAGCGGCCGGATGACCGCGTGCGGCGCGGTCTGGAACTGTCGCTGGAACGCCTCGGTGCGCGTGTAGTCCGGCACCCCGCTGGTGTGGTTCAGGAGCTGCCGCACCGTGACCGCCGCCCACGTCGCAGGGAGGTCCGGCCGACGCTGCCCGATCGTGTCGTCGAGACCGAGCCGCCCGTCCTGCACCAGACGCAGCGCGACCGCGCCGCTGAACGCCTTCGACACGCTGGCGATCCGCATGTGGTCGCGGGCCCGCGGAGCGCCCTTCCGGCGGACGTCGGCACGACCGGTGCTCAGGACCGTGGTTCGACCGTTGCGGAACAGCGTCGCAATCGCGCCGGGCGGGCCCCCGTCCGCCGCGACGATCCGCTCGAGCTGCCGGCGGACGTCGCGATCGGTGGTCTCCTTCGCGCTCTTTGCCTCGGCGCCGGCGGCCGTCGCGAGCAGGCCGATCAGGACGACCGCAGGGACGGAACCCCTGCGGATCCGCGGTGGACGGCGGACGCTCGGCAAGGCCATGGGGCGAGCCTACCGGCGCGGGGCCGGCAGGCTCGCCGATCGCCGGTCGTTACTTGTCGCCGTTCATCAGCATCGCGTTCTCGCCGGCGATCGTCACCAGCGGCGCGCCCTGCAGCTTGACCCTGAGGCTGCCGACCAGCGGCCCGGTCGTCATCGGGCCCGGACCGACGCTCGAGCGGTACGCGCCGTTGCCGGTGAACGCGCCGGCGGACTTCACGCCGGCGGTCGCACCGCCGTCGGCGGGCTGGAGCAGGTTGGAGCCGGACGCGCGAACGGTGGTCATCGCCGTCACCGTGGTGCCACGTTGCTTCTGCGGCGCGGCGCTGCGGGTCAGCGTCAGCTCGCCCTTGGTCGCGACGAACGTGAACGTCGTCCCGTCGGACTGCGAGCTGAGCAGCAGCCGCGGCTGATCATCCTGGCCTTCGCCGTCGCCGCCTTCGCCGTCGCCGCCCTTGCGCGGATCGGTGTCGTGGCACTTGACGTCGCCCCCGCCGCTCGAGGTCGAAGCCGGCAGCGAGCGGATCGTCGCCGTCTTGCCGTTGGGCAGTCGCAGGCGCAGCGTGCCGACCAAGCGGCCCGAATAGGTCGCCTTCGGCGTTCCGGTGCAGCCCTCGCGGAGCTTGCGACCGGAGTCCTTGCGCGCGTTCTGCATGCGCAGGTCGACCCGGCCGTGCGAGCCCAGCGAGCCCTTGATCGACGCCGAGCCGCCACGGACGGTGACGCGGACGCCGGTGGTGAACATCAGCGTGTCGCTCTGGTTGCGGGACGCGGTGCCGCGGTCGATCATGATCAGCAGCTGGTCCTTCTTGGCGTCCGTGGCGTGGAGCATCACGGTGTAGCCGCCGGCGACCTTCACTGGACCGCCGCTGACGGAGCCCGCGGCGCCCGCGGCGGCGGGTAGGACGGCCGTCGCGGCGGCCGCGACGGCGAGGATGGTGCGGAACTTCATGGGGGACCTCCGAAGGGATCGTCGAGACGTCGAAGCGAGACGTCCAGCGTGCCACTCGCCGTGTCCGATCTGAACCCCTCGCTACCCCAGGGATCACCCCAGGATTTGACCGTCGTCGCTCCCGGGATCCGCCCCGACGGCCACCGCGGCACGTCTGATCCGGCCACGCGGATACCTCGATGCTCAGACCGCGGCACGCGCGCTCAGCGCGTCGGGCAACGCGCTGCGGGACGCGATCCCGAGCTTGGCGTAGACGCGGCTCAGGTGGTACTCGACGGTCTTGCGGGTCACCCAGAGCGCTTCCGCGATCTCGCGGTTGGAGAGGCCCTCGGCGGCGAGCTCGGCCGTCCGCCGCTCGCTCGCGGTCAGCGCCGCGACCCCGCTGATCCGCTCGCGCCGGGGCCGGGCGCCGCTGGCCTGCAGCTCGTCGCGGACCTGGCGGGCCAGCCACGCCGACTCGGTCCGGCTGGCGATGTCCAGGGCGTTGCGCAGGACGTCCCGCGCCGCCGTCCGCTCGCCGTGAGCCCGCAACGTCACCCCGAGATCGAGCAGCGTCCGCCCGTGCTCGAGCCGCAGCGGGGACGACGCCAGCGACGCCTCCGCGCGACGCAGCGTCTCCAACCGCGATGCGCCGTCCTCGGTCGTCGCCCGCACGCGCAGCGCCGCTCCGAGCGCACCGCGGGTGCCGGCCGACTCCGCCGCCGCGACGTCGTGGTCGATCAACCCCCGGGCCTCATCCGCCCGTCCGCGGGCGACGAGCAGCTCGGCCAGGCGCATCCGTCCACGGGCCGCCGCGGGGGCGCGCCATCCGCGCTCGTCGACGATCTCCACGACCCGCCGCAGGTCGCGCTCGGCTTCGTCGTGACGACCGACCAACGTCCGGGTCAGGCCGCGGGCCGTCAGCGCGAAGACCTCGACGAACGTTCCCTCGGCCGGCCCGAACGGCTGGTCCATCAGCTCGTCGGCCTCGGCGACGCGGTCGAGCAGGACCAGGTTCTCGGCGACGATCATCGCCACCGCCGTCGTCGAGATCGGCAGGTCCGCGTCGGCGATGCTGTCGTAGCCCGCCCGGGCGTGCGCCAGGCCCTGCGCCACGGACCCGAAGTCGCGGTGCCAGTACGCCCACGACTGGTCCATGAAGACGCCGGCGGCCCGTAGGCCCCGTTCGCGGATCACGCGGTCGCCTTCGCTGAGCACCCGCCGTGCGAGCTCGGGCTGCTCGGCGAACCGGAACGCGTGTCCGAGCAGGTTCCACGTCGGTCCGCCCGGACCGACCTCGTTCAGCAGCGCGTCGTCCGTCGTGGCCCGAACGCCGAGCGCCGTCACCTCGTCGGCGGGGCGTCCGACCAACGCCTCTTCCGACGCCAGGTGGGCGAGCTCGACCACCGACGGATCCGGTGACTGCCGGATCTCCTGGTACCGGGCGATCCGCGTCGGGGCGAGCGCGTCGACGAACGCCAGCACCTCGAGCGACGAGGCCTCCAGCCGCAATCGCAGGCCGCGATCGGTCGCCCGAGCGAGCGCCGCGTCGATCTCCGCGAGCGCGGCGACCGGGTCGGTCAGCAGCAGCACGGTCCCGAGCGCCGCGTGCGCCCGCGCCGCGTCCTGACCCTGCAGCCCGGCGGCCAGGGCGTCCCGCGCGCGTTCGCGTCCCTCCGGGAGCAGGGTCCACAACTCGAGCTCGGCCAGGTCGAGCAGCAGGCTCGCGCGATCCGACCGCGTGGCTTGGTCGTCGGCCGCCTGCTCGTCCAGCGCCCGGCGCAGCAGGTCGACCGCGGTGCTCGTCGCGCCCTCCGTTGCCGCTTCGCCCGCCGCCGCGCGTAGATCGCCGGTCGCGACGGCGTCGCCGGTCGGCGTGGTCGCCAGCCAGTGCAGCGCGATCTCGGCGGGCCGCGCACCGCGCTCCCGCATCCGCGTCGCGGCGAACCGGTGCAGACGCTCGCGCTCAGCGTGCGGGATCGACGCCCGGACCGCCTCGCGCACCAGCGGATGGACGTAGGTCCAGCCACCCGGGTCGAGGATCTGCGCGTCGGCCAGCGCCCCGAGCGCGCCGCGGACCGTGTCGCCGTCGCGGTCGGCGAGCGCGACCAGATCCTCGACCGGGGCCCGCTCGCCGACGATCGCCGCCGCCCGGGCGACCGCGGTTGCCGCGACGCCCAGCGTGCCCAGCCGGCGGACGATCACGGGGGCGAGTCCCCGACCGCCGAGCTCCGGCAGCCGTCCCCGCTCGTCGGCGCGGCCGCGCAGTCCCTGTCCCGCGGCTTCGCGGGCCAGCAGCGAGAGCAGCAGCGGATTGCCACCGGTCGCCTTGCGGGCCGCGTCGCGGAAGTCGTCGTCGGGATCGTCGCCGAGCGCCCGGGCCAGCACGCGACCGACCGCGAAGTCGCTGAGCGGCGCCAGCTCGACCCGCTCGGCGGCGTCTTCCAGCGCGAGCAGCAGCGCGGCCGGAGCACCTGGTTCGTGACGGCGAATCGTCGCGACGACCAGCAGCGACAGCCCGTCGACCCGGCGAGCGACGAACTCCAACCAGCGCAGCGACGCGACGTCCGCCCACTGCAGGTCGTCGACGCACAGCACGACGGGTCGTTCCTCGGCGAGGTTGGCCAGCAGCCAGTAGAGCCCGCTCAGCACCCCGTACTCGGCGTCGCCGTCCGGCGCTGTTCGGCCGAACAGCGCCCCGGCACGCACCGCGGCGCCGGCCAGCAGCCGATCCCGGCGCTCCGGATCCGCGGACCGCACCGTCGTCTCGAGCAGCTGGTGGACGATCCCGAAGCCGAAGCCGCGGTCGAGCTCGGACGCTCGCGCACCGAGCACCAGCGCCCCCCGGTCGGACGCGCGGCCCCGCACGACGTCGAGCACCGCGGTCTTGCCGATGCCCGCCGGACCGACCAGCAACCGCACCGATCCGTCGCCCGCGCACGCGCCGTCGAGTGCCCGGTCGAGCGCGGCGATCGGGGCTTCGCGCTCCAGCAGGTCTGTGCTCACACGGTCAGGCTATCCGCCGGTGAGCCTGCCGACCGGAGGCCGGCAGGCTCACCCACGGCGACTCACCCGCAGACGCGGAACCGCACCGTGACCGACTTGCGCATCCGCTTGCCATCGCGCAACTCGATCACCGAACGCGCCGTGACCCGATGGGTCGACCCCGGCTTCAGCCGCTTGACGCGCACGCGATGCTGGAACGGCGCCTTGCGGTCGGTCCGGATCCGCTTCTTGTCGAGCCGAAACTCGGTCCGCACGATCCGCGCGAATTTCGCGTCCCGCGAGCGACGCTTGCCGCTGAGCTTCACGGTGAACGCCCCGTTGGGCTTCACGCACTTCCTGGTCGCCGTGATCGTCAGCTTGCCGCCGGCCACGTTCGACGTCCGGCGGTGCTTCGGCAGCCGCCGCTGGCGCTCGATCGGAGGCTGCGGCTTGTGCAGGTCGTGCGGCACGAACGGCGGCGGCACGTAGGGCGGGGGCTGGAACGGCGGGGGGAGCTTGAACGGGGGCGGCACGTAGGGCGGGGGATCGATCGGATCCACGGGATCGACGGGAGCCGCCTGGCTCACGGCGATCGTCTCGGTCTGCTGCTCCGGGGCGCCGAGCATGTGGAAGACGAGCGCGCCGCTCGTCGGGGTCGCCGTCAGCCGCTCGGGGTCGAGCCGGAACGGCAGGTCACCCGCGACGTCGGCGTGCAACCCCGCGTCGCCGCCGTCGACCGTCGCTCCGACGCCGAACCGCAACGCCGGCTCGGCGGCGTCGAACGTCAGCGGTCCGAGCTGGTCGACGACGCCCTCGGCGAGGTCGTCGGCGGTGATCACGTGGTACGCGAACTCCGTCGCGTCGCCGGTCAGCCCGACCAGCGCGGCCGGCACCGACAGCACCGTCAGACGCGAGTCGTAGAAGCCGCCCTCCTCGGCCATCCGGTTGAGCAGCATCGGTACGCAGGTGGGCGTCTCGGGATCCGCCGCGCTGGTGACGCAGGTCCGGAAGGCGTCGGTGCCCTCGATCCGGTTCGGCGCGATCCCGAAGTCGGCCTCGCCGTCGCCGTCCGCGTCGATCAGCACCTGGACGGTCGTCGGCGTGGTCGGGGCCGGGACCGCCCCCCAGGTCGAGATCCCGAACGAGATCCAGCCGTCGTGCGCGGTCACCCCGACGTGCTCGATGTCGGCGCGGGCCGGCGGGCGCTTGCCGTCCTGCTCCGGCAGCCGGGGACTCGAGCCCTGCCACTCGAAGGCCATCCGCGTGGCCAGGAAGTCACTGCTGGTGCGACCGGTGTCGACGGTCGGGCCGGCGAACGTCAGCGCGCCGTCGACCTGGTCCGCCGGCAGCTCGACCGCGGTGGCCGCCGACGCCGTCGCCGCGGACGGGCGGACGGCCGCGTGCACCGGCACCGACAGCGCGGGACCCGCGTCGGGGCCCGACTCGGTCAGGCGCAGCAGGCCGCTGGCCTCGGCCAGCCAGCGCTGACGCACCAGCTCCCCCTCGTGGTCGTGGCTCTCGCCGATCGTTTCGTCGCGAGCGTGACGCAGTGCCGTCGGATCGTCGATCCGCAGCCGGATCCGCAGATCCTTGGTGGCGCCGCCCGCGACGGTCACCGTGTCGCCGTCGGGCAGCTCCCAGCCGACGCCGGGGACGTCCGTGATCGCGTCGAAGGCGACTGTGAACGTCCGCAGGCCCGCGGCCTTGTTCGCCACCCGGACCGTCCGCTCGACGGTGAACGGGGCGCCGACCGGAACCCGCAGCAGCCCGAAGCCGACCGCCACGGCCCCCTCGGCGTCGGCCGCATAGGCGACCGCCGTGGCGTCGAGCGCGGTCGCGACGTCGAGCGCGCCGGATCCGACCCGTTGCGGGGCCTCCCGGCGACCGGCGTGCCCCGGCGCGACGTGGACCTGCGGGCGCGCCGTGTTGACCAGCAGCGCCTTGAGCTCCTCGACCGACCACAGCGGGCGGTGCTTGCGCACCAGCGCCATTGCGCCGGAGACGTGGGGAGCGGCCATCGAGGTGCCGCCCATCACGGTGGCCCCCGACCCGGTGCCGGAGCTCGCCGAGCTGATCGACTGCCCCGGGGCCGCGATCTCGGGCTTCAGCAGGCCGCCGATCCCCGGTCCCCGCGAGCTGGTCGGATCGACCGTGTCGGCGCTCGCCGGGTCGTAGATGACACCCACCCGCTCGGGCGCGAACGTGAGCGTCGGCGCGGGCCCGCTGTCGATCGCGGCCAGCAGCTTGGCCCCGACGGGCGCGGTGACCTGCACGAACGGGATCTGCTCGCTGCCCCAGATGCCGGGCTCGTAGGCGTCGTCGGCGTTGATCATCACGACCCCGGTCGCATCCGCGGCCTCCGCGTGCTCGGCGCGGACCATCGACGAGCACGGCATCGCGGCGCCCGGCGCCGGGCGCACGTCGACGACGACGATCCGGCCCGTCAGCGACGTGCCGTAGGGCGCGCACCCGCTGAGGTTGCCCGCGGGGGCGCGGACCAGCGGGGCCGTGACGTCACCGGGCAGCGCGGTCCACGAGAACCCGCCGCCGTGCTGGCCCTCATGAACGCCGTCCGCATCGGTGCCCGGAGCGTCGACGGTGACCTGGTCGCGCCAGTCGCCGCTCGAGATGTTGGCGACGGTCAGCGCCGCCGGGGCGACCCCCGGCGACCCGACGGTGTAGGTCGAGTTGCCGTTGTTGCCGGCCGAGATCACGACGGCGACGCCCAGCTCGGACGCTTCCTGCGCGGCCGCGCGCTCGGGCGAATCCGGGGTGCCGTACCCGGATCCCGCGGAGATGTTGAGGACGTCGAGATGGTCGATGGGGTTGCCGTCCTGGTCGGGGTCGGTCGCCCAGTCGATCGCCTGGGTGATGAACGCCGTGGTGCCGTCGCAGCCGAAGACGCGCAGCGAGTAGATCTCGGCGCCGGGTGCCACGCCCGGGCCGAGCTTCAGCCCGGGCGGGACCGACTCGTAGCCGCCGGCGTAGGTGGTGCCGTCCGGGTTCACGCCCCGACCGGCCATGCTGCCGGCGACGTGCGAGCCGTGTCCCCCGCCCTCGGCGAGCGGGCAGTCCATCGGGTTGGGGTCGGGACGCGGGACCGAGGTCTCGACGTAGCGCGAGTCGTAGTCGTCACCCACGAAGTCGTAGCCGCCGACCACCGCGTCGTTGGGGTAGAGCGTGTCGCCGGCGCCGTTCTTCGCCTCGAAGTCGGGGTCCGGGCCGGTCTCGGGGTCCACCTCGGGGTTGTTCGCCGCCGAGCGCGCCGCGAGCAGGTCACCTGCGGTCCCGCTGCCGCCGAAGGTCGAGTGGACGTAGTCGACCCCGCTGTCGAGGACACCGACGCGAATCCCCTGGCCGGTGTTGCCGCCGGCGGCCGCCTTCCACGCCGCGGCCGCGCCGGTCGACGGCACGCTGTGGCTGTTGCGCCGCTCCGCGAGCGGGATCGGCACGACCGACCGCACGCCGTCGATCGCCTGGAGTCGCGCGACGTCACCGGGCCGGGCAAGCACCGCCACGCCGTTGTAGGCGGTGCGCACGCGGTAGAGCTCGCGGTGGACCAGACCGGCCCCTTGCGCGACGCCGATCACCCCGTCCTGAGCCGTGACGTTGGCGGCTTTCTGCGTGCGCCCGCTGCGGGCCGCGAGCGACGCCGACCCGGTGGTGCGACGCGTCAGCCGCGCCGAACGAGCCGCCGGTGGGCCGTCGAGCTGGATCATGAACGGCTTGACCGGACCGGTCGTGCCCGTTCCGGCGGGTGGTTGGATCGTCGTGCCGCGCGGGGTCGCTGGTTGGAGCTGGACCCGTGGTTGCCCGGGGTCGCCCGCTGTCGCCGTGCCGATCCCGGCGAACAGCACGGCGGTGCCGACGCCGAGTCCGAGGACTGGTCGCAATAGTCGCATGGACCAACCCTACGAGACTGGTGGCGAAGATCCTGCCGGTTCTCCCGGAATGTCGTGGCGTACGGTGGCGACCCGACGAGGAAGCGCCACCGAGCGTCACGCCAAGCGCGAGCGTCGGGAGCGCTGCAGACCGACCTGTTGAGGTTATGCCTGCACTACGAGCAGAACCTCAACAGGTCGCGGCCCCGCCACCCCACCGATGGGGGCCACCACGACTCACCCCAGCGTCGAGACGTCGATCACGAAGCGGTAGCGGACGTCCGACTTCAGGACGCGCTCCCAGGCCTCGTTGATCTGGTCGGCGGCGATCACCTCGATGTCGGCCCCGATCCCGTGCTCGGCGCAGAAGTCGAGCATCTCCTGGGTCTCGCGGATCCCGCCGATCAACGACCCCGCGAACGACTTGCGCTGGAGGATCAGCGAGAACGCCTGGACCGGCAGCGGCTCGGCGGGAGCGCCGACGTTGACCAGCGTGCCGTCGGTCCGCAGCAGCCGCAGGAAGTGATTGACGTTGACCTCGGCGCTGACCGTGTTGATGATCAGGTCGAAGCGCCCGGCGAGGTCCTTGAACGTCTGACGGTCGCTGGTGGCGCGGTAGTCGTCGGCGCCGAGGCGCAGCCCGTCGTCCTTCTTGCGCAGCGACTGCGACAGCACCGTGACCTCGGCGCCGAGCGCCTTGGCGATCTTGACCGCCATGTGGCCGAGCCCACCGAGGCCGACGATCGCGATCCGCTTGCCCGGACCGGCGCCCCAGTGCCGTAGCGGCGAGTAGGTCGTGATCCCGGCACAGAGCAGCGGCGCGGCGACATCGAGCGCGAGCCCCTCCGGGATCCGCACGACGAAGTCCTCGTTGACGATCACGTCGGTCGCGTAGCCGCCCTGGGTGATCGTGCCGTCGCGGTCGGTGCCGCCGTAGGTGGGGGTGTTGCCGGGCAGGCAGTACTGCTCGTTTCCCGCCTGGCAGTTGTCGCACTCGCGGCACGAGTCGACCATGCATCCGACGCCGACGCGATCGCCGACGGCGTGCTTGCTCACGTCCGAGCCGACGGCGGAGACCACGCCCGCGATCTCGTGCCCGGGGACGAGCGGATACTCGGTCGGACCCCACTCGCCACGCACGTCGTGGATGTCCGAGTGGCAGACCCCGCAGTACTTGATGTCGATGTGCACGTCGTGCGGGCCGAGGTCGCGCCGCTCGATGGTCAGCGGAGCGAGCGGATCGGTGGCCGACGTGGCCCCGTAGGCGTTGACGTTGAACATGGAGACATGCTCGCAGCCGGGCCTTGGCCAGCCCTCAAGCTCGGGTCGCCGCCTTCGGGAATCGCGCAGAAGTGATGTTCGGAATGGCGCAAAAGTGATATCGAGACGGCACCGCTGAGCCCTACCCCCGCCGACGCGCCAGCAGCAGTCCCGCACCGAGGCCGAGCGCGAAGACCACCGCGATCAGCACGATCAGCGGGGTCCGCACCGTCCCGAAGATCCAGTTGACGTCGACGCGGTCGAGGTTGAACAGCGCGAACAGCACCGCCAGCGTCGCGGCCAGCCCGGCACCGACCAGGCGCACCTTGTCACGGTTCGAACGGGTGGCCTCGACCGGCGGGGAGTCGCTCATGCGGGCGAGCCTACCCCGCGAGCAGGCCGCCGGCCAGATCGCGTAGCGTTGCCCCCGCCCGTGTGCCTCTCCCCCGAAGTCGACGTGATCGCCGGCGCCGCGATCGGCGGGATCGGTGTGGCGACGCTGCTGCAGGTCCGGCGCAAGCGCGACCTGATCATCGGCGCGCTACCGCTCGGCTTCGGGCTGCACCAGCTCACCGAGGCGTTCGTCTGGTGGGGGCTGCGCGACCAGGTGCCGGCCGGGGTCGGCGACGCGGCTCGCGACCTCTACGTCGGCTACGCCCAAGTGGTGCTGCCGATCGTCGTGCCGCTCGGCTTCGCGTTGTTGGAGCGCGACCCGAAGCGACGGCGCTTCGTCTGGCCGTTCGCCGCGCTCGGCCTAGCGGTCGGCCTGTTCCTGCTCTGGCACCTGCTCGGGGGCGGGATCGTCGCCGACGAGCGCGACCACTGCGTCGCCTACGTCACGACCACGCCGCACGCGATCCCGTCAGCCGTCGCCTACATCGCCGCGGTCTGCGTCCCCGCGCTGCTCTCGACCCAGCGCCACCTGCGCTGGTTCGGCCTGGCCAACGTCGTCGGAATCGCGATCGCCGCGACGATGCAGGAGGAGGAGTTCACCTCGGTCTGGTGCCTCTACGCCGCGGTGATGAGCTGGCTGATCTACCTGCACTTCCGGGCGGAGGCGCGGGCCGGACCGCCGGACCGCGCGTCCCGCTAGGTACGCGGTTCATAGGCCGAGCACCATGGTGAAAGCGTCGTCGATCTCGCGCAGTTCGGTGGCCTCGAGCCGCCCGGCGCCCCGATCGGCGACGAGCTTGGCGTCGACGACCCGCGTCTGCTCGACGAGCACGCTGGTCTCGACGCCGTCGAGGAGGATCCGCGGACGCCACGGCGCCGGACGCGCGCGCGTCGACGTGGGTGCCACCAAGACGGTGCTCAAGCCGAGCAGCTCGTCCGCCTGCACCACGATGCCGTAGCGCACGCCCTGCTGCTCACGTCCGTGCGCCCGCCGAGGCGCCGGCAGGCGCAGCACCTCGCCCCGGACCATCGCTCACTCCCCCGACTCGGGAGCGAGCTCATCCATCAGCTCCCGCACGTCGTCCATCTCCGCGCGATCGACCGGATCGGCCGCGAGCTCCGCAGCGAACGCCGCCAACGCGGCTCGGGAACGCAACTGCCGGGCCGACAGTCGCAGCGCATCGCGGACCGCCACCGACGTCGAGACCCCGCCGCGCTCGAGCAACCGCAGGTCGCGGTCGGCACCATCGTCCAATCGCACATGGAGCGAGCGACCCATGGCCCGAGCGTAGCACGATGTGTTCTACGCCCGGGTCCTACCTACGCGTGAGTCGTCAGTCGCGCTCGACCCCCTCGACCGTGACGTTGCGGCGCATGGTCACCGTCTTCCCCGACTTCGGGCGGTAGGAGACCTTCACCGCGACCCGCACCGAGCGGCCCTGGGACAGCTGGCGCCGCTGCGACGTCGTCAGCTTGAGCCGCGTCTTGATCGTCGCGGCGTCCGACCGCTTGATCGTCCGGCGCACGGTGCTGATCCGCTGGCCCGAGAGCGTCAGACGACCGGCCCCGATCCCGCCGACCCGCACCGACACGGCGGACCGCGTCGACGATGCCGACACGATCTGCGGATCGCAGCCGGACGTCTTCGCCTGGATCGT
>JADMKN010000103.1 GCA_015478825.1 Patulibacter sp. | reverse complement strand
GACGAGCAGCTCGCCGCGCTGCTCGTCCGTCGCCGTCGGGTGCTCGCGGCGAGCGTCGCGCACGCGGATCCAGAGCTCCTTGCCCGATCGCGGGATCTTCATCGTCCAGGCGTGGTCGCGCAGGTGCCGCTTGACCTCGCCGTCGATCGTCGGCCGCGCGAACGCCCCGAACCCGGCGCCGCTCCGCGGCTCGTAGCGCTCGATCGCCTTGACCAGGCCGAGCAGCGCCACCTGCATCACGTCGTCCAGCGGCTCGCCGCCCTGCGCGTACCGCAGCGCGATCGAACGGACGAGCGGACGGAACCGCTCGACGAGCTTCTCCAGCCGGCGGCGATCGTGCGTGGCGCGGTAGAGCCGGATCAACGCGGCGTCCATCGCGTCGCGCTGCGCGGAGCCGTCCGACGGCTGAGGTCCGGCGGGCATTCAGATCCCGTCGACCCGGACGGTGCGGTGGTGGTTCACGGGTGAGGAGGGAGGCACGCGTCCGGCTGAGCCCGGTCGAGCGAGCGACGGCGGTCGTGCCGTGGGCCGCCAGGACCGAAGAACTGCTCAACCCGTACCCGGTCCGACCGCGGAGAAACATACATCTTGCGGCCGACCCGATCGCCCTCGGCCGCGGACGACCACCCGCGTTCGGGACGGCGCCGCGAGCCCCCGGGGCAAGCCCGTAGGGTTCCCAGGCATATGACCGTCACAGTTGTCGGATCCATCGCCTTCGACGGCGTCGAAACCCCGTCCGGAAAGCGCGACCGCATCCACGGGGGCGCCGCCTTCCACTTCGCCCAGGCCGCGTCGTTCTACACCGACGTCCGCGTCGTCGGGCCGGTCGGCGACGACTACGGCGACGAGGACATCGCGCTGCTCGGCACCCGGGGCACGAACACCGACGACGTCGAGCGCGTCGCCGGCGGCAAGACCTTCTTCTGGCAGGGCAAGTACCACGACGACCTCAACTCGCGCGACACGATCGTCACCGAGCTGAACGTCTTCGAGAGCTTCGAGCCGAAGCTGTCGGCCGAGAGCCAGGCGTCCGACGTCCTGTTCCTGGCGAACATCGTCCCGGCGCTGCAGCGCGCAGTCCGTGCCCAGTGCCAGGCCGCCAAGTGGGTGGCCCTGGACTCGATGGACCTCTGGATCGACATCGCGCACGGGGACCTGGTGGCCGCGATCGGCGAGATCGACTGCCTGATCCTCAACGACGGCGAGCTGCAGCAGCTCACCGGCGCCGCCACGACCTACGCCGCCGCCCAGGCGATCCTGGCGTGGGACGAGGCGCCGAGCGCGATCATCGCCAAGCTGGGCAGCTACGGCGCGACCGTCTACACCCAGGACGGCGGCTTCACCGTCCCGGTCTTCCCGCTGGAGTCGGTGGTCGACCCGACCGGCGCGGGCGACACCTTCGCCGGCGGCGTCGTCGGCTACGTCGCGGCCCGCCTGGCCGCCGACCCCGACCTGGTCGTCGACCGCGACGTGCTGGCCACGGCGCTGCTCCACGGCACCGCGACCGCCTCGCACAACGTCGAGGCCTTCGGCGCCGAGAAGCTCTACGACCTGCCCGGCAGCGCCGTCCAGGCGCGCGTCGACCGGCTCGTCGAGCTGACGCGGGTCCCCGAGGCGCCGGTCGCGCTGCGGGCGTAGCTACCGACGCAGGTCGACCGGCGTGCCTTGGGGCACCCGCTGCGCCAGGAACCGCACGTCCGCGTTCGTCACCCGCACGCAGCCGTGCGACCGGGCGCTGCCCAGACGGTCCCGCAGGCTCTCGCCGCCGCGGCCGTGGAGCGCCGCGCGACCGGGACCGCCGCCGTAGTTCCTCAACACCGTGGAGTGCGCGGTCAGCGCCAGCACCCACGGACCGAGGAACGCCGTGGGATCCGGTTGGCGATTGACCTCGTAGACCGCCGCCAGGGTGTGCGGCGTCGGGGTCCGTGGGGCGCCGACCACGGCGCGGAACCGGCGGATCCGCTTCCCGTCGCGGTAGACGGTCACCCGACGCAGGCGCGTCGAGACGTCGATCCAGTAGCGCGTCGTGCCGAGCACGACGTGGTCGCGACGGACCCACGCGGCACGGCCGTTGGGCCGACTGCCGAGCAGCACCTTGACCCAGTCGATCCCGCCACGCTCGGCGCTGTCGAGCGCCAGCAGCGTCTGGTTCTGCTCCGACCAGGCGGTCTCGGTCCCGACGCGCGTGGTGCGCCCCGGGGACGAGAGCCGGAGCCGGCCCCGGGTCGGGACCACGATCCGCGCGACCGTGGCGCCGCGGGCCTTGGTGGGCGCCCGCACCGGCCACAGGGGGTCGTTCTCGGTCTCCTCCTGCGCCACGACGCCGGGGGCGGAATCGCCGCTGGCGCCGGCCCCGTCGGCCCCGGCCCGCGCGGCGCCGACCGCCCCGAGCAGCATCATCGCCACCAGCGCGACGGCGAAACCGAGGGTCAGCGTGGGAAGGCGGAGAAGCACGAGCATCGGGGGTTCGCGCCGCGTCGCCGGACCGCTCGCGGCACCCAGTGCAGCCTACGCCGATCGTTCGCGCGGTTCGCCGGTCCCCGGGAGCTCCGGCCGACGCCGCGGCAACGACTAGGCTTCCGCGCATGACCGTGCTCTCGGACGTCACGATCCGCCAGCTCGTCGCGGACCAGCGGATCCGGATCGACCCGTGGGACGACGGGGCGGTCCAGCCCGCCTCCGTCGACCTCAAGCTGGGGAACTCGTTCCGGGTCTTCCACAACCACCGGGTGACGTCGATCGACCTGGCGAGCCCGCCGGCCAACCTGACCGAGCAGGTCGTCTGCGAGGGCGACGAGCCGTTCGTGATCCACCCGGGCGAGTTCGCGCTCGGCCGCACGGAGGAGTGGGTCGAGCTGCCCGACGACGTCGTCGCCCGGATCGAGGGCAAGAGCTCGCTCGGTCGGCTCGGCCTGATCGTCCACGCCACGGCCGGCTTCTGCGATCCGGGCTGGAAGGGCACGCTGACCCTCGAGCTGGCCAATCTGACGCGCGTGCCGATCCTGTTGCGGCCCGGACTGCCGATCGCCCAGCTCTCGTTCATGCTGCTCGACCGCGCCGCCGAGCGGCCGTACGGCCACCCCGAGCTGGGCAGCCACTACCACGGCCAGGTCGAGGCGACCGAGAGCCGGTATGAAGGTGGTCCCGCCCGCCACCCCGACAACGATCCCGCCCGCCACCCCGACAACGATCCCGCCGCTCTCCCAACCGACCGGTAGATCGCGAAGCGGTCGCTCCGAGCGACCCGCGCGCACCCCCCGATCGGCGGGGCTTTGCGCGTCGCGTTGCGGCTCCCCGACGGACGCAGGGGGCCCTGCGGAACGTCTTTGCCCCCGGACGGGACGTTCTTCAAGCCACGACCCGCCATACTAGGGTTCAGCTCCGGTTCGGCCGCGGTCGAGGACCACGCTGTCCAGGTCGTACGCTGGAGCACGCCACGCGACGGGATTGACAGAGGAGCCCAATGAGCGAGACCCAGGAATCCGGAGCCGACACCTCGGTAGCCACGGCAGAAGAGACGCTGACGGTCGTCGACAACCGCACGGGGAAGTCGTACGAGGTGCCGATCACCGACGGCACCGTTCGCGCGATGGACCTCCGCCAGATCAAGGTCGGCGACGACGACTTCGGTCTGATGACCTACGACCCCGCGTACACGAACACCGCGTCGTGTCGCTCGTCGGTCACGTTCATCGACGGCGACAAGGGGATCCTCGAGTACCGCGGCTACCCGATCGAGCAGCTGGCCGAGCAGGCCACGTTCCTCGAGGTCGCGTACCTGCTGATCTTCGGCGAGCTGCCGACGACGTCCGAGCTGGACGAGTGGACCCACGCGATCACGACGCACACCTTCGTCCACGAGAACGTCAAGTCGTTCGTCGAGGGCTTCCGCTACGACGCCCACCCGATGGGCATCCTGCAGGCCTCGGTCGCCGCGCTGTCGACCTTCTACCCGGAGGCCAAGGACATCCACGATCCGCAGACGCGCTCCGAGCAGATCGTCCGGCTGATCGCGAAGATGCCGACGTTGGCCGCGTTCGCGTACCGGCACGCCAAGGGCATGCCGTACGTCTACCCGGACAACGACCTGAACTACGCCGAGAACTTCCTCGGCATGCTGTTCAAGATCGCTGAGCTGAAGTACCAGGCCGATCCGCGGATCGCCAAGGCGCTCGACGTCCTGCTGATCCTCCACGCCGACCACGAGCAGAACTGCTCGACGTCGGCCGTGCGCAGCGTCGGCTCGTCGCAGGTCGATCCGTACTCGGCGACCGCCGCCGGGATCGGTGCGCTCTTCGGCCCGCTCCACGGCGGCGCCAACCAGAGCGTGCTGGAGATGCTCCAGCGGATCGGCTCGGTCGACGAGGTTCCGGCGTTCATCGAGCGTGTGAAGGCCGGCGACGAGAAGCTGATGGGCTTCGGCCACCGGGTCTACAAGAACTTCGACCCGCGCGCCAAGATCATCAAGAAGGCCGTCGACGACGTCTTCGAGGCGACGGGCACG
>JADMKN010000102.1 GCA_015478825.1 Patulibacter sp. | reverse complement strand
CGCCGAGCGCGGGGATCGCGGTGAGCCCGAAGTGCGCGTGGACGACGTCGTAGCGCTCGCCCCGGTGGTGGTCGCGCAGGTCGCGGGCGGCTCGGCGGTAGCCGCCCGGGGCGAACTCCTCGAACCGGACGTCGAGGTCCGGAAGGCCGCGCAGCGCGGCGACCTGGTCGCGGACGAAGCTCCCGCGCTCCGGGTGCTCGGCGTCCGGTGCCATGTTGGACACGACGAGAACGCGCATATGGCGCTGATTCTGCACGGTTGCGGCCTGGAAGTGGCAGTGGCCGGCGAGCGAGGATCGCCGGGCAACGACCCGTTCCCACCGTCGCCGGCTCTGCCGCGGACGCGGGAGCGGCGTCCCGTACGACTCCGATGGAGGATCACGATGACCGTTCCCGGTCCGGTTCCGGCGCGCACGAGCGCGACGCGACTCCCGCTGGCGCTCGCCGCCGACCTGCACCACCGCGCGCTCCGCCTGCGCGACGAACGCGGCCAGGGCACCGTCGAGTACGTGGCCCTGGCCATGTTGATCGCCGCCGTGATGGCGGGGGTGGTGCTCGCCGCCGGCGGCCTCAAGGGCGGCGGTATCGCCCAGGCGGTGGTCGAGAAGGTCAAGGCGGCGATCGGCGCCGCGGGGAAGGCTCCGAAGTAAGAACCCAACCCCGCGCCCGGGATGGGCACCCGACCGTAGGATGGCTGCGTGCCCACGCTGATCCTCGCGACCCAGAACCCCCACAAGGTCGAGGAGTTCACGGCGCTGCTCGCGCCGTGGACGGTGGTTCCCCTCCCCGACAACGTCGATCTGCCGCCCGAGGTCGGGGAGACCTTCGCCGAGAACGCGCTGGCGAAGGCCCGGACCGCCGCTGCGGCGACGGGCCGGGCCGCGTTCGCCGACGATTCCGGGATCGTGGCGGACGCGCTCGACGGGCGTCCGGGGGTCCGCTCGGCCCGGTTCGCCGGAGACGACGCGACCGATCAGGAGAACCTCACGCTGTTCGTCGAGCAGGTGCCGGCGGGCAGCCCGATCGCCTACGTCTGCGCCATCGCCTACGTCGATCCGGAGGCTGGGAGCGAGCGGATCGTCGAGGGTCGGTGCGCCGGAACGATGGCCGATCGGCCCCGCGGAGACGGCGGATTCGGTTACGACCCGATTTTTCTCCCCGACGAGCAGCCGCAGGCCGGGCGAAGGACGATGGCGGAGCTGACCGCCGCCGAGAAATCGGCCGTCTCGCACCGCGGTCGGGCGGCCCGCGAGCTGCGCGCGGCGCTCGGTCTGGACGACGCCGTCTAGTCGCTCCGGAACGGACCGGCGAGGCCCGCCGACGGGACGCGCCGCGGACGCGCTCCGGACAGGTTTTCCCTGCTCAGCGCAAGTTCGTGGCGGCGGCGAGCGCCACCGCGGCCGTCAAGCCGGCGTAGCCCAGGAAGCCGCCGACGACGAGCAGCAGCGCGGTGATCAGGCACGCCAGGACCACCCCGGTCCAGGCGATTCGCTCGAGCGTCATACGGACCATCCAACCAGCTTCGCCCGGGCCCTGCTGAGACCGTCGATCGACGCCTCGAAGGCACCGATTCACGGTCCGTGGGGCGCTTCGACGGGGGGTCGGACCGCATTCCGTCCTGCTGGGAAGGCACACTTTCGCCGTCCGTTCCGTGGCTGACGCTGCGGAGAGGACCGCCGTCCCGCACCCTGCGGGGGGCGAGCACACGCGAAAGCCCCATTTTCCCGATGAGGCGCCCCACAGGAGGAGCGAAAGTGACCAAGGCAGAATTCGTGGACCACGTCGCCGAGAAGGCCGGCCTCGGCAAGAAGGACGCGCAGGCCGCTGTCGACGCCGTGCTCGAGACCATCAGCGACGCTCTGTCGCGCGGCAGCGACGTGACCTTCTCCGGTTTCGGCAAGTTCTCGGTGGCCGAGCGCAGCGCGCGCAAGGGCATCAACCCGGCGACGGGCCAGCAGATCGACATCGCGGCGAAGAAGCTGCCGAAGTTCTCGGCCGGCGCCGCGCTGAAGAAGGCCGTCGCCTGACGTTGATGGCTTCTGACGCGCAGTCGGTCCCGCACTACGGGGACCGGCTGGCGTCTGCGGTCCGTCGCCGGGCCAGCGCGATCGCCGTCGGGCTCGACCCCGACCCGACGCAGCTTTGGCCTGGTGCGGATACCGCAACCCCCGGCGCCTCCGCGGCCGATGCCGCGTCGGACGCCGTCACGGCGCACTGCCGCCGCGTGCTCGACGCCGTGGCCCCCGCCTGCGTGGCGGTCAAGCTGCAGAGCGCGTCGTTCGAGCGCCTCGGCGCCCCGGGCGTTCGCTCCCGCGAGCAGGTTGCCGACCATGCCCGCGACCTCGGCCTACTCGTGATCCTCGACGCCAAGCGCGGCGACATCGACGTCTCCGCCCGGGCCTACGCCCAAGCCGCCTTCGACGGCATCGAGACCCCCTGGGGCCCCGTCGCGGGCTCCGCGTCCGACGCCGTCACCGTCGCCCCGTACATGGGCCGCGACAGCATCCAGCCCTTCGTCGACGCCGGTCGCCCGAGCGGCGGCGGCGCCTACGTGCTGGTTCGCACCTCGAACCCCGGCGCCGCGGATCTGCAGGAGCGCACCGGCGCGAGCGGCGAGCCGTTCTGGTCCCTGACGGCGCGGATCGTCGCCGAGCTCGGCGACGACGCCGTGGACGCTCACGACGGTCTGACGCCGGTCGGCGCCGTGGTCGGCGCGACCGCTCCGGACCGACTCGAGCGGCTCCGCGAGCTGATGCCGCGCACCCCGTTCCTGTTGCCCGGGGTCGGAGCCCAGGGCGGCCGGGTCGAGGATCTCGCGGCGGCGTTCGCTCCCGGACCGGGCGCCGCGCTGATCACGGCGTCGCGCTCGATCGTCGGAGCGTTCCGGGAGTCCGGGGGCGACCCCGCGGACGCCGCCCGGAGGGCCGCCGAGCAGCTCCGGGCGACGGCCTCGAGGCTTGGGTGAACGCGTTCACGGCGTCGCCCAACCCCGCGGACACCTATTCTGATCGTTGATGTCGTCGAGTTCCCCGCTCCGATTCCTCGCGCCGGGCGCCCTGCTCGCGGTGCTCGTGGCCGTCTTCCTCGTCGTGCAGAGCGGCACCAGCGAGGACTCGCCGACGCCCACGGCGGGCACCACCACCGCCAAGACCACGACGACCAAGGGACGGCGCACCTACACGGTGCGTCCCGGCGACAACCTGTCGGAGATCGCCCAGCGCTACGGCCTCTCGGTCGAGGCGCTGCAGGAGCTCAACCCCGACGTCGATCCCCAGGCGATCCGGACCGGTCAGCGACTCCGTCTGCGTGACTGACGCGGGATCCGTGCGCCGCCGGCAGCGGCGCGACAGCGCCCGGCGGCGATGGGCCCTCGTCGCGACGACGCTCGCGATCGGCGTCGGGACGGCGAGCGGAGCGCCCGCCGCCGAGCTGCCCGAGACCCCGGAGATCGGAGCGCCCGCGGCGATCGCGGTCGAGGTCTCGACCGGGGACGTCGTCTTCGAGCGGCGGCCGGACAACCAGCGCTCGATCGCGTCGACGACCAAGCTGATGACGGCGCTCGTCGCGCTCGAGCAGGAGCCGGACCTCGAGAAGACCTTCGCGGTGCCCGCCTACGCCGGCGCCGCCGTCGAATCGGTCGCCGGGCTGCACGCCGGCGACCGGATGACGATGCGCGACCTGCTCGGGGGGCTGCTGCTGCCGTCGGGCAACGACGCGGCGAACGCGATCGCGGTCGCGGTCGGCGGGAGCGTCCCGCGGTTCGTGCGGATGATGAACGACAAGGCGCGCGAGATCGGGATCCGCGCCCGCTTCCGCAACCCCGTCGGGCTCGACGCCAGCGGCCACCACGCCAGCCCGGCCGACCTGGTCAAGCTCACGCTGCTGCTGCGGCAATACCCGGACTTCCGGCGGATCGTGCGGGCGAAGTCGCTGCGCCTGGAGTCCGCCAGCCCCGAGATCACCGTCGTCAACCGCAACCGGCTGGTGCAGAGCCACGACTGGGTCGACGGGGTCAAGACCGGGCACACCCGCAAGGCCGGCTACGCGCTGGTGGGCTCCGGCCGTCGCAACGGGATCTCGGTGATCACCGTGGTGCTCGGCACCGACTCCGAGGCCGAGCGCGACGCCGACAGCCTGGCGCTGCTGCGCTACGCGACGGCGAGCTACAAGCGCAGCGCCGTGCTGAAGCGGGGAGCGGTCGTCGCCGAGCTGCCGCTGCGCTACCGCGAGCAGACGGTCCCCGTGGTCGCCGACGAGACCGTCCGGCGGACGATCCGCCGCGACGAGCGCACGACGCAGCGGGTCACGGGCCTACCGAGCGACGTCGAGGGGCCGCTCGCGGCCGGCGCGCGGCTGGGCACGATCGAGGTCGTCCAGCGCGGGCAGGTCGTGGCCCGCGTGCCGGCGGTCACCGCGGAAGCGGTCGTGGCCGCGAGCTTCGGCGACCGGCTCGACGAGAACCTCGGCCGGCGCAGCGTCCAGGCGCTGCTGCTGGTCGCCGTGCTCTGCGTCGTCGCGCTCGCGATCCTGGCCCGTCGCGGCGGTCGCGGCCGGCGCCGGCCGCAGCCGGCGCACGAGCCGAGCCCCTGAACGGCAGGCGACCCCGTAGGCTGCGGGGCGCGCGATGATCATCACGGTGACCTTGAACGCGGCGATCGATCGGTCTCTGGTCGTTCCCAACATCCGGCTCGGCCACCGCCACCGGGCCGTCGAGCAGACGACGCTCGCCGGCGGCAAGGGGGTCAACGTCGCCCGCACGCTGAAGACGCTCGGCCAGCCGGTGATCGCCACCGGGTTCGCCGGCGGGGCGACCGGCACCCGCGTGGTCGAGCAGCTGACCCGCGAGTCGATCCTCAACGACTTCGTGCGGATCGAGGACGAGTCGCGCACCAACACCGCGGTCTTCGACCCGACGTCGGGGGTCCAGACCGAGGTCAACGAGAAGGGCCCGAAGGTCAACGAGCGCGAGCTCGAGCTGTTCCGGGACAAGCTGCTCTACCTGGCCCGCGGCGCCGACGTCGTCGTGCTCGCCGGGTCGCTGCCGCGCAACGTGCCCGAGACGATCTACGCCGATCTCGTCCGCGAGCTCCACCGGCTCGACGTCCGGGTCTACGCGGACACCGACGGCGAGCCGTTCCGCCACGTGCTCAAGGCCGAGCCCGACGTCGTGACGCCGAACCAGCTCGAGGCCGAGGAGGTCGTCGGGCACGAGTTCACCACCGACGAGGACTACGCGCTGGCGATCCACGAGCTGATCGACCACGGCGTCCGCGAGGCGATCATGACCCTCCAGGACGGCTGCGTGGCCGGCGTGCGTGACGATCCCGCCAACGGGACCCCCGCGCCGCTGCGGATGCTGCGGGCACGGATCCCGGTCCGCGAGGCGGTCGCCGGGATCGGCGCCGGCGACGCCTTCCTGGCCGGGCTCGTGGCGGCCCGCTACGAGCGCCGCTCCGAGGAGGACGCGCTGCGCACCGCGGTCGCCTGTGGCTCGGACGCGACCCAGCGCCTCGGCGCCGGCATCGTCGACCCGCACCAGGTGGACCGGCTGATCCACGAGGTCGAGATCGAGCCGATCGCGGTCGCCGCGGACGACGACTGAAGGCCCGTTCGCGGGCGGTCGGGACCGGCTCGGCGGGGTCCGCTCGACGCCGGATCGCCGGCTGCGCGATCCTTCATCCAATGGAGATCGAGATCGGCCGCGGCAAGAAAGCCCGCCGCGCCTACGGCTTCGACGACATCACGATCGTGCCCTCGCGCCGGACGCGCAATCCGGACGAGGTCGACGTGTCGTGGAAGCTCGGCCCCTACCGGTTCGCGTTGCCGCTGGTCGCGTCGCCGATGGACGCGGCGGTCTCGCCGGCCACGGCGAAGGTGATCGGCCGGCTCGGCGGGCTGGCGATCCTCGACCTGGAGGGCGTCTGGACCCGCCACGAGGACGCCGAGGCCCAGCTCGCCGAGCTGGCCACCCTCTCGGGCGCCGAGGGCCTGGCGCGGCTGCGCGAGCTCTACGCCGCGCCGATCCGCCCCGACCTGATCGCCGAGCGGATTCGCGACATCAAGTCCGAGCCCGGCGTCGTCGTCGCCGGGGCGTTCACCCCGCAGCGGGTCCGCAAGTACTACGAGCACGCGCTCGACGCGGGCCTCGACGTGCTCGCGATCCACACCACCGTGGTCAGCGCCGAGCACGTCACCGAGCGTCCCGCGCCCGACGACGAGCACGACGTGCTGAACCTCAAGGAGTTCATCGCCGAGGTGCCGATCCCGGTCGTGGTCGGCGGCTGCTCCAGCTACCACACCGGTCTGCACCTGATGCGGACCGGGGCCGCCGGCGTGCTCGTCGGCGTCGGCGCCGGTCGGGGCTCGACGGTCCGCAACGTGCTCGGCGTCGGTCTGCCGCAGGCGACGGCGGTCGCCGACGTCGCGGGGGCTCGCTCGACCCACGTGCTGGAGACCGGAGAGTACGTCCAGGTGATCGCCGACGGCGGCATGCGCACCGGCGGCGACCTGGCGAAGGCGATCGCCTGTGGCGCCGACGCCGTGATGCTCGGCGCGCCGCTCTCCCGCGCGGTCGAGGCCCCCGGCCGCGGCTGGCACTGGACGCCGACCGCCGTCCACCGCGACTTGCCGCGCGGCAGCCGGATCGAGGTCGGCGCCGCCGGCCCCCTGGAGCAGGTCCTGATGGGGCCCGCGCTGAGCGGCGACGGCGCGACCAACCTGATCGGCGCGCTGCGCCGGTCGATGGCGACCTGCGGGTTCCTCGACCTCGCCGAGTTCAACCGGGCGGGAATCGCGATCGCCCCCGACACCACGAGCTGAGCCGTGACCGACGCCGAAACCCCCGTTCCCGTCAACCCGCTGCCCGCCGACCTGAAGGTCGACGAGGTGGTGGTGCTCGACTTCGGCGGCCAGTACAGCCAACTGATCGCCCGCCGCGTCCGCGAGTGCGGGGTCTTCAGCGAGCTGCTGCCGCACCACGTCGGCCCCGAGGAGGTCGCCCGCCGCAAGCCGAAGGGGATCATCCTCTCCGGCGGTCCCGCATCGGTCTACTCGCCGGACGCGCCGCCGCTCGACCCGCGGCTGCTCGAGCTCGGGGTTCCCGTGCTGGGCATTTGCTACGGCATGCAGCTCCTGGCCAAGGAGCTCGGCGGGCGCGTCGAGTCCGCCGAGGTCGGCGAGTACGGACGCTCGCAGCTCACGGTCACCGAGCACGGCACGCTGCTCAAGGGCCAGCCCGACGACCAGCCGGCGTGGATGAGCCACCGCGACACGGTCTTCACCCCGCCGACGGGCGCGGTGGCGCTCGCCAGCTCGACGTCCTCGCCGGTCGCGGCCTTCGAGTCGGTCGAACGGGGGATCTACGGCATCCAGTACCACCCCGAGGTGGTCCACACCCCCTACGGGCAGCAGACGCTGCAGACGTTCCTGCGGGACGTCTGCCACTGCTCGCTGGACTGGTCGGCGGCGAACATCGCCGACGAGCAGATCCGGCTGATCCGCGAGCAGGTCGGCGACGGCAAGGTGATCTGCGGGCTCTCGGGCGGGGTCGACAGCTCGGTCGCCGCCCTGCTGGTCCACCAGGCGGTCGGCGATCAGCTGACCTGCGTCTACGTCGACCACGGCCTGATGCGCAAGAACGAGACCGAGCAGGTCGAGAAGACGTTCGGCGAGCACTTCAAGGTGCCGCTGGTGGTCGTCGACGCCAAGCAGCGGTTCCTCGAGCGGCTCCGGGGCCTGACCGAGCCCGAGGCCAAGCGCAAGGCGATCGGCAACGAGTTCATCCGGATCTTCGAGGAGGAGGCGCTGAAGCTCGCGGTCGGAGGTGGCACCGAGGTCGAGGGCGCCGAGACCAAGACCTTCGGCGACGTGCACGCGGACGAGCCGGCCCCCGAGGGCGCGAAGTTCCTCGTCCAGGGCACGCTCTACTCCGACGTGATCGAGTCCGGCGGCGGCACGGGGGCGGCGACGATCAAGAGCCACCACAACGTCGGCGGCCTGCCGGACGACATGACCTTCGCGCTGGTCGAGCCGCTGCGCGCGCTGTTCAAGGACGAGGTCCGCGCGGTCGGCACCGAGATCGGCCTGCCGGAGCGGATGGTCTGGCGCCAGCCGTTCCCCGGCCCCGGCCTCGGCATCCGGATCGTCGGCGGCGAGATCACGCAGGAGAAGCTCGACACGCTCCGCGAGTGCGACGCGATCCTCCAGGAGGAGATCCGTGCCGCCGGGCTCTACCGCGACCTGTGGCAGAGCTTCTGCGTGCTCCCGGACGTCCGTACGGTCGGCGTGCAGGGCGACAAGCGCACCTACGGCTACGTGGTCGCGATCCGGGCGGTCACGTCGGACGACGCGATGACCGCCGACTGGGCCCGGCTGCCGTACGAGTTGCTGGACAAGGTCGCGGGCCGGATGGTCGGCGAGGTCCGCGAGGTCAACCGCGTCGTGCTCGACATCACGAGCAAGCCGCCCGGCACGATCGAGTGGGAGTAGCCGGCTTCTGAATCCGGTCGTCACCCGTCCCGCCGCCCCACCGGCCCGCGCGCCGCGGGCGGTCGTGTACCTGCTCGGCGGGGGCGTGATGATCGCCGCGGCCGTGGCGGGCCTGCTGCCGCTGGCCCGCGTGCCGCTGGCGGCCGCCGCGGTGCTGCTGGTCTGCGCGGCGGCCTGCGGCCGCGACGACGGCCCTTGGGGCGCCGGGGTGCTGCTGCTCGCCGTCGGCGCCGGCGCCTGGGGCGCCGAGTGGTCGGCGCTGCCGGACACGGTCAGCGGGAGCCACGGGGCCCTCGCCGGACTGGCGCTCGGCGTGCTGGTCGTGGTGGCGCTCGACGCGCGGGGCGTCGCGGTCGGCGTCGTGGCGAGCGCGACGGCCGCGGTGGCGACCGTCGCGGTGGTCGCGTTGCGCGGACAGGTCCCGGCGCTCGAGCGCCCGCTGACGTGGGGCGTGATGCTGCTTCTCGTCGGATCCGTCAACATGTTGCTCTGGGCGCGCGACCGTGAGGTTGCGCTGACCGGGCCGCGCGGATGACCTGTCCTCCGCTACCATGGCTCGCCGCTGCGCGTCCAATCCTGCCCGCGCACGATTCTGAGATTGACCGTGAAGACGTACGTCGCAAGTTCCGAGACCCGCGAGCGCTCCTGGTACGTGGTTGACGCCACCGGCCAGACGCTCGGCCGGCTCGCCACCCAGATCGCCGAGCAGCTGCGTGGCAAGCGCAAGCCGGAGTACACCCCGCACGTCGATACGGGGGACTTCGTGGTGGTGGTGAACGCCGACAAGATCGAAGTCACGGGGAAGAAGCGCACCGACAAGCTCTACCACCGTCACTCCGGCTTCCCGGGCGGCCTCTACACGCGGACCTTCGAGGAGCAGCTCGAGAAGCGCCCCGAGGAGATCATCCGCATGGCCGTCAAGGGCATGATGCCGAAGAACCGGCTCGCCAAGAAGCAACTGACCAAGCTCAAGGTCTACGCCGGCCCCGAGCACCCGCATGTGGCGCAGAAGCCGCAGGCCCTGGAGATCAACGCCTGATGACCGACGACGCCACCACGCCCGACGAGACCCCTGAGGCCGAGCCGCAGGAGTCCCCGGAGTCGACCCCCGAAGCCGCTGCCGAGGAGACGCCCGCCGCAGAGCAGGCGCCCGCCGAGGACGCGCCCGCCGCCGAGGCCGCTCCGGTCGAGGACGACGCGCCCGCCGACGACGACGAGGACGCTGCTCCTCGCGTGAAGCCCGCGATCCCCGGTGCCGACCTCGAGGTCGACATCGTGCTCGAGGGTGGCGCCGAGGGCGGCGACAAGGCCGACGAGTTCGGCTACTACTTCGAGGGCGACGCCGCCGAGGGCGAAGGCTCCGAGTCCGGCGAGGGCGACGACGAGAACGCCGACGGCCCGATCGCCGACGTCTCGATCGACCTGGCCGACGGCGCGCGCTACATCGCGACCGGCAAGCGCAAGTCGGCGATCGCTCGCGTGATCCTCAAGCCGGGCTCTGGCGCCTACACGGTGAACGGCAAGGAGCTCGACACGTACTTCCCGCGGGAGGCCCTGCGGCGCAACATCCGCCAGTCCCTCGAGGTCGTCGGCTACGACGAGCAGATCGACGTGGTCGTGCGGATCCAGGGTGGCGGCGTCAGCGCCCAGGCCGGCGCGCTGCGCCACGGCATCTCGCGCGCCCTGCTGGTCGCGCAGCCCAACCTCCGTGGCGAGCTGAAGAAGCGTGGCTTCCTGACCCGTGACGCCCGCGTCAAGGAGCGCAAGAAGGCCGGCCTCAAGAAGGCCCGTAAGCGTCCGCAGTTCAGCAAGCGCTAGGACCGAAAACCCATGGCATCACGGCTGTTCGGCACCGATGGGGTGCGCGGACCGGCCGGAGCGGTACTCACGGCCGAGCTCGCACTGCGACTCGGCCGTGCTGCCGTTCTGGGGGGTATCGCGTCCGACCGCGCGGGGGCCGGTGACGATCCGAGCCCGGAGCGCGCCGGACGTCCCCGCGTGTTGATCGCGCGGGACACCCGCGAGTCCGGTCCGATGCTCGAAGCGGCGTTCGCCGCCGGGGCGGCGGCGTCGGGCGCCGACGTCTTCGTCGCCGGGGTGCTGCCGACGCCGGGCGCGGCACTGCTCGTCCGCCGGCTCGGCTTCGACCTGGCGGCGGTGATCTCCGCGTCGCACAACCCGTTCGCCGACAACGGGATCAAGCTGTTCGGCCCCGACGGCCGCAAGCTGCCCGACGCGGGCGAGGCGCGGGTCTCGGAGCTCGTCGAGCAGCTTCCCGACGCCGACACGCGCGGCACGGAGATCGGCACGATCGGCCCGCTGCTCGGGGCGACCGAGGACCACCTCCGGGCGCTCGACGAGCGGTTCGACGCGCTCGACCTCTCGGGCCTGCGGGTGGCGCTCGACTGCGCCCACGGCGCGACCGTCGACGTCGCCGCCGAGGCGTTCCGCCGGCGCGGCGCCGAGGTCGTGGTGCTCGGCGACCGGCCCGACGGACGCAACATCAACGCCGGGGTCGGCTCGACCCATCCCGAGGCGCTGGTCCAGCTCGTCGCCGAGCAGGGCTGCTCGGTCGGCTTCGCGTTCGACGGCGACGGCGACCGGATGCTGGCGGTCGATCACAGCGGCCGGCTCTACGACGGCGACGAGCTGCTGGCGCTGATCGCCGTGCACCTGCGGGCGGCGGGACGGCTGTCCGGCGGCGTCGCGGTCACGGTGATGTCGAACTACGGGTTCCACTCCGCGATGGAGGCGGCCGGGATTCCGGTTGCGGTCACGCCGGTCGGAGACCGGCACGTGATGCAGGCCCTCGACACCGAGGGCTGGAACCTCGGCGGCGAGCAGTCCGGGCATCTGATCGAGACCGGGTTCGTGCCGTCTGGTGACGGCGTCGCGGCCGCGCTGCTGGTGATGGAAGCGCTCGACGGCGGGCGGCTCGCGGACCGCCGGGCGATGGAACGGCTACCGCAGGTCCTGCGGAACGTCCCGGTGGCCGATCGGGACGGGGCGATGTCGGACGCGGCGTTCCTCGACGCGGTCTCGGCCGCCGACGACGAGCTGTCGGGGCGCGGGCGCGTCCTGGTGCGGGCGTCCGGGACCGAGCAGTTGATCCGCGTGATGGCCGAGGCGCCGACGCAGGACGAGGCCCAGGCCGTCTGCGACCGGCTCGTCGCCCGCGTGCCCGGGGCCCGGTAGTTCGCTCGCGGCTTGCTCGCGTTTCTCCGGCGGGCGGACGAACGGTCGAAGCCGCCCGAACGTCGACCACCGGCGGCGGTAGCATCGACCGATGCGCGAGGGCGTCGGGATCGACCTACTGGACATCGCCCGGCTGGAGCGAGCGCTCCAGCGCCGGCCGGGTCTTCGGGACCGGTTGTTCACCGTGGACGAGCAGGACGCCAGCGTGACCAGCGCGCGACCCGTCCGTCATCTCGCCGCCCGCTTCTGCGCGAAGGAGGCGGTCACCAAGGCGTTGCGGATGGACGCCTTCCGGCCGCTGGAGATCGAGGTCGTGGGCCGGGGCGGGCCCCCGACGGTGCGGTTGACCGGCGCGGCGGCCGCGCGGGCCGCGGAGCTCGGCGTGTCGGTGGCGATCTCGATGACCCACGAGCGCGAGGTCGCCAGCGCGGTGGCCTGGGCGACCGTGTCGACGGGCCCGGACGTCGCGCGATGACCGCGCCGCTGCCCCGGGGCGTGCAACCGCTGTTCGACGCCGAGACGATGCGGGCCACCGACCGCTGGGCGATCGAGCGGCGGGGGATCCCCGGGCGGGAGCTGATGGCGGCCGCCGGCCGGGCGCTCGCCGACGAGGTGATCGCGCTCGCGCCCGACGGGCTCGTCGTGATCGTCTGCGGCGCCGGCAACAACGGCGGCGACGGCTACGTCGCGGCCCGCTGCCTTGCCGATCGCGAGCGCGACGTGCGCGTGGTCTCGACGGTGCCGGCCGAGCGGCTGCGCGGCGACGCGGCCGCGGCCCGCGACGCATGGGCCGGCCCGGTCGCCGAGTGGCGCGCTGGCGCGCTCGACGACGCGGTCGTGATCGTCGACGCGATCCTCGGCACCGGCGCCCAGGGGGAGCTGCGCGACGCGGCTCGGGACGCCGTGGCGGCGATCCGCGCGGCCGCCGACGGCCCGCGTCGGACGCCGGTCGTGGCCTGCGACATCCCCAGCGGCGTCGACGCGACCAGCGGCGAGAGCGCCGGGCCGGCGGTCCGCGCCACGGTGACGGTGACCTTCCACGCCGCCCCACCGGGCGCCTGGATCGCCCCCGGCAAGGGCCTGACCGGAAGGCTCGTCGTCGCCTACATCGGGATCCCGGCGTCGACGCGGCCCGACGCGGACCTTCCGGAACCGCGCTGCGGACGGCTGACCGCGTCGATCCTCGACGGCCTGCCGACCCGCGACAGCGCCGGCACGAAGTTCCGCTCGGGCCACGTGACGGTGGTCGGCGGTAGCCCCGGGATGACCGGGGCCCCCTGCCTGGCGGCCCTCGGCGCGATGCGCGCCGGCGCGGGGTACGTCACGCTCGGCGCGGCCGACCGGGTTGCCGACCTCGTCGCGGCGCGGGCGCCGTGGGAGACGCTCGGGCTGGTGCTGCCCGACGACGGCGAGGGCGGGCTGGTCCCGGCGGCCGTCCCGGTGATCGTCGAGACGCTCGCCGCCCACGAGGGCACGCTCGTGGTCGGACCGGGTCTCGGTCGGGGCGGGCAGCGGGGGCCGGTGATCCGCGAGCTGCTGTCCGCGGCCGGCGGGCCGGTCGTCGTCGACGCCGACGCGCTGACCGCGGTGGCGGGCGAGCCCGACGCGCTGCGACGGGATCCGGCTTCGGGTCCGACCGTCGTCACCCCGCACGCGGGCGAGTTGGGACGGGTGCTCGGGGTCGACGCGGCCACCGTGGGCGCGCGGCGACTGCACCACGCGCGCGTCCTGGCCGAGCGGGCGCAGGCGGTGGTGGTGCTGAAGGGCGATGACACCCTGGTCGTCGATCCCGACGGCCGCGTGGCGATCAGCCCCGGCGACGCCCCGGGGCTCGCGACCGCCGGCACGGGGGACGTGCTGGCGGGGATCGTCGGGGCGCTGCTGGCCCGCGGCGTCGCGCCGTTCGACGCCGCCGCCGCGGCGGTCTGGCTGCATCTCCAGGCGGGGCGGATGGTCGCCGAGGAGCTGGGGCACGACGGCGTGGTGGCCAGCGACGTCGCCCGGGCGGTGGCGGCGGTGCGCAGGCGCCGGGCGCGCGTGACGCAGTAGCGTGGCCGGGATGCGTTCCGCCGCCCGGATCAACCTCGCCGCGATCGAGCGCAACGTCACGCGCCTACGGGGCCGGTTGGCTCCCGGAACGGCGTTCTGCGCCGTGGTCAAGGCCGACGGCTACGGGCACGGCGCGGCGCCCGTGGCGCGCGCGGCGCTCGCCGCGGGCGCTGGATGGCTGGCGGTCGTGACCGCCGCCGAAGCCACGGAGCTGCGGCTCGCGGGCATCGACGCGCGGCTGCTGGTGCTCGGTCCGCTGCAGGACGCGGAGCTGCAGGACGCGCTCGACGCGGGGGCCGACGTCGTCGCCTGGGACGAGCTGACGGTGAACCGGTTGGTCGCGGTCGGCCGGCCGGCGGCGGTCCACCTCAAGCTCGACAGCGGGATGGGCCGGCTCGGCCAGCGTGATCCCGAGCGGTTCGAGCGGCTCTGCGCGTCCGTCGCGGAGACGGCGCACCTGCGGCTCACGGGGCTGATGACCCACTTCGCGACGGCGGACGACCCCGCCGATCCGTTCCTCGGCGAGCAGCTCGCGCGGTTCTCGGCCGTCGTCGAGCGCGTGCGGGCCCGCCACCCGGGGCTGATCGTCCACGCCGCCAACAGCGCCGCGACGCTCCGCGAGCCGGCCAGCCACTTCGACATGGTGCGCAACGGGATCGCGCTCTACGGGATGGACCCGTTCGGCCGCGATCCGGCGGAGCAGGGGCTGGAGCCCGCGCTGGCCTGGGAGAGCTGGCTGGCGTCCCGCAAGCCCTGCGGTCCCGGCGACAGCGTCGGCTACGGCCGCCGCTTCGTGGCCGAGCGGCCGACGACGATCGGGAACGTGCCCGTGGGCTACGCCGACGGGGTGCGCCGGCAGCTCGGCGGGCGCGGGGCGGTGCTGCTCGACGGGCGCCGCGTCCCGATGGTCGGGACGGTCTCGATGGACAGCTTCGGGATCGACCTCGGGGCGGACGCGGGGGACGCGGTCGGCGCCGCCGTGACCCTGATCGGGCGCGCGGGCGACGAGCAGATCCTGGCCGAGGAGCTGGCGGAGCAGCTCGGCACGATCAACTACGAGGTCACCTGCGCGATCGGACGGCGCGTGCCCCGCGTCTACCACCGCGACGGGCAGCCGACCGGCGGACCGGCGTGAGCGGGACCCCGCCCGACGCCGCGCCGCCGACGGACGACCCGGCCGCCACGGCTCGTGCTGTGCTGCAGCGGTTGCTCGCCGACGGTCCGGACGCCTGGTTCGTCGGCGGGGCGGTTCGCGAGCGGCTGGCTGGCCGGTCGTCGTCCGATCTCGACGTCGCGATCGCCGGTGACGACGCGGCCAAGCGCCTGGCGCGCGCGGTCGCCCGCGAGACCGGGGCCCACGCGTTCCCGCTGTCGGACGCGTTCGGGGCGTGGCGGGTGACGGCCCCCGACACCGACCGCGACGGGGCGCGCTGGCAGGTCGATCTGACGCCGTTGCAGGGCGCGAGCCTGGCCGACGACCTGGCGCGCCGGGACCTGACCGTCAACGCGATCGCGGCGCCGGTGGTGGGCGGGCCTCTGGTGGATCCGCACGGCGGGCGCGCGGACCTCGAGGCCCGCCGGCTGCGGATGGTCGCGCCGGACGCGTTCGCGGCGGACCCGGTCCGGGTCCTGCGGCTGGCGCGCTTCGCGGCCGAGCTCGGCTTCGCGGCGGACGTCGCGACCCTAGCGGCGTCGCGGACCGCCGCCCCTGCGCTGACCGACGTCGCGGGGGAGCGGATGCTGCCGGAGCTCCAGCGGTTGTTCGCCGCGGACACCTGGGCGGTCGGCTGGCGGCTGCTGGTCGCCGGCGGCGCGGGGACGGTGCTGTTCCCCGCTGCGGTGGCGGCCGACGGAACGCTGCACGAGGAGCTGGATCCGGCGCTGCACGCGCTGCTCGACGGGACACCGACGGTGCCAGAGGCCGAGCCCGCCGACCGGGCGTGGCTCGCGGAACGGGCGTGTGACCGGAAACGGCGCCTGGCGCTGGCGCTGGCGTTGCTGGTCGACGACGGTCCGGAGCTGCGGCGGCTGCGACCGAGTCGGCGGCTGCGGACCGTGATCGCGCGGACCCACGACATCGTTCGCCTGCTGCGCGCGGCCGCGGATGACGGGCGGCCGCTCGACCCCGTCGGCTGGCTCCGGGCGCTGCGCCCGCTGGAGTCCGCCGGTCCGGACGCGGTGCTGGTGGCCCGGGTGGTGCTCGGTCCGGCGCGGTTGCCGTGGCCGTGGCTGCTCGGCTGTGCCGTTCGCTGGGCGGCGGGGCCGCCCCGGCCGCCGGTCCGCGGCGACGAGCTGGCGTCGGCCCTGGGGATCCCGCTGGGCCCGGAGATCGGCGTGCTGCTGGAGCAGCTCACCGTCGAGGCGGACGCGGGCACGGTGACGACGGTGGAGCAGGCGGTCGCGCGGGCGCGGGCGCTCCGGGCGGCGTCGGACGACCGGGCTCCGCGTGGATAGGCTGCGGCCATGGCCGACCATGATCCGGAGTGCATCTTCTGCAAGATCGTCGCGGGGGAGCTGCCGTCGCTGCGCGTCGACGAGGACGAGGACACCGTGTCGTTCCTCGACGTCAACCCGGCGACGCCCGGGCACACGGTGATCGTGCCCCGGCGGCACACCGCCGACCTGCTGTCGATCTCCGCCGCCGACCTGGCCGCCTGCAACGTGGCCGCCCAGCGGGTCGCCGAGCGGGCCATCGACCGGCTTGGCGCGGTCGGGGTCAATCTGCTCAACAACTGCGGATCGGGCGCGTGGCAGACGGTCTTCCACTTCCACCTGCACGTGATCCCGCGCTACGCCGACGACCCGTTGCGTCTGCCCTGGATCCCGGCCGCGGGCGACCGGGACGAGATCGCGGCGACGCACGCCACGCTCAGCGGGAATCCGGGCTGAGCGCCTGGAAGCTCCTGTCCGCCGACCGAAAGTTCCCGCCGCGGACTGAAAGTTCCCGCCCAGGGCGGGGCCGGGGCCTATGGGATGATGCGCGGGCTCGGAGCCGGTCCGGGCTTGTATTCCGCAACTTTTCCGGCGGAGAAGGGTTTTCTCGAGCATGAGCAGTGGTCTTCATCGCAGGTCCTTGGTCGGGTTCGGGGTCGTGTCGCTCCTGGCGGTGGCTCCGGCGGTCGCCGGGGCCGCCACGTTGAGCGAGATCGGGACCGTGGGGGACGGACGCGCCCCGCAGTGCCCCGAAGCGTGCTCGGTGATCACGCGGACCACGGCGATGCCGACGTCGACCAACGGCGACCGCAACCTCTACGCGGCGCCGTCCAACGGCACGATCGTGGCCTGGAGCATCGCGCTGGGGGCGCCGTCCGAGACGGACCGGCGCGCGCTGGAGCGGCAGCTCGGCCGCGCCCGCGCCCAGCTCTCGGTGGTGCGCCGGGGCAAGAGCGTCGCCGCGACGGTGGTCGGTTCCAGCCCGTTGAAGCACCTCGACCCGTACTTCGGTGGCGAGGTCACCTTCGCGCTGCCCCAGACGATCACGGTCCGCAAGGGCGATCTGATCGGCCTGACGGTCAGCTCGTGGGCGCCGAGCCTGGTCCAGGGCTACGACACGAAGACGTCGTGGCGCGCGAGCCGTCCGGCGGGCCGCTGCGGCGGAACGACCGAGGAGCGCAAGGCCGACTACTACGTCGACACGACGCTGGCGTCCGGCAAGACCGGGTCGTTCAACTGCCTCTACAAGACGGAGCGCGTCGGGTTCTCGGCGACCTTCGTGCCGAACCCCAAGCGCCGCACCGCCTCGTCGCGGTAGGCAGCCCCGCATAGCGCTCCGTCTGCGACTGAGGTGGTCGCGGGCCGAGCAGGTCGGTGGGGGCGGAGCGAGAGCTGTACGCGAGTACTGCCGAGCTTCGCGCGCACCGAGATGCGACGCGCCCGCGTCCGCCTCAGCGGCAGACGCCCGGGTTGGTCTGGCAGAACTCGTTGAACTCGCTCGGGGCGGCGCCGCCGGATGACCCGGACGATCCCGAGGATCCGGTCGAGGTGCCGCTGCCGCCGCCGGATCCGCCGCCGGACGTCGAGGTGCCGCTGCCGCCGCCGCTCGAGCCCCCGTTGCTCGGGTTGACGGAGGCGCCGCCCGAGGTCCCGCCGCTGGTGGTCGTGCCGCTGCCGGACGTCGAGCCGGAGGACGACCCGCCGCTGTCGGACGAGGCGCCTCCGCCGGTGGCGTCGCCGGACGAGCTGTCGCCGCCGGAGTCGCTCGTGCCGCCGCCGGACGCCGCAGGGGGAGCGGGGGTCGGCGACGTCGTGACCGTCGGCAGGTCGGAGATCGATCCGGCCCCGTCGTCACCGCTCGACGCCGGCGCCTCGACCTCGCCGTTGGGCGGCTGGATGCTCGGGCTGGTCTGCGGCTCGACGTCGGTCAGCGTCTCCCCGCCGCAGGCCGCGAGGCCGGAGGCCGTCCCGGTCGCGAGGACCGCGAGCACGAGCAGGTGGGGGAGCCGGCGTACGGTCATCGGACCGGGGAGGGGTCGACGGCTCAGGCCGTCGTGGCGACCGGGGTCTGGCGACGGCCGCAGGTGGGGCAGTCGTTGAGGTCGCGCTGCATCATTTGGTCGCAGGAGGAGCAGTGCATCAGGTTCTCCAGTGCCCACGGCAGGTTGGAGAGGCTCGGCGCGAGCGGGGTCAACTTCCCGACGACCTCGAGCACCTCGCCGGTGTCGCGGTCGCGGTACGTGTGACCGTGCTCGGCCTCGATGATGACTTCACGACCCGTGGAGGGGGCGCGAAAGCGGTAGCGCTGACGAAGGGCCATACCCGGAATCTACCGGCTCCGCCGGCCGCCATGCTTCGCTGGGGGCCGGGGCGGCGCGGAGTCGGGCGAAGTGCTGTCCGATCCGGAACTGCGAGGGGGACACGCCATGGCGCCGGCGGAAGGCCTTGGCGAACTGCGCGGGCTGCCGGTAGCCCACGCGGTGGGCGGCCTCTCGCACCGACACCGGGGTCTCGACGAGGATCCGGGCGGCCTCGTCCATGCGGATGGCGGTCAGCGTGCTGCGGAAGCTCTCGCCACCGGCGTCGTGGAACGCGCGCTGTAGCTGCCGGCACGAGCACGAGACCCGCTCGGCGAGGTCGGCCACGGTCAGCGGACTGGCGAACTCCTCGCGGAGCACGGTGACCGCCTCCTGGTAGAGCGCGGTGCGGAGCTGGATGGTGTCGGGACGCAGCATGGGCGTGTCGATCGGTCGGGGGCCGCCGGTGCATTGTGCCGCATATGCTGTCTCGACACCAGACGCACGTTGTGCGAATATGCACTAGCACATGTGATGCACCGCACAACGACGGAAGGGGTGCCGATGCTGGTCCAAGACGCGATGACGCCGCTGGAGGTCGAAGTGGGCGTCGCCCACACGCTGCGGCAGGCCGCGCAACTCATGGCCGCCCGGGGCGTGGGCTCGGCGATCGTCAACGATCCCGACGGCGCTGGTCCCGGGATCATCACCGAACGGGACATCCTGCAGGCCTTCGCGAAGGGTCCCGGAGCCGGCGAGTCGCGGGTGGGCGAGTACCTGACCGCCTCGGCGGTCTACGCCGAGCCGGACTGGTCGCTCGACCACGCGGCGGCGGCGATGATCGACGGCGGCTTCCGACACCTGGTCGTGATGCGCGGCGGCTCGGTGGCCGGCGTGATCTCGGTACGCGACATCGTGCGCGCGTGGGCCGGGGAGCGGGGTCTGCTCGGTCGGGCCTCGGCCGGAGCGTCGGGCGAGGGGGCGACCGCGCCCGAGGACGCGATCGTCGGGACGGCCTAGAGCAGGTTCGGCAGGCCGTCGGCCGGGTGCGGCGCCCCGTTCGGAGCGCCGCCCGGGATTCAGTTCTTGCTGCGGATCCGCAACGCGCGCAGGAGCGACGTCGTCCGCACGGTCTCGTCGGGGGTGGTCGTCAGGTCTCGCCGCGAGCTGCGGATGCCCTCGCGGAGCTCCTCGGGATCCACCGGGGTGACCTTCGGAAAGCTGTACGTGTGCTGGTTCATGGCTCTACCTAGAAGTACACCTGAGCCGGGCGAAAGTTCCGCTCGTCTCCTGTCGGACGTCCGGGGAGCATTCGCCGCGCGACGCCGAACCCCTCCTGCGGGGGCGGTCGATCGCTCGACCGTCGCGGGGCAGGGGCGGGGCTCGGGCGCGGGGGTTCCTAGGCGGTGGCGGCGGCCTCGTCGCGGTGCGCCGGCACGTCCCGCAGATAGCGCTCGGCGTCGAGCGCGGCCTTGCAGCCGGAGCCCGCGGCGGTGATCGCCTGGCGGTACGACGAGTCGATCAGGTCGCCCGCGGCGAACACGCCCGGGCGGTTGGTCCGGGTCGTCACCCCGTCGACCTGCACGTAGCCCTCGTCGTCGACGTCGACCTGCCCGCGCACGAGCTCGCTCTGCGGGTCGTGGCCGATCGCGATGAACGCCCCGGTGATCTCGATCGTCCGTTCCTCGCCGCTCTCGGTGTGCTTGAGCACGGCCTGGGCGAGCGGGGTCAGGCCGTCGCCGGGCTTGGCTTCGAACCGCTCGACGACGTAGGGCGTCAGGAAGCGGATGTTCTCGACCGCCTTGGCGCGGTCGAGCATGATCTGCGACGCGCGGAACTCGTCGCGACGGTTGACGATGGTCACCGAGCGGCCGAACTTGGCGAGGAAGATCGCCTCCTCCATCGCCGAGTCGCCGCCGCCGACGATCAGCGTGTCGTGGTCCTTGAAGAACGCGGCGTCGCAGGTCGCGCAGTACGAGACGCCCCGGCCGGACAGCTCGTCCTCGCCCGGCACTCCCAGCTTGCGGTGCTCGGCGCCGGTCGCCACGATCACGGCGCGGGTCTTGTACTCCGTGTCGTCGACCCAGACCGAGTGCAGTCCGCCCTCCTGCTCGGCGAGCTCCAGCTTGGTGACCTGCTCGGTCTTGAGCCGGGCGCCGAAGCGCTCGGCCTGGTCGCGTAGGTCCTGCATCATGTCGGGGCCGAGGATCCCCTTCGGGTACCCGGGGAAGTTCTCGACGTCGGTCGTCTGCTGCAGCAGGCCGCCCCAGTTCCAGCCCTCGATCACGAGCGGCTCGAGCTCGGCCCGGGCGGTGTAGAGCGCCGCGGTGTAGCCCGCGGGGCCGCTGCCGACGATGATCACGTTCTCAGGCTCGGGCATGACGGGGTCCTATCGGTTCTCGGTGGAGGCCATACTCATTACTTTACAAACTGAAGCACAGGTGGTTGGCCGGCTCTGGAGATCGGCTATGCGGCCGCGGCGAGCGGGCCGCCGGGCACCGGCGGCGCGAGCGGCGTGACCGGTCCCCCGGGGATCGCCGTCGCGGCGGCGTGCGACGCGAGCAGCGCCAGCGTCTCGTTGAAGCGGCCGGCGGGACCGGCCAGCAGCGGCGAGGCCCGCCGGATGGCGACGGCCAGCGCGCCGCCGGCCGCGAGGTCGGTGACGTAGTGCTCGCCGAGGTAGACCAGGGCGAAGCCGAGCGTCGCGGCGTAGGTCCAGCCGATCGTCCCGGCGACCCGGCCGGTGTCGGCGAGCGCCTGGGCGGCGGCCACCGAGGTCCCGAAGTGCAGCGAGGGCATCGCGGCCAGCGGATTGCCGCTGAATGCCCCGTAGAGCTGCGGCCAGCGCTCGCCCCAGAGCTGCTCGCCGTACTCGCGCATCACCCGGCGGAGCGGCGGACCGTCGCCGTAGTCGATCCGCCCGACCTCGGCCGCGAACCACGGCGGCGCGGTCGGGACGGCCCAGTAGACGAAGGCGCCGGCGTCGAACGTGCCGTAGATCTGGACCGCGGCCCGTGGGAACTGCGCGGGGCGCTTGACCAGGATGTACGCCGCGGCGACGTGCGGGACGGCGAACCAGACCCAGTGGCTCCAGCTCAGGACCTTCTCCCACCACTGGAAGCGGTCGCTGCGGTGCAGCGCGTGCTGCAGGCGGACGGTCGGGATCCGTCCGAGGCCGAGCAGCTTGTCGCTGCGGATCGGGTAGTCGATCCGGACCCGGCTGCGCTGCTTGTCGGCGTCGTCGGCGGGCATCTCGTAGGCCGCGAAGTACGACCACATCTGGGCGCAGACGATCAGCACGCTGCGCTTGCGCGACGGCGGGAGCACGACGGCGAGGGCGGCGGGCGCGAGCGCCGTGGTCGTGAGCACGGTCCGCGCTCGCAGTCGCAGCCGGCGACGCACGATCGGCGCGGCGGCGCCGAGCGCCACGGCCGTCCAAGCAGCAGTACGGATCGCTTTCCTGGACGCCACGAGGGCCGCAGCTTAGCGACCGTACCCGTCGACGGGCGTACGCCTTTGCGGCCGGCCGCGCGCTCGCGCGCGACGGGCCCGCCCGGTCGCGCGACGGCGTTCGCGGCCGGGTCGATCCCGGCCCTGGCTCGCTGGCCAGTTCTGTCATCCTCGCGGCATGAGCGCGTTTGAGTCGGTGGAGACCTTCGAGACGGTCAACGTCCTGCGCGACGGCGCCGCGGTGATCGTCGAGATGAACCGCCCCGACGTGCTGAACGCCTGGAACCCGCAGGTCGGCGAGGACGTGGTGCACGCGCTCCGCGGGTGTCGCGGAGACGACGTCCGCGCCGTGATGGTCACCGGGGCGGGCCGCGCGTTCTCCGCCGGCGCTGATCTCGGGGCCTTCGCGGCGGGGGCCAAGACCCCGAGCGGTGCTCCGGACCTGGAGTTCGAGCTGCACGCGCGGTACCACCCGATCATGCGCGAGATCCGCCGGCTCGAGAAGCCGGTGCTCGCCGCGGTCGACGGGCCGGCGGCGGGCATCGGGATGTCGTGCGCGCTCTCCTGCGATCTGGTGACCGTCAGCGAGCGGGCGACCCTCAATCACGCCTTCACGAAGATCGGCCTCGGTCCCGACGGCGGCGCGTCGTTGTTCCTGCTCACGCGCGTGGGGTGGACCCGGACCGCCGCGATCATGTTCGAGGGCCGGAAGGTCGGCGCCGACGAGGCGCTGGCGATCGGGCTGGTCAACCGGGTCGTCCCGACCGAGGGCTTCCGCGCCGCCGCCGAGCAGCAGCTCCGGGAGCTCGCCGCCGGACCGACCGTCGCGTACTCGGCGATCAAGCGCTCGCTCAACGCCCAGATCATGGTGCAGTTCGAGCAGCTCCTCGCGCTGGAGGCCGAGGAGCAGCAGCGGATGTCGGAGACCGAGGACTTCGTGGCCGCCGCGACCGCGTTCATGAAGCGCGAGGAGCCGACCTACCGGGGGCGCTAAGGCCCAGGTACGCCTAACATGAAGCCCGTAGAACCCCGTTCCCAACGTGATCTTGCCCTCCCGACGCGAAGGGTCATGCCCCTTCCGCCGACCCGTGACTAGAATCGGACCCGCTTTGCGACGCTCGAACCGGATTCCTCACCCTTCGCGGGCCGCCCTTCCGACGCTGACGTTGGCGTCGACCCTGGCCGCCACGCTGATGCTCACGCTGGCCGGTCCAGCCCAGGCCGCGTTCTGGGCTCCCGAGTCGGGTGGGTCACCCAACGCCGACCGGATCCACACGCTCTACACGGTGGTCTTCGCCGTGGGCGTCGTGATCTTCGTGTTGGTCTTCGGTGCGCTCGTCTACGCGCTGGTCAAGTTCCGCGCGCGGCCCGGCGCGGTCGCGGAGCAGCTCCACGGCAACACCCGGCTCGAGATCGGCTGGACCGCGGGCGCCGCCGCGATCGTTTTGGTGCTCGGCGTCGTCACGTTCGCGCTGCTTCCGGGCATCCGCAACCCCGAGAACTCCGATCCCGCGGGCTGGCCGATCCCGGCGTCGTTCCAGACGGCGAAGGATCCCGGGCTGCTGCCGCCCGACGGCAAGTCGCTGAACATCGACGTCAACGGCCAGCAGTACGCCTGGCGGTTCGTCTACCCGGACGGCGACGACGACCGCACCAACAACGTGGTCGCCGTCGAGGAGATGGTCGTCCCGACCGGCACGGCGATCACGCTCGACGTGCGCTCCTCCGACGTCGGGCACGCCTGGTGGATCCCGAAGCTCGGCGGCAAGGTCGACGCGCTGCCGGGCTACACGAACCACACCTGGTTCAAGGTCCCGCTCGGCAAGGAGGGCGTCTACACCGGGCAGTGCGCCGAGCTCTGCGGCCGCAACCACGCCAACATGACCGCGCGCGTCCGCGCCGTCACGCCGGACGAGTTCACCGCCTGGCTCGCCCAGCAGAAGGCCGACCTGGAGGCCGCCGCCCAGGGCGCCGAGGCCTACCGGGCCGAGCAGCAGCGCCAGGACCAGGAGGCCGTTCCGGACTCCGCCGACGGCGCCGCGACCGGCGAGGCGGGGACGAGCGGCGACGCGCCGGCCCCGCCGACCACGACCAATCCCGAGGCGACGGCGGACGACGCCGCGTCCCAGCGCTAGTCCGCTAGTCCCTCACGAGGAATTCCGATGGCTACCGTCACCGCCACGCCGATCCCACAGGTCGTCGCTCACTCGGTTGAGAAGCCGATGCGCCCCTGGGTCGACTGGGTCACCACGACCGATCACAAGAAGATCGGCATCATGTACCTCGTCCTCACCTTCGCCTTCTTCGGCGTCGGTGGTGTCGAGGCCCTTCTGATCCGCCTCCAGCTCGCGGTCCCGGACAACACGCTCCTGGACTTCAAGACGTACAACGAGCTGATCACGATGCACGGCACCACGATGGTGTTCCTGTTCGTGGTTCCGGTGATGGCCGGCTTCGGCAACTACTTCGTGCCGCTGATGATCGGCGCGAAGGACATGGCGTTCCCGAAGCTGAACGCGCTCTCGTTCTGGATGCTGGCGGCCGGTGGCCTGGTCTTCTACGCCTCGGTCTTCTTCAACCCGCCCGAGTGCGGTTGGACCTGCTACGTCCCGTTGGCGTCCAAGGACTACCTGCCCAACGGCGGCGTTGACGCCTGGATCTTCCTGGTCCACCTGACGGGCATCGGCTCGCTCGTCGGTTCGATCAACTTCTACGTCACGATCGCCAACCTGCGGGCGCCGGGCATGACCTGGAGTCGCCTGCCGCTGTTCTGCTGGACGATCCTGACCTACTCGGTGCTGCTGATCTTGGCCCTGCCGGCGATCGCCGCGGCCGTCACGCTGCTGCTCACCGACCGCCACTTCGGCACCAACTTCTACAACCCGACCGAGGGTGGCTCGCCGCTGCTGTGGCAGCACCTCTTCTGGTTCTTCGGGCACCCCGAGGTCTACATCATGGTGCTGCCGGGCTTCGGCATCATCTCGGAGGTCCTGCCGGTCTTCGCCCGCAAGCCGATCTTCGGCTACAAGGCGATCGCGGCGTCGACCCTGGTCATCGCCTTCCTCGGCCTGATGGTGTGGGCGCACCACATGTTCACCACGCCGAGCCCGAGCATCGTGTTCGCGTTCTTCATGGTCTCGTCGATGCTGATCTCGATTCCCACGGGCATCAAGATCTTCAGCTGGATCGGCACGCTCTGGCGCGGCACGATCATCTTCTCGACGTCGCTGCTGTTCGCGGTCGGCTTCCTCGGGACGTTCCTGATCGGCGGCATCACCGGCGTCTTCCTCGGGATCTACCCGGTCGACTGGCAGCTCCACGACACGTACTTCGTGGTCGCCCACTTCCACTACGTCCTGATGGGCGGCGCGGTCTTCGCGGTCTTCGCCGGTCTCTACTACTGGTACCCGAAGATGACGGGCCGGATGATGGACGAGCGGCTGGGCAAGATCAGCTTCTGGACGATGCTGATCGGCTTCCACACCACCTTCCTGATCCAGCACTCGATCGGCCTCGACGGCATGCCGCGACGGATCCCCGAGTACGCGGACGTCGGAAACCTGGCGCTCTACAACATGATCTCCACGATCGGCTCGTTCATCCTCGGCGCCGGCATCCTGGTCACGATGTGGAACGTCCTCCGCAGCCTGAAGAAGGGCGCGGTCTCCGGACCCGACCCGTGGAAGGCGAACACGCTCGAGTGGTTCACCCAGTCGCCGCCGCCGCAGAACAACTTCGACTCGGTCCCGCGCGTCCGCTCGGTCGAGCCGATGAAGGACATCCGCGCCGAGATCGACCGTCGCAACGCCGAGCCGGCGAGGCAGCCGGCGTGACCCCGGTCGCGACGACGACCGGGAGGCGATGAGCGGCGTGCCGTCCGTGTCGGCCCCCCGACATACCGCTGCCGCGGCAGCGCCGCCGTTGATCCAGGCCGACCTGCGTCAGCGGGTCGCCGACGTGGTCGCGCTGACCAAGCCGAAGGTGCAGATCCTGCTGCTCCTGACGACGGTCACCGCGATGTACGCGGCGGGCAGCCCGTCGATCTGGCTGGTGCTCGCGACCGTCGTCGGCGGCTCGCTGGCCTCCGGTGGCGCCAGCGCGTTCAACCACTGGTACGACCGTGACATCGACGCGGTGATGGAGCGGACCAAGGACCGTCCGATCCCCTCGGGCCGGATGGAGCCGCACGTCGCCCTGTGGGTCGCGCTCTGGCTCACCATCGGCTCGTTCGTGCTGCTCGCCTGGGCGGCGAACATCACCGCGGCGCTGCTCGCGATGGCCGGATTCGTCTGGTACGTCGTGGTCTACACGGTCTGGCTCAAGCGCCGGACGACGAACAACATCGTGATCGGTGGCCTGGCCGGCGCGTTCCCGCCGATGGTCGGCTGGGCCGCCGTGACGGGTGGGTTCGCGTTCGACTCGCTCTATCCGTTCGCGATCGTCTTCGCCTGGACGGCTCCGCACTTCTGGGCGCTGTCGCTGTTGATCCTCGACGACTACTCGGCCGCGAAGATCCCGATGCTGCCGGCGGTGCGCGGCAAGGCGCACACGTACCGCGCGATCACGATCTGGTCCGCGATCACCGTCGTGGTCTCGATCGTGCCGGTGGTCACCGGCGCGTTCGGACCGATCTACCTCGTGGCCGCCGTCGGGCTCGGCATCGAGCTGATGCGCCGGTCGCTGCTGCTGGGCCGGGAAGGGACGCGGGAAGCCGCTCTCGGCCTCCATCTCTACGCGTTGATCTACCTCTCGGTCCTGTTCGCCGCGATGGTCGCCGACGCCAAACTTTGATCCAGGACCAGAAGGACTGATCTCATGGACCGCAACCTCGCCAAGCGCAACCTGCGCGACGCGCTGATCGCCAGCATCGTCATCCTCGTGATGTTCCTGCTGACCTTCGTCGCCGCGATCATCTACGTCTCGTAACCATCATGAGCGATCTCGACAAGCCCGTCCCGCCCGCTGGCGAGGACATCCACCTTCCCGGCAACAGCGCGCAGCCGATCATCCTCACGCTCGGAGTGACGATCCTGCTCGTCGGCGTGACGATGAACCTCTGGATCGTCGGCGTCGGCCTGATCATCACCGTCGGCACGCTGATCGCCTGGGTCCGCGACGCGATTCGCGAGACCAACGCCTTCCCGCTGCACGACGAGCACCACTAGGCCAAGGCCTCGGCCCCTGCGCCGCGCGGCGGCCGAGAGCTACCGCCGCCCGCCCGTCGCCGCCCGGCCGCTCCTACAGCGTCCGGGGCGCCGCCGGAGGACGTCGCCCGTTGCTGCTCGGCTGCGCCAGCTCGAGCAGCTCGGCCACGGTCGACTCGATCCCCGCGGCGAGCAGCGTGATCCGGGGCAGCTTGTCCTGGTCACCGAGCAGGCCGAACTCGACCCAGCCGGCGTACGAGGTCGCCGCGATCGCCAGCGCGCGGTCGCCGGAGAGGAACGGCACCGCCAGCGTGTGACGGAGCTGCCGGCCCTGCAGGTACATCGCGGCCTGGGGTCCGGGGACGTTCGCCACCAGCAGGTTGAAGTGACGGTCGGCGAGCGGCACCCGCGAGGCCTGCGCCAGCACCGAGGGCACGCCGAACGAGGACGACGCGGTCCAGGTGTCGGCGCCGACGGTGCGCTTGGCCGCCAGGCTGGTCGACATCGCGTGGCGCACGCGGGACAGCCGCACCAGCGGATCGGCCTCGCCGACCGAGAGCGGCGCGTAGAGCATGGTGATCGGCCGGGCCTCGTCGGGTCCGCCTCGGCCTGCCGAGGCGATCGCCACGGGCACCGCCGCGCGGAGCTCCAGTCCTTCGACCTCGGTGCCGCGGTCGAGCAGCCACCCGCGGACCGCGCCCGCGACCGCCGCCAGCACGACATCGTTGACGGTGCCGCCGAAGCGGTCCTTGATCCGCTTGAGATCCGCCACCGGCACGCGGGCGTAGGCGAGCGTGCGGTGGGTCCCGATCGGCACGTTCAGCGGCGACGCGGGGGCCGGGCTGAGCCGGGACACGACC
>JADMKN010000101.1 GCA_015478825.1 Patulibacter sp. | reverse complement strand
TCGTGGCCCACCCGGACGACCCGTCCGACGTGCTGGCCACCGCCGAGTACGGCGACCCGTTCGTCACCGCCGTCAGCCGTGGCAACGTCCACGGCGTGCAGTTCCATCCTGAGAAGTCGTCCGCGGACGGGCTGCGCGTGCTGCGGGCGTTCGCCGAGACCTGCGGGACCATGGCTGATCCCGCAACCCGTCCTACGAGGTGTCCCACGTGATTCTGTACCCGGCGATCGACATCCTGGACGGCCAGGCCGTCCGGCTCGTCCAAGGCGACTACGACCAGAGCACGGTGTACCGGGACAGCCCGCTCGAGGCGGCCCGCTCGTGGGTCGAGGCCGGCGCGCGGTTCCTGCACCTGGTCGACCTCGACGGCGCCCGCGAGGGCGAGCCCCGGCACCTCGACCAGCTCGCCGCGATCACCCGCGAGCTCGACGTCCCGGTTCAGTGGGGCGGCGGCCTGCGCTCGATCGAGGCGGTCCGCGACGCGCTCAAGGCCGGCGCCGAGCGCGTGATCCTCGGGACCGCGGCGATCAAGGACCCGGACTTCCTCGACAGCGTGCTCGGCAGCCATCGCGACCGGGTGATGGTCTCGATCGACACCCGCGGCGGCAAGGTCGCCACCGGGGGCTGGCTCGAGACGACGTCGATCGACGGGGCCGAGGCGATCACCCGGCTGCAGCAGCGCGGCGTGCGGCGGTTCGTCTACACCAACGCCGACCGCGACGGGATGGAGAACGGTCCCGACATGGACGAGGTCCGCAGGGTCGCCGCGGCGGTCCGTGGCTCGTGGATCTTCTCGGGCGGGATCGGCACCGCCGAGCACCTGCGCCAGCTCGCGGAGGCGCGCCTGGTCAACCTCGGTGGCGTGATCACCGGCAAGGCGCTCTACGAGCACCGCTTCACGATCGCCGAGGGCCACGCGGCCCTGCAGGCGCGCTAGACCCGCCTCCTCCGACCTCCCCGCCCCAGAGACCCGCCGCCATGCATCTCAAGCGCGTGATCCCCTGCCTGGACGTCGACGCCGGACGCGTGGTCAAGGGGACCAACTTCGTCGGCCTGCGCGACGCCGGCGACCCCGTCGAGCTCGCCGCGCGCTACGACGCCGAGGGCGCCGACGAGCTGGTCTTCCTCGACATCACGGCGACCAGCGACCAGCGCGAGACGATCGTCGACCTCGCCCGCAGGGCCGCCGACGAGCTGTTCATCCCGTTCACGATCGGGGGCGGGATCCGCTCCGTCGAGGACGCCCAGGCGGTGCTCGACGCCGGGGCCGACAAGGTCGGCGTGAACTCCGCGGCGGTCAAGCGGCCCGAGCTGATCGGCGAGCTCGCGGACCGCTTCGGCGCCCAGTGCGTGGTGCTCGCGATCGACGCCAAGAGCGTGCCGACCCCGCCGGACCCCGAGCATCCCGAGGACCGCTGGGAGGTCTTCGTCGCCGGCGGTCGCACCCCGACCGGCCGTGGCGCGGTCGCCTGGGCCCGCGAGGGCGTCGAGCGGGGCGCGGGGGAGATCCTGCTGACGTCGATGGACGGCGACGGCACCACGTCCGGCTACGACCTGCCGCTGACCAGCGCGGTCGCCGCGGCGGTGCCCGTGCCGGTGATCGCGTCGGGCGGCGCCGGCACCCTCGACCACCTCGTAGAGGCGCTGGAGGCCGGCGCCGACGCCGCGCTCGCCGCGTCGATCTTCCACTTCGGCACCTACACGGTCGCCGAGGCGAAGGCGCGCATCGCCGAGGCCGGCATCCCCGTCCGCCCGATCGCCCGAGACGGCCGCTGACGCGTCGCATCTCGCCACGGCTTTCGCTCGGCAGTACGGGTGTACAGCTCTCGCTCGGCCGCAGCGACCTGCTTGGTCATCGACCGCCTCGGGGTCGATTGGGTCAGCCTTTCTGCGCTTCGCGGATCGCCTTGCGCGCCTTCCGGGCCTCGCGCAGCGACCGGCGGTCCTTCGCCGCCTGCGCCTTCGGCACCAGGTGGTAGACCGACGTGTAGGTGTTGACGTACAGCCGGCGGCCGTCCGAGATCCCCGGATCGAACGCGCCGCTGCGGTGGCTGTAGACCAGGTTCCCGGTGCTTGCGCCGCGGATCCCCAGCGACTTGCGACCGAGGTTGGCGTACATCACCAGGTCGCCGACGACGGTGATTCCGCCCGAGATCCGCCCGCCGAGGTCGCGCGACCAGCGGGTCCGGCCCGAGCGCGCGTCGAGCGCCAGGAGCTGCCCGCCGTAGGTGCCGATGAAGACCGTCGGTCCCTTGCCGCGAACCGGCGCGACCGCCGGAGCCGAGTAGACGAAGCCCTTCGCGCGGCGACGCCAGGCGATCCGCCCGGTCTCGGCGCCGACCGCGACCACCGAGCGGTTGATGTTCCCGACGTAGACCCGGCCGTAGGCCACCGCCGGGGTCGAGTAGAGGCTGCCGTCGAGGTCGCTGACCCAGCGTCGCTTGCCACTGCGCGCCCAGATCGCGTGCAGGCGGCCGCTGTAGTCGCCGACGTAGAGCGTGTTGCCCTCCATCGCGACGGCGGCCTTGACCGCGCCGTTCGCGCGGTACCGCCAGAGCACGCGGCCGTTGGCGCGGTTGAGGGCGAGCACCTCGCCCTTCTCGGTGCCGAAGACCAGCCGGTTGCCGTCGATCAGCGGCGACGACTCGGTCCGGCTGCCCAGCACGACCCGCCAGATCCGCTTGCCGGTGGACGCCCGCAGCGCGATCACCTGTCCGCCGGCGTTGTACTTGTTGCGACGGAGCACCGTGGCGTAGACCCGGCCGCTGGCGCAGGCCGGGGACGACGCGGCGAGCCGGCCGATCCGCTTCTGCCAGACGGTGCGCCCCGTCCGTCGGTCGATCGCGCGCAGCAGCGCGTCGTTGCGCAACACGTAGAGCCGGCGACCGCAGAGCACCGGCGGGAACTCGAGCAGCACCTTGCCGGTGCTGCCCCACTTCTCGGTGAACGGCGGCCGAATCGTCGTCCCGCGGGTGGCGAACGGCTGGTACCGGGTCCGCTGCGGATTGCCGCCGTAGACCGGCCAATCGGCGCCGTCGTCGTACGTGTCGAGGGCGTCCTCGGGGGCCGGCGGAGCCTCCGGAGCCGGAGGATCCTCGGCGATGAACTCGACCGTGGGGTCCGAGACCTCGCTCGGTCCGCGCAGCTTGTTGAAGCCCGCGATGCCCCCCACGATCACCAACGCGAGCACGATCACGCCGACGCATCCGAAGCAGCCCCAGGGGCGGCGAGCGTCGTTCAGGGGGGAACCGGCCATCCGGACAGGGTACGGTCCGGCCACGTGCCTGTCCGCCGATCCCCCGTTCTCGCGCCCGCCACCGCGTGGTCGATGCTTCGTCGCAGCGCCGTGGCACGACCCCTGGTCGACGCCACGGGACCGGACGACGACGTCTGGGTGGTCGGTGGCGCCGTGCGCGACCTGCTGCTCGGCGTCACGCCGCGCGAGCTCGACGTGGTGGTGACCGCGCCCGTCGACGGGCTGGCGCAGCGCCTGGCCCCGGTGGTCGCGCGCCACGAGCGGTTCGGCACCGTCGAGGTCGAGCCGAGCCCGGGGGTCCGCTACGACATCGCCCGGGCGCGCCGTGAGCGCTATGCCGCGCCCGGGGCGCTGCCGGACGTGACGCCGGTCGACGCGATCGAGGTCGACCTGGAGCGCCGCGACGTGACGATCAACGCGATGGCGCTGCGCGTCCGCGACGGAGCGTTCGTCGCCTACCCGGGGGCGCAGCAGGATCTGGTGACCCGGACGCTGCGGGTCCTGCATCCGCAGTCGTTCGAGGACGACCCCACGCGGGTGTGGCGGGCCGCTCGCTACGCGGCACGGCTCGGGGGCACGGTCGAGCCGGAGACCGCGGGGTGGGCGGCCGACGCCGACCCCGGGACGATCAGCGGCGCCCGCCACGGAGCCGAGCTGCGCCTGGCGCTGGGCGAGCCCGATCCCGCGGCGGTGCTGACGACCGTGCGACGGCTCAACCCGCGCTTCCTGCCGGAGGGCTTCGACCCCGATCCGGACGGGGTCGCCGCCGCGTTGGCGCTGCTGCCGCGGGGTGGCCGTCGCGATCTGGTGCGGCTGGCCGCGTCGTGCGCCGGCGTCAGCCTGCCGGTGCTGCTGCCGTGGCTGGAGGCGCTGGAGCTGACCACCGCCGAACGGACGATCGTCGGCGCCGGATCGCGGCCGAGCACGCTCGCCCCGCTGCGCACCGCCCGCACCCCGGCCGAGATCCAGCGGGCGGCGGCCGGAGCGCCGGACGAGGTCGTCGCGCTCGCGGGCGGTCCGAACGCCGAACGGTGGTTCACCACCATCCGGCACGTCCACCTGGAGATCACCGGCCACGACCTGCGGGCGGCCGGCGTCCCGGCGGGCCCGGAGCTGGGGCGGCGCCTGCAACGGGCGCTGGACGCCAAACTGAACGGCGAGCTCGACCCGTCCGTCCCGGTCCGCCAAGCGGAGCTGGCCGCCGCGCTCACCGACGACCCCCTGCCGATCCGCTGACCCCCGTACCCGTGACCTCGCCGTTCGCCCGCACCCCCGAAGGCCATCTCGTCTGCG
>JADMKN010000100.1 GCA_015478825.1 Patulibacter sp. | reverse complement strand
CGTGCGGCAGCGACGACGACGGCGGCGACGAGTCGGCCGCGACGGGCGACGCCCCGGCGGAGACGACCACCGCCGGCGGCGCCGACGCCACCGCGATCCAGCGCAACGTCGACAACGCGGCGACGACGCTGACGATCGGCTCGAAGAACTTCACCGAGCAGAAGGTGCTCGGCGAGGTCTACGCCCAGGCGCTGGCCGCGGCCGGGTACACGATCCGCACCGAGCTCAACCTCGGCGACGAGAAGACCGCGCTCAAGACGCTCGAGCGCGGCGACATCAGCGCCTACCCGGAGTACACGGGCACCGCGCTGGTCTCGTTCTTCGATGTCGAGGCCGCCGACCTGCCGAAGGACCCCGAGACCGCGTTCACGCAGGTCAAGGACGGCTTCGCCGAGCAGGACCTCGTCGCGTTGCCGCCGACCCCGTTCACCTCGTCCAACGAGGTCGCGGTGACCAAGGAGACCGCCGAGAAGTACGACCTCGAGGAGATCTCCGACCTCGAGGATGTTGCCAAGGACCTGACGCTCTACGGCAGCCCCGAGTGCCGTCAGCGGCTCGACTGCCTGCTCGGCCTGCAGCAGACCTACGGCCTGGAGTTCGAGAAGTTCGTGCCGGTGGACCTCAGCCAGCGCAGCACGGTGCTGGCCGGCGGCCAGGCCGACGTCTCGATCGTCTTCACCACGGATCCGCAGAACACCCGGGAGGGCTTCGTCCTGCTCGAGGACGACAAGTCGATGTTCCCGCCCTACAACTCGACGCTCGTGGTGCGCAAGGATGTCTACGACAAGGCAGGCCCGGACCTGCCGAAGACCGTCGAGGCGGTCAACGCCCAGCTGACCAACGAGAACATCCAGGAGCTCAACGCCCGGGTCGACCTGGACAAGAACACACCGAAGCAGGCCGCCGAGGCCTTCCTCAAGCAGTTCGGCTTCGTGCAGTAGCCGCCGTCGCGGTGGTGCGGACGGACAGCTCGTCCGCGCCCCGCGCGTCCCGCGGACGGCGTCGCGGTTGGACGCCGTCCGACGGATGTCGAACCGGTTCTCAGCGCCCGGTCGACCCGAAGCCGCCGCCCCCGCGGGCGGTGTCGTCGAGCGTCGAGACCTGCTCGACCTCGGGCAGCGCGACCGGCACCAGCAGCAACTGGGCGATCCGCTCGCCCGACGACGCCAGGAACGGCTCCTCGCGGTCGGTGTTGAGCAGCAGCACCTGCAGCTCGCCGCGGTAGCCCGCGTCGATCGTGCCCGGCCCGTTGACCACCGTGATGCCGTGGCGCGCGGCCAGTCCGGAACGCGGCACCACCAGCCCTGCGTAGCCGAGCGGGACCGCCACCGCGATCCCGGTCGGGATCATCCCCCGCTCCCCTGGCTCGAGATGAACCGGCTCCAGGCAACAGAGGTCGAGTCCGCCGTCCCCCGTGTGCTGCCGGTTGGGCAGCACCGCATCGGGATGCAGCCGTTGGACGGCGAGCGTCGGTGGGTGAGGCGAAACGGAGCTCACGGGGCCAGCCTCTCAGACCATCAGGCGTCGGAGGAACTCGTCGGTGTGACCCGGTAGCGCTCGTAGCGCCCGACGAGCGCGCGCGGCACGCGGACCCGGACCAGCACGCCGTCGGCGCGGTGCTCCTGCTCGAGGTCGCCCGCGAGCTGGTGCAGCTCGGCCAGCGTGGCGCCCGCGGAGTACGGCAGCAGCAGCTCGAGCGGACGCAGCATCGCGTCGAACTCGTGCTCGATCCGCTCGGCGAGCTGGTCCAGGCCCACGCCGGCGCCGGCGGCGATCTGGACGGCGTCGGGGAAGCGGATCCGGAGCTGCTCGCGCCGCTCGTCGTCGATCAGGTCGCACTTGTTGAGCACGAGCAGGCGGCCGGAGCCGTCGTCCTGGGTCGCCCCGATCTCGCGCAGCACGTCGTCGACGGCGGCCATCACCGCGTTCAGCGGCTCGTCGGGCACGCTGGCGTCGACGACGTGCAGCAGCAGGTCGGCGATCACCGTCTCCTCGAGCGTGGCGCCGAACGCCCGCACGAGCTGGTGCGGCAGCTTGCGGATGAACCCGACGGTGTCGGTCAGCAGGTACGTGCGACCGTTGTGGCGCAGCTCGCGGGTCGTCGGGTCGAGCGTGTGGAAGAGCTGGTCCTGGACCCCGACGTCGGCGCCGGTCAGGGCGTTGAGCACGGTCGACTTGCCGGCGTTGGTGTAGCCGACGAGCGCCACGTTGGGGATGTGCGCCGACCGGGCGCGCTCCGCCCGCATCACCGCCCGCGTGCCCTTGACCTCCTTCAGCTTGCGCTGGAGCTTGGTGATCCGGTCGCGCGCCAGCCGCCGGTCGGTCTCGATCTGCGTCTCGCCCGGACCACGGGTGCCGACGCCGCCGACGCCGAGCCGGTCGAGGTGGGTCCAGAGGCCCCGCATCCGGGCCAGGTTGTACTGGAGCTGCGCCAGCTCGACCTGCAGCTTGCCCTCGGCGCTGTTGGCGTGGGTCGCGAAGATGTCGAGGATCAGCGCCGTCCGGTCGATCACCGGCATGTTCAGGCTGCCCTCGAGGTTGCGCTCCTGGCGCGGCGAGAGCTCGTCGTCGGTCACGACCACGGTCGCGCCGAGCTCGCGGGCGAGCTGCTGGAGCTCGACGAGCTTGCCCTCGCCGACGTAGGTGTTGGGATGTGGGTCCGGGCGGTGCTGGACCAGCTGCTCCAGGACCTCGACCCCGGCGGTCCGCAGCAGCTCGCGGAGCTCGCTGAGGTCGTCTCCGGCGGGCATCACCCCGACGATCACGGCTTGCTGGTTGTCGGCCTTGCGCTGCTGCTCCAGGTCGTCGACGTGCGTCGTATCGTGGGGACGGACGGTGCTCTGGCGGTCTTCGCGGCGTTTCGACACTGGTTTCAGTGTAGGCGGCGCGAGGCGTGGGGCGGGAACGGTCGGAGCGTTTCGACGCGGTGCGGGTGTCCTGCGGTACCGATGCGGTACAGAAGTCGGCCTGGCCCGGCCGCGGACGGTCGGCAGCCCCCGTGTGCGGTACGGATCCCCGCGGGATACAGTCGAACCGTGCCCGCGCTCGCCGACCGCCTGTCCGCCCTGACGCTCGAGCTCGTCGACTGCGCCTCGGAATCGCGCGAGGAGCAGCCGGCGATCGACCTGGCGGCGCGATTGCTGGCCGACGCGGGGGTTCCCGTCCGCGACGCCGGCGACACCTGCCTGATCGGCGGAACGGCGGAGCGCGGCGACCGTCCGCTGATCCTGCTCGCGGGGCACCTCGACACCGTCCCCGCGCAGGGCAACCGCCCGGGGCGGATCGACAACGACACCGTTCACGGCCTGGGGACCTGCGACATGAAGGGTGCCTGCGCGGTGATGATCGAGCTGCTGCGCGACGGTCTGCACACCGATCCGGACCGCGCCTGCGACGTCGGCGTGGTCCTGTTCGGGCGTGAGGAGCTGCCGTTCGTCGAGACCGCGTTGACCCCGATGCTCGAGCGCGAGACGGCGCTGCGGTCCGCCGACCTGGCCGTGGTGATGGAACCGACCTCCAACGGCGTCCAGGGTGGCTGTCTGGGCAACCTCAACGCGACCTGGGTCTTCCACGGGACCGCGGCCCACAGCGCCCGACCGTGGCACGGCGACAACGCGATCCACCGGGCCGCGGCCGGCGTCGCCCGGATCGCCCAGGTCCCGGTCGAGCACCACGAGTTCAACGGCCTGCGCTACGCCGAGTGCGTGTCGGTCACGCGGATCGGCGGCGGCGTCGCCGACAACGTGGTCCCGGACCGCGCCGAGGCGCACGTCAACTACCGCTACCCGCCGGGCGTCGCGCCGGGGAGCGCCGAGGCGCAGCTACGCGCCTGGTGCGACCTGGAGCAGACCGAGCTGCGGATCATCGGCAACGCCCCGTCGGGCGCGGTCGCCACCGACGGTCCGCTCGCCCGCGCGCTGATCGCCCGCAGCGGCCGCGAGGTCACGCCGAAGCAGGCGTGGACCCCGGTCGCCGAGTTCGGTTTGCTCGGAATCCCCGCGATCAACTACGGCCCCGGCGACCCGCAGTACGCCCACAAACGCGACGAGCAGGTCGCGGTCTCGGCGCTGGTCGACAGCTACGAGACGCTCGCTGCGCTGATCCGGACGGGGGCGTAGCGGGAAAGCGGTCCGGCTGCGCGTCGACGTGCGTACCGGGGCGGTACCGCAGATGCCGCGGCCCGCGTTCGCGTCCGGCCCGCACCGTTGCGCGTCGACTTGTGTACCGCATCGGTACCGCAGGTGGCCCGACCGGAGGGCGGCGGTCGTCGGTCCGGTCGGTCGGCGGCGAACTATCCTCCCGGGCGATGTCCCCCGCGCCGTCGATCAACCCGCTGCTTCGCGACAGCGGGACGTATCCGTTCCAGCGGCTGACCGAGGCCCGGCGCGTGCTGACCGCCGGCCATCCGGACCTGCGGATCCTCGACTTCGGCGCCGGTGAGCCGCGCGAGCCGACGCCCGAGCTGATTCGCCGGGCCATGGTCGACGCGATCGAGGCGGAGACCGTCTCGTCCTACCCGCTGGCCGCCGGCCTGCCCGAGCTGCGTACCGCGATCGCCGGCTGGATCGGCCGCCGCTACGAGACGACCGTCGACCCCGACCGCCACGTCCTGCCGACGCTCGGCTCGAAGGAACTGGTCTTCGGTCTGGCACAGGTGCTGGTCGACCGCGACGGCGGCCGAGACCTGGTCGCCGTTCCGCAGCCGGCCTACCCGGTCTACGAGCGCGGCGCGCGGTTCGCCGGCGCCGACGTGCTGACCCTCCCCCTGACCGCGGAGCACGGCTTCCTCCCCGACCTCGACGCGATCACGGAATCGCAGTGGTCGCGCCTCGCCCTGCTCTGGGTCAACTACCCGAACAACCCGACGGCGGCCGTGGCGTCCCGCGAGTGGTACGTCGACGCCGCGGAGCGCTGCCGCCGCCACGGCGTCGTGCTGGCCAGCGACGAGGCCTACAGCGAGCTGTGGTTCGACGGCGACGCCCCGGCTTCGGCCCTGCAGGTCGCGCCCGACGGTGACGGGCTGAGCAACGTCCTGACGATCAACACGCTGTCGAAGCGCTCGTCGATGCCGGGCTACCGCTCGGGGTTCGTCGCCGGGGATCCCGACCTGATCGCCGTGCTCAAGCGCCACCGTCCGAGTGTCGGCGTCGCTCCGCAGCGGTTCGTCCAGCTCGCCGCCGTGGCCGCTTGGAACGACGAGGACCACGTCGAAGCGGTCCGGGATCACTACCGGGAGAAGCTGGCGGTGCTGCAGCCGGGACTGGATGCGGTCGGCCTGCGCAACGCCGGCGGCCCCGCGTCGTTCTTCCGCTGGCTGGCCGTGCCGGACGGTTGGTCCGAGGCCGACTGGGCGGCCACCGCCCGCCGGGATCCGCTGACCGCCGAGTTGATCGCGATCCTGACCGACGGCGACGACGCGGCGACCGGCGCGGTCAGCGCGACCTTCGCGGGGTGCCTGCTGCGGGCCGGGATCGTCTGCGCCCCGGGCGGATTCTTCGGTCCCGCCGGCGAGGGCTACGTCCGGGTCGCGCTGGTCCCGACGATCGACGACGGCGCGGTCGCCGCGGAGCGACTGCGGGACCTCGTAGGCTCCAGAGCGTGAGCGATACGCAGCAGCAGGGTGCCTGGGCCATCGGCCTGGCGACGATCAACGAGGCCGACGGGTCGGTACTGGACAGCTTCTTCCCCGCCCCCGCGCTGGGCGTGGATGCCGAGGCCGTCGCGGCGACCGGGCATTCCGGCGGCACGGGCACGTTCGAGGTCCCGTTCGCCAAGGCCACCATCGTCGGGGGCGGGGCGATCGCGGCGTCGATCGGCAGCGACGCCGGCCGCGGCGTCCGGACGGTCGCGGTCGCCACGGTGATCGAGGACCTCGCGTCCCCGCCGATCGACGCCCACGACGTCTACTTGCGTCTGCACCTGCTGTCGCACCGACTGGTCCCGCCGCACGGGCTGTCGCTCGACGGGCAGTTCGGGCTGCTGACCAACGTGGTCTGGACGTCGCAGGGCCCGTGCGCGGTCGACGGCTTCGAGCAGACCCGCCTGCGGCTGCGCGCCGAAGGCCGCCAGGTCAACGTGACCTCGATCGACAAGTTCCCGCGGATGACCGACTACGTCGTCCCGTCCGGCGTGCGGATCGGCGACGCCGACCGCGTCCGGCTCGGCGCCCACCTCGCCGCGGGCACCACGGTGATGCACGAGGGCTTCGTCAACTTCAACGCCGGCACGCTCGGGGCGTCGATGGTCGAGGGCCGGATCAGCGCGGGCGTCGTCGTCGGCGACGGCAGCGATGTCGGTGGCGGCGCCTCGATCATGGGCACGCTCTCGGGTGGCAACCAGGCCGTGATCTCGGTCGGCGAGGGCTGCCTGCTCGGCGCCAACTCGGGTCTGGGGATCTCGCTCGGCGACGGCTGCATCGTCGAGGCCGGCCTCTACGTGACCGGCGGGTCGCTGGTCCAGCTGCCCGACGGCAGCACCGTCAAGGCCCGCGAGCTGTCGGGCAAGAGCGGCCTGCTCTACCGCCGCGACAGCCAGACCGGCGCGATCGTCGCCCTCGAGCGCTCCGGCGCCTGGGGCTCGCTCAACGAGCAACTGCACGCCAACTAGCTCAGTCCAGCGCCCGCAACGTTTCGACCAGCTCGTCCGACGCCTCCGCCGCGTAGACCGGGACGGCCCAGCCGGTCAGGTCGACGTGGAGGTCGTCGCCGACGTCGACCGTCAGGTCTCCCCCGTCGAGGCGCACCGTGATGCTCTCGCCGCCGTCGTCGCCGCCGGACCGCCCGCCGCCCGCCAGCACGTAGGCCACTGCCGCCCCCGACGCGCCGGTGCCGGACGACATCGTCTCGCCGACGCCACGCTCGAAGATCCGGGCGCGGATCACGCCGGGTTCGATCTCGCAGAACCACGAGACGTTCGTCCGTTGGGGGAAGCTCGGGTGGTGCTCGATGTCCGGTCCGATCGCCGGCAGGTCGAGCGCTTCGAGCGTTTCCACGTCCGGGACCCGGATCGCGCACTGCGGGTTGCCGATCTTGACGTGCTGGTACGCCCAGCTCGACGGCTCGGCGGCCCCCCGCCGCGGCTGCGTGTCCGCGGTGTCCAGCGTCCCGCGCCCGTCGTCGGCCCCGAGGTGGTCGACGCTGCGCGTGAACGCGCGGCCCATGTCGACCCGGCACTCGGTCTCCGACAGGATCGTCGGCCGGATCTCCCCCGCTACCGTGGTGATCGAGAACTGGGTCTGGTCGGTCCAGCCGCGGCGGACCAGGTACATGATCGCCTCGCGGGCGCCGTTGCCCGACAGCTCGGCGATCGAGCCGTCCGGGTTCCAGATCCGCAGGTCGGCCACGGTTCCGGGCTCGGTCGGCGGCGAGAGCTCCAGCACGCCGTCGCCGCCGGGACCGAGGTGAGGGTCGCAAAGTCGCCGCGCCCGGGCCGGCGTCAGCGGGAACGGCACCCGGTCGCGCTCGACGATCAGGTAGTCGTTGCCCAGCGCCTGCCACTTCTCGAACAGCATCGGCGGGAGTCTAGGCCAGCACCGGGGCGACGATCCGGGCGGCCACCGCGTCGGGATCCGGATCGTCGCTCAGGTCGATCACCTCGACGTCGGGCAGCTTGCGCATCCAGGTCAGTTGCCGCTTCACGTAGCGGCGGGTGTCGCGACGCATCCGGTCGACGTCGCCGTCGAGCAGCGGCTCGAATCCGTGCGCCTTGCGCGCGGTCGCCGAGACGCCGGCCGCGGCCGCCGCGTGGACCTCGTCGGCCGCCCCCGCGGCGATCATCGCGTCGACGCGGCGGTCGATCCGCTCGCGGAGCTGGTCGCGATCGCGGACCAGTCCGACGAGCCGGGTCGGATGGCGGGTCTCGTCGGTCCACAGGCGGTTGGGCCCGGTCACCGGACGCAGCTCGCCCAGCTCGTGCAGCTCCAGCCAGCGGACGATCCGCGAGCGGTCGCGCGGCTGCACGTGCTCCGCGGCCCAGGGCGCGACCGCGATCAGCCGCGCGTGCAGCGCCTCCGCGCCGTCGGCCGCCAGCTCGGCCTCGATCCGGGCGCGGATCTCGGGCGGCGCCGGGGGGCGCAGCTCCAGGTCGGTCAGCGCCGCGCGCAGGTAGAGCCCGGTGCCGCCGACGACCACCGGAACGCGGCCGGCGGCGAGCGCGTCGTCGATCTCGCGGTGCGCCAGGACGGCGAACCGGCCCGCCGAGCAGGTCTCGCTGATCGGCAGCACGCTGACCAGACGGTGCTCCAGGTCGTCCTGCTCGAGCGCGTCGCGGGCGCCTGTCAGGGTCTCGATGCCCCGGTAGAGCTGCATCGCGTCGGCGGATACCGCGATCGGATCGTGCCCGGCGGTCCGCAGCGCCCGGCCGACGGCGAGCGCGATCTCGGTCTTGCCGACGGCGGTGGGACCGAACAGCGCGATGACGGTCGGGACGGGCACGACGCTCACAACGGGCATAAGTATGGTGATCGAGTGACCGTCGTCGTCGGCTGCGGGTCGTCCGCCACCTCGTCCGCCGCCCGTGGGGTGGCCGAAGCAGCGCGCTCCGCCGCCGCCGAACTGGGTGATCGCCCGTGCGGCCTGGCGCTGGTCTTCGTCGCCGGGGACCTGGCGCCGGCCGCCGACGCGGTGCTCGACGTCGTGGCGGAGGAACTCGACCCCGCGCAGCTCGTGGCCTGCACCGCGAGCGGGATCCTGTCCGGAGCGGAGGAGCTGACGACCGGGCCTGCGGTGGTGATCTGGGCGATGGCGCTATCGGATGGCGCGAGCGTCGAGCTCACCGAGCTGACGGCCGAGCAGGTGGACGCGGGCATCGCGGTTCGCGGCCTGCCGGACGCAGACGACGACGGCGAGCGCACGTCGGCGGTGATCCTGCTCGTCGATCCGGCGCAGCTCCCGCTCGACGTCACGCTCCGGGCCTTCGAGGAGCGGCTGCCGACGGTGCCGGTGATCGGCGGCGTCGCGTCGCTGATCCCGCGTCCCGACGCTCCGCTGCTGTGCCGGCCGGGCAGCCGAGGCGACGCGGGTCTGGCGTTGCGGTTCCGCGGAGTCGACGTGCTGCCCTGCGTGTCGCAGGGCGCCCGCCCGATCGGTCCCGAGCTGACCGTCACGGCCGGCGGCGCCGGCGCGATCCACCAGCTCGCCGGCCGGCCCGCGATCGACGTGCTCCGCGAGACGATCAACGGGCTGCCGGATGACGAGGGCGTCCGGATCCAGCACGGCCTGCTGCTCGGCGTGGCCGTCGGCGGCACCGTCGAGAACGCGGGCGACGCGCCCCCGCCCGACGATTACATCGTCCGTGGCCTCGCCGCCGCCGACACCGAGACGGGCGCGGTGGCGATCGGAGCTCCTGTCGAGGTCGGGCAGACCGTGCGCCTGCACGTCCGCGACCCGGAGACCGCCTCGCGGGACCTGGTCGACGCGCTGCGTCTGCGCCGTGAAGCGGCGGGATCGGCGCGGATCGCCGGCGCCTTGGCCTTCACCTGCAACGGCCGGGGCCGCGAGATGTTCGGCTTCGACGACCACGACGCCGACACGATCCAGCACGAACTCGGCCCGGTGCCGCTGGCGGGCATGGTCTCGGCGGGCGAGATCGGTCCCGTCGGCGGACGGCCGTTCGCCCACAGCTTCACCGCGACGGTCGCGGTCTTCCTCGCCTGAACGCGTACTCTGTCGGCATGCAGCTTGCCGGAACCACCGTCCTCCTGACCGGCGCGACCGGCGGCCTCGGGCACGCGATCGCCCGTGCGCTGGCCGATCGCGGCGCCTCCCTCGTGCTGACCGGACGGCGGGCCGAGATCCTGCAGCCGCTCGCCGACGAGCTCGGCGCGACGGCGATCGCCGCGGACCTGTCGAACCCCGACGACGTCCAGCGCTTGGCCGACGACTACGCGCACGCCGACGTCGTGATCCACAACGCCGCGATTCCGGGCAGCGGGCCGCTCGACGACTACCGGGTGGACGAGATCGACCGGGTCGTCGCCGTCAACCTGCGCGCCCCGATCGTGCTGACGAACCAGCTCGTCCCACGGTGGAAGCAGCGCGGTCGCGGGCACGTCGTCTTCATCAGCTCGATGAGCGCCAAGGTGCCGACCGCCGACGCGTCGCTCTACGCGGCGACGAAGCTCGGCCTGCGCGGATTCGCGCAGGGCCTGCGCCCGGAGCTGAAGCCCCACGGGATCGGCGTCAGCGTGGTCTTCCCGGGCTTCATCCGCGACGCCGGGATGTTCGCCGAGACGGAGGTCGCCCTTCCGAAGGGCGTCGGCACCAACCGCCCCGAGGACGTCGCGGCCGCCGTCGTCCGCGCGGTCCAGAAGGATCGCGGCGAGATCGACGTCGCGCCGCTCAGCATCAAGGCGTCGGGTGTCCTCAACGGCCTCTTCCCCGGGGTCCCGAGCGCGATTGCGGTCAAGATCGACGGTGGCCGGATGGGCGCCGAGCTGGCCGAGAAGCAGCGCGTCAAGCGCTGAGCGTCAGCAGCGACATCTCGCCGCTCAGCGTCTGCGACGTCGCCCCGGTGATCTCGACTGGGACGGTTTGCCCGGGGACGCCGAAGCCGGTGAAGTTGACGACCTTGTTGTGACTGGTCCGGCCGCGCAGGCGGTCGGAGTCCGTCCGCGACTCGCCCTCGATCAGCACGTCGACCGTGCGGCCGACGAACCGCTGCGTCCGCTCCCGGGCGTGCTTCTGGACCAGCGCGACCAACCGCTCCATCCGCTCGACCTTGACCGGGTGCGGGACGAACTCGTCGGTCATCTCGGCGGCCTCGGTGCCGCGTCGGGGCGAGAAGACGAAGGTGAACGCGCTGTCGAACCGGACCGCGTCGACGACCTCGAGGGTCTCCTGGAACTCCTCCTCGGTCTCCCCCGGGAACCCGACGATGATGTCGGTGCTCAGGGAGATGTCCGGGCACTGCTCGCGGATCATCGCGACGCGGTCGAGGAACCGCTGCTTGTCGTAGGTCCGCCGCATCTTCTTCAGGATCCGGCTCGATCCGGCCTGCAGCGGCAGGTGGATGTGGTCGCAGACCTCGGGCAGCGCGGCGTGGACCGCGACGACGTCCTCGCGGATGTCCTTCGGGTGCGGCGAGGTGTAGCGAACCCGCTCGATTCCGTCGATGTCGGCCACGGCGGTCAGCAGCTCGGCGAAGGTTCGGGGGCGGCCCTTGTCGCCGCTGCCGGTCGGGCGCTTCGCGGCCTCGTGGAACGGCAGCAGCGCGTCCGGCAGCGGGTCGCTGGTGCGCAGGTCGCGGCCGTAGGCGTTGACGTTCTGCCCGAGCAGCGTGATCTCCTTGACGCCGTCGGCGGCCAGTCGGGTCACCTCGTCGACGAGCTGCTCGTACGGGCGCGAGGATTCGCGTCCGCGGGTCGACGGCACGATGCAGTACGAGCACTTCAGGTTGCAACCGACCGCGATCTGGACCCAGGCCTGGAAATCGCGGTTGCGCTTGGTCGGCAGGTGCGCCGGGAAGCCCTCGAACTCGAAGTAGCCCTGGGCGGTGATCGACTCCGCGGTCAGGAACTCGGCGAGCTTGTTGATCTGGCCGGGACCGAACGCGACGTCGACAAACGGGAAGCGCTCGAAGACCTCGTCCTTGACCGACTGCGCCCAGCAGCCGCCGACGCCGACGAGCACCCCGGGGCGCTCCTTCTTCATCCGCTTGGCGTGGCCGAGGTGGGCGACGAAGCGCGAGTCGGCAGACTCGCGGATCGAGCAGGTGTTGAAGAGCAGCAGGTCCGCGTCCTCGGGGGCCTGGGCCTCGTCGTAGCCGAGCGTCTCGAGCATGCCCTTCATGCGCTCCGAGTCGTGCTCGTTCATTTGACAACCAAAGGTTGTGACGTGATAGCGCTTGGGATCGGCGAGGACAGACATGAGGCCGACCCAGGGTACCGGGTGCTCGTGGGCCGGTCAGCCCGCCCACCCGCCGGTCGTCAACGGTCGGCGTCGGCGGCGCAGCGCTCTTCGTAGGCGCGCACGGCGGCGTAGGCGACGTCGAGCGTGTGGCCCTTGCTGACCACGGCCCGCAACGCCTTCTGCCGGTCCTTGTCGCCGTCGAGCGGGCGACGGTTGAACCGCCGGTGGACGAGGTCGGTCGCGAGCGTGACGTCGTCGTCCTCGGACTCCGCGCTGACAGCGGCGATCGCCGGTTCGATCAGCGGTGGGTCGATGCCCATCTTGCGCAGACCCTGGGTGATCCGCACCGGACCCCAGCCGTCGAGCCGCCGACGGTCCTCGACGTAGCGCTGGACGTAGCGGGCGTCGTCGAGGTACCGCAGCTCGAGCAGCTCGGCCACCGCGGCTTCGAGCGACGCCGGATCGGTCTCGCGCTTTACCAGGTGGGCACGGACCTCGGCCACGGTACGGTCGCGCTTGGCCAGGTAGCGGTAGGCGTGCTTGAGCGCGAGCTGCAGCCGTTCCTCGGCGGTGGGCGGCGGGCGGTCGGCCTTCGACTCGCGCGGCGGGCGGTCCTCCGCGCCGAGCCCCGGGGCGTCGTCGCTCGACTTCGCGGCCGAACGAGGACCGCGCCGCTCCCCACGGCGCTTGACCTGCTTCGGCCGGCGCTCTGCCTTCGGTGCCTTGGGGATCCCGAGCGGCAGTGGCGGGGCGGGGTCCCAATCGTGGTTGGCCCCCGCCCCTTCGGCGCCCGAGGCCGGCGTCTCGCCGGCCTCCGGATGGGTCGGGGCCGCACCCCAGTCGTCGTCGTCCGCCGGGCTCGATCCGAAGTCGGGCGCGCTGATCATCCTGAAGCGGGCCCTCCAGACGGAATCGGCGATCGAGGACGCGACCGGGCGCTAGGCCGGCGTCGGGACCGGGGCGTCCTTGGCGACCGGCGCGTCCTCGCCGGGCAGCGTCATGTCGAGCTTGGCGTAGATCCGCCGCTCGATCTCCTTGGCGATCTCGGGGTTGGCGTCTAGATGCGCCTTGGCGTTGGTCCGCCCCTGGGCCAGCCGCTCGCCGTCGAACGAGAAGAACGAGCCCGACTTCTGGACCACGTCGTTCTCGATTCCCAGGTCGATCAGGCACCCGGAGGTCGAGATCCCCTTGCCGAACTCGATGTCGAACTCGGCCTGCTTGAACGGCGGCGCGACCTTGTTCTTGACGACCTTGACGCGCACGCGGTTGGCGACCGCCTCGGTGCCGTCCTTGATCGTCTCGATCCGGCGGATGTCGAGGCGCTGCGAGCTGTAGAACTTCAGCGCGCGACCACCCGGCTGCGTCTCCGGCGAACCGAACATCACGCCGACCTTCTCGCGGATCTGGTTGGTGAACACGCAGAGCGTGTTGGTCCGGTTGAGGTTGCCGGTCAGCTTGCGCATCGCCTGGCTCATCATCCGGGCCTGCAGGCCGACGGTCTGGTCGCCCATTTGGCCCTCGAGCTCGGCCCGCGGGGTCAGCGCCGCGACGGAGTCGAGCGCGACCACGTCGACCGCGCCCGAGCGGACGAGCATGTCGGCGATCTCCAGCGCCTGCTCGCCGTAGTCCGGCTGCGAGACCAGCAGTTCGTCGACGTCGACGCCGATCCGGGCGGCATAGACCGGGTCCATCGCGTGCTCGACGTCGATGAACGCGCAGACGCCGCCCTTCTTCTGGGCCTCCGCGAGGATGTGGTAGACGAGCGTCGTCTTGCCCGAGGACTCCGGGCCGAAGATCTCGATCACGCGACCGCGCGGGACCCCACCGATCCCGAGGGCGAGGTCGAGCGACAGCGCGCCCGTGGGAACGACGTCCACCTGCGAGTGCGCTCCCTCCTCGCCCATGCGCATCACGGTGCCCTTGCCGTACTGGCGCTCGATCTGCTGAAGCGCTCCCTGCAGGGCAGCGTCACGTGCCTTTGCCGTGGCTTCGGTCTCCTTGGCGGCCATTCCATCTACCTCTTCTTGAAAGCGGGATCCCAATTGTCCAACAGGGTGCGGACGGAACCGACCGTACATACGTTCGTGTTGCCGGCCTACCCCGCGAGCGTGCCGAAGCCGTGCCGAATCGCTACCCGGCGTCGCGCTCCCCGAGCAGCACCCGCCGCACCATGTGCAGCGCGGCCGTGACCGTCCGGTCGCGCACCGCAGCGCGGTTTCCGGGTAGCTGGACGTGACGGACCAGCGACTGGCCGTCGGCCGTCTCGACCGCGACGTAGACGGTTCCCACCGGCTTGGCGTCCGTTCCGCCGCCGGGTCCCGCGATCCCCGTGGTCGCCACCGCGACCTGCGCGCCGAGCCGATCGAGGGCGCCCTGCGCCATCGCCTGCGCGACGACCGCGGAGACGGCGCCGTGATCGCGCAGATCCTCCGCGTCGACGCCCAGCACCCGCTGCTTGACCGCGTTCGAGTAGGAGACCACGCCCCCGGCCACGACGTCCGAGGCGCCCGCGCGGTCGGTCAGCCGGCTGGCGACCATGCCGCCCGTGCAGGACTCGGCCGTGGCGATCGTCCAGTCCCGCTCCCGCAGCAGGTCGAGCACGATCTCGTCGATCCGCCGCCCGTCCGTCGAGAACAGCGTGTCGGCGTGGTGATCGGCGACGAACTCCTCGAACGCCGACGCGACGGCGTCGGCCGCCGGCGTCCAGCGGGTCACGACCTCCAGCTCGCCGCGGTGGACGCAGGTCGTGATCTCGAGGTCGTCGATCGGGATCCCGACGTCGCGGGCGGATCGCATCGTGTTGGCGATCTCCGACTCGGGGAGGCCGAACAGGCGCCAGGTTGACTCGCGCAGGTCGGTCGCACCGGTCAGCGCCGCCCGGAACGCGTCTTCCTGCTCGGCCACGGCCCACATCGGCTGGAGCTCGCTGGGCGGTCCCGGCATCACCACGACGGTCGGCGTCGGCGGACGCGACGGGTCGTCGTCGGTCGGCGGCACGATCAGCCCCGGCGCGGTGCCGACGGGCTCCAGCACCGTCGCACCCGCGGGGACCATCGCCTGCTTGCGGTTGGCGGAGCGGACCGCCTCCTGGCTGATGTGCTTCCAGCGCTTGGACAGCGGCTCGAGGATCGCCCAGATCCGGGCCTCGAGCGCCGCGTCGAGCGCCGCGGGGCGGCCGGTGAACTCCGCGACCGTAGCGGCGGTCAGATCGTCCTCGGTCGGTCCCAACCCGCCCGACGTCACGATCAGCGCGTAGCCCTGGTCACGGGCGTGCTCCAGCGCCGCACGCAGGTCGGCGGGACGGTCGCCGACGGTGACCGTCGAGACGTGCTCGACCCCGAGCGCGCCGAGCCGGCGGGCCAACCACGGCCCGTTGCGATCGGAGACCCATCCCCCGAGGACCTCGGTGCCGGTGACGATGACGGTCGCGCGCGGTGTGCCCATGTCGAGGGACGAGGCTATCTGGTCCCGCTCGACGCCCCGCCCGGCGGTGCTAGGAGGAACAGGACGGCCGCTGACCCTCGGGCAGCCGCTTCAGCTCGTCCTTGGTGATTCGGTAGGCGATCACGTTGCCGTCGTCCGCCCGCACCTGGAGCTGACGTCCGCCGTCGGTGACGCGCGCGGAGGGGGCGCCGATCACGACGTCGAACCGCTGGGACCGGACGAGCTTGGTGCGGCGACCCTGCTGGAGGGTCTGGCCGTCGACCACGCGGCGACCACGGGCGTCGCGGACGCAGACGAACGTCGTGCCGTTGGCCGTCGCGGCCACCCGCAGGCTGACGACCCGGCGGGCCGCCTCGCGCTGCTCGCGGCGCCGCTCCGCCGCCGCCTCCTCGGCTGCGGCTTCGGCGTCCTCCTCGGACGTCGCGGTCGTGGTCGTGGTGACCGTCGGAGGCTGATTCGACTCGTCCTCGCCCTTGGAAAGCTGGAAGACGGCGAACAGCAGCGCGGCGATCAACGCCACCAGCACCACCAGGACGATCCAGCCGGTGCGGCGCTGGGGCCCCCCGAAGGCCCCCTGCTTGCCGCGCCGGCCGCGTCGGCCGTTCTGACGCTGCACCACGCCGTTGCCGCCGACCTCGTAGGGCTCGTGCCGGAACTTGTACTCCTCGACCAGCAGCTTGGCGTCGAGTCCGAGGGCCTCGGCGTAGGTCCGCAGGAAGCTCTTGACGAAGGTGGTGCCCGGCAGCAGGCTCCACTCCTCGTTCTCCAGCGCGCGCAGGTACTTGGCCCGGATCTTGGTACGGGCCTCCACCTCCGCGATATCGATACCGGCGCGCATGCGGGCTTCGCGCAGGGTGACGCCGATCTCTGCCATACGCGTGGAAGGCTAGCGTTCCGGCGTCATTCGCCGCTGGACCCGATCGCGGCGTGGTCGCCCGTCCGGTCGTCGGCGGCGTCGTCGATCGGCGGGGCGGCGGGTCCGGCGGGGGCTGTGGGCTCGTCGACGGCGTCGACGGCGTCGGTCGCCGTCCCCCGCGCGGCGGCCAGCACCCGGGGCAGATCCATCGGCGAGACCAGCACCTGACGGGCCTTCGAGCCCTCGAAGCCGGACACGATCCCGCGGCGCTCCATCATGTCGACCAGGCGGCCCGCGCGGGTGTAGCCGACACGCAAGCGGCGCTGCAGCCCCGACGTCGACGCGGCGCCCATCTCGACGACCAGCTCGATCGCGTCCGCCAGCAGCGGATCGGAATCGGCGTCGTTGTCGTCCGGGCTCTCGGCGGGCTGCTCCTCCTCGGTCGCCTCGAGCAGGTCCTCGCGCATCTCGGGCTCGCCCTGACGCGCCCAGTGCTCCGTCAGCGCCGCGATCTCCGCCTCGTCGATGTAGGCGCCCTGGATCCGGTTGAGCCGCGAGCTGCCGACGGGGTTGAAGAGCATGTCGCCGCGGCCGAGCAGCGACTCGGCGCCGTTCTGGTCGAGGATAACGCGCGAGTCGGTCTGCGACGAGACGCTGAACGCGATCCGCGACGGCACGTTGGCCTTGATCATGCCCGTGATCACGTCGACCCGCGGGGACTGCGTGGCGAGCACGAGATGGATCCCGACCGCCCGGGCCTTCTGGGCGATCCGGATGATCGCGTCCTCGACGTCGGCCGGGGCGACCATCATCAGGTCGGCCAGCTCGTCGATCACGCAGAGGATGTACGGCAGCGGCTCGTCGCCCTCCTCGACGCGCACGCGGTTGAGCTCGATCAGGCCACGGGTCTTCTTGACGCTCATCACGCCGTAGCGCCACTCCATCTCGCGGACCAGGTTCTGGAGCGCGTTGGCGGCCATCTTCGGGCTGGTGATCACCGGCGTCAGCAGGTGCGGGATCGACTCGTAGTGGTTGAGCTCGACCTGCTTCGGGTCGACGAGCACCAGGCGCACGTCGTCCGGGGTCGCGTGCAGCAGGATCGAGCTGAGCATCGCGTTGACGCAGCCCGACTTGCCGGCGCCGGTGGTGCCGGCCACGAGCAGGTGCGGCATCTTGGCCAGGTCGGCGTAGATCGGGGCGCCCGAGACGTCCTTGCCCAGCCAGACGGTCAGCGGGCTGGCGTCGGCCGGCGGGTCGCTGTAGACGTCGCCGAGGTGGACGATCCGGCGGCGCTTGTTCGGGACCTCGACGCCGACCGCGGTCTTGCCCGGGACCGGAGCCAGGATCCGGATGTCGGTCGCGGCGAGCGCGTAGGCCAGGTCGTCCTTGAGCTGGGCGACCTTCGACATCTTGATGCCGGGCGCCAAGCGCAGCTCGTAGCGGGTGATGTGCGGACCGGCGACGGTGCTGACCAGCGTCGCGTCGACGTTGAAGTGCGACAGCGCTTCGACCAGGGCCTCCGCGGTCTCGTTCTGGCCGGCGGTGTCCGGGCGGAGCTGGTCCGCGGCGGAGACCTTCAGCAGCTCCGGATCGGGCAGCAGGTAGCCGTCCTCCGGTGCTTGCGCGTCGCCGCCCATCGGCTGCCGGGCGCGGAGCTCGGCGAGGGTCGGCCGGGCATCGTCCGACTCGTCGTCCTGTGTGGCGTCGGTGGCGGGAGCCTTCGGGCCCGGCGTCGGCCGCGGCGCGGGAACGGCCACGGGCACCACGGCGGTCGGCGGCTCGATCGGCGCGTCGAGCGGGCCCTCGTCGTCCGCCCGGACGGGATCGAGGTCGTCGGTCGGCAGGTCCAGGCGCACCTCGGCGTCGGCGCCGAACAGGTCGGGGTAGCGCAGCGCGCCGTCCAGCTCGGGCCCGGCGCCGGCCTTGCGGCCGCGGATCCGCGTTCCGCGCGACGCCGCGATCGGCTCGTCGTCGGTCGGCTCGGGCACCGTGTCCGTCCCGCGGCGCGGCAGCGCGGGGAACTCGGGCACGTCGTCGTCCACGGGGTCCGCGTCGGCCGCGTCCTGGGCCGCCTTGGCCCGCGGGCGCGACGTCGTCGTCGGCGGTCCGGCGCCGTCGTCGGGCTCGACCGCGGCCCGGCGGCGCGGCAGCACGGGGATCATCGGCTCGTCGTCGGACGGCACGCGGCGGAACACCGTCGTCGTCTGCCGCAGGCTCTCGCCGGTCCGCGAGACCAGCGACGCGATCGACGCGCCGGTCAGGATCAGCACGCCGGCGAGCAGCATCGTCACGCCGATCACGTGAGCGCCGATCGCCCCGAGCAGGCTCGAGATCGCCCAGTACATCGCGTCGCCGACCACGCCGCCGCGCGGCCGCACCGCGTCGGCGGTCCAGAGCACGTCGCGACCCGTGCCGCCCCCGAGTCCGAACGTGCCGGTCGCGAACAGCAGCATGAGGGCGAGCACCAGCAGGATCGCGCCGGTCCGGAACGGCCGGACCGCCGGCAGCAGCGGCCGCAGGATCAGGATCATGCCGGTCGCCGCGACCACCGGCGGCACCAGGTAGGCGATCTGGCCGAACAGGCTGCGCAGCCCGCCGACCATCGCGTCGCCGATCGCCCCGCCCCACGACCCCAGGTACATCAGGAAGACCAGGAAGACGGCGAGCGCCAGCAGACCCAGGCCGATCTGGTCGAACTGCCGCTGGTCGAGCGCCGGCGCGTCGACCACCGCGGCGCGGGGCCGCTTGGCGGCCCCGGACGGCGTCTTGCCGGAGCGCGAGCGCGCGGCGGGGGCCTTCGGCGTGCGTGCAGGGGTACGGGTGCGGCTCATGCTCACCCGTGCGCTTCGCCACCGGGACCGCCGCTCCTGCCCGCCGAGCGCGGGAATCGCGCACGCCCGGAAGTTGAGCGATCCGAAAGGCGGGCGAGGTAGGCTCACGACATGGACGCCTCCGGCCGCAGCCCCCGCGTGTTGATCGTCGAGGACGACGAGGAGATCGCCGCGGTGCTCGGCCGCACGCTGCGCCTGGAGGACTACGAGACGCGGGTCACGCGCGACGGCGAGTCCGCGCTGGCCGAGGCCCGAACCTACATGCCGGACCTGGTGATCCTCGACCTCGGTCTGCCCGGGATGGACGGGATCGAGGTGGCCAAGGCGGTGCGCGAGAACGACGACGTGCCGATCCTGATCCTGACCGCGCGCGACGGCGTCGAGCACCGCGTCGAAGGGCTCGACAGCGGGGCCGACGACTACCTGGTCAAGCCGTTCGAGCGCGACGAGCTGCTGGCTCGGATCCGTGCCCTGCTGCGGCGCCGCCCCCCACGCGGCGAGGCGGCCCTGGTCTGCGCCGACCTGACGCTCAACCCGGCGACCCACGAGGTCTTCCGCGGCGAGCGGCACATCGACCTGACCCAGCGCGAGTTCGAGCTGCTCGAGTACCTGATGCGCAACGAGAAGCTGGTGGTGCCCCGCCAGCGGCTGCTCGAGGAGGTCTGGGGCTACGACCCGCTGGCGTCGACCAACACGATCGAGGTCTTCATCTCCAACGTGCGGCGCAAGCTGGAAGAGGGTGGCGAGGAGCGCCTCGTCCACACCATCCGCGGCGCGGGATACGTGCTGCGCGTCGGCCGGTAGCTACGGCATCACGCCCTCATCGTCGTTCCCGCACCCCCCTCCCCCTCGCGCCGGTCGTCCGGACTCGTCGCGGCGTTGCACGGCCCCGACGGTCAGCGGCTGCGCTGGCTGCGCTGGCTCGACCGGCTGCCGATCCGCTGGCGACTGGCCGTCGTCTCCGCGGTCCTGACCGGCCTGATCCTGCTGCTGTTCGCGATCGGCGTCGGCCGCTTCACCGCCGAGCGCGTTCGCGGCGACTTCGTCACCCAGACCGCCGCCCGGTTCGACACGATCCGCAGCCAGCTCGACCTGCGGCTGGATCCGACGACCGGGCAGTTCAGCCTCGGCAACGACCTGCGCCTCCTGCGCGGCGACCCGGACACGGTGATCGCGGTCTTCGTCGGGTTCCGCGGCGGCGTCCAACGAGTGCAGACCACCGACAGCACGATCGACATCGGGCTTCCGGGCAACCCTGCCGAGACGCTGAGCGGCCTGCAGATCTCGTCGCGTCAGTTCCAGCAGCCGGTGATCAACGCGCTGACCGGACAGCCGTGGACCCAGCCGACGCTCTCGCTGGACATCTACCGCGGGCCAGGCGTGCTCGGCCGAACGACCTCGTCGACCGCGTCGGTCTCGGCGGTGGTCGAGGTCCGGATGGGTCGCAACTTCAGCTCCGTCGCCCACACCACCCGGCGGATCTGGGGCGCGCTCGGCATCGGGGTGCTGCTCGGCACCCTGCTCGCGCTGATCGCCGGCGTGGCTGTTGGCGAGCGCGCGATGCGCCCGGTCAAGCGGATGACCAGCACCGCCCGGCACATCGCCCGCACGCGCGACCTCGACGCGAAGATGCCGACGCCGCAGGTCAACGACGAGATCGCCGAGCTGGCCGGCACGCTGCAGGACATGCTCGACGAGCTGGCCGTCGCCCAGGCCAAGGTCGACGCGTCGCTGCAGAGTCAGCGCGACTTCGTCGCCGACGCGTCGCACGAGCTGCGCACGCCGTTGACCTCGGTCCAGGCCAACCTGGAGCTGCTGGCGCTGACCACCCAGGGCGAGGACCGCGAGGCGGTGGCGTCGGCGCTGCGCTCCTCCCGGCGGATGAAGCTGCTGGTCTCGGACCTGCTGCTGCTCGCACGGATGGACGCTCAGCGCCAGGTCACGCGGGCCCCGATCGAGCTCGATCGCGCGATCCTCGAGGCGATCGACGAGCTGGAGCCGCAGATCGGCGACCACGTGCTCGACGTCGACGTGGAGCCGGTGACCATCGACGGGGTGCGCGACGAGCTGGTGCGGATGGTGGCCAACCTCGTCGGCAACGCGCTACGCCACACCCCGGATGGCACCACGATCCGCGTCCGCCTGCGCGCGACGGGCGCGCGCGGCGAGCTGGTCGTCGAGGACGACGGACCGGGCATTCCCGCCGAGCTCCGGGAGCGGATCTTCGAGCGGTTCGTCCGCCGCGGCGGCGAGTCGGCCGGATCGACCGGGATCGGCCTGGCGATCGTCCGCGCCGCGGCGCAGCACCACGGCGGAGACGCGCGCTTCGAGCCGGTCCACCCGGACGGCAGCGGGGCGCGCTTCGTGGTGACCTTCGCGGTCGCCACGGTCCCGGCGCCGCCCGACGACGCCGGCCCGTTGTTCGGGGCCGGCGCTCGGGAGCGTTAGGACCCTCAGACCGCGACGACGACCGGCATCACGACCGGGCGACGCTTGATCTTCGTCCACACCAGTTGGGCGATGTCGTCGTGCAGGATCCGCTGGATCTCGTCCAGGTCGTGGATCTTGTCGGCGGCGGCGCGCTCGACGGAGGCGTCGACCTGCTCGCGCACGGCCTGCAGGAACTTCTCGTCGTGCTTGAACGGCACGCCCCGGAACAGCAACTCGGCCTCGGCGACCGACTTGCCGTCGTCGTCGCCGATCGTCGCGACGACCACGAACAGCCCGTCCTCGGACAGCGAGCGACGGTCGCGCAGCGCGGCGTCGGCGGTCTCGCCGATGTCGGACCCGTCGACGTACATCACGCCCGACGGGACCGGCTTGCCGAAGCGGGCGCCGCGCTGATCGATCTCGACCGGCAGGCCGTTCTCGGCGCAGAAGACGTGCTTCTCGGGGACGCCGACCGACACGGCCAGCTTCTTGTGGAGCTGCAGACGGTGGTGGTCGCCGTGCAGGGGCATCACGTACTTCGGCTTCGTGAGATTCAGCATCATCTTCATCTCCTCCGCGTAGCCGTGGCCGGACGCGTGGATCGGCGCGTCCTTGTGCGTGACGACGTGGGCGCCCGCCTGGTAGAGCTTGTCGATCGTCTCGTTGACGGCGCGCTCGTTGCCCGGGATCGGCGTGGCCGAGAAGACGACCGTGTCGCCCTCGTGGATCCGGATCTGGGGATGGTCGCGGAACGCCATCCGCCGGAGCGCGGCCAACGGCTCGCCCTGGGACCCGGTCGACATCACCACGACGCGGTGGTCCGGCAGGTTCTCGAGCTCGCGCGGCTGGACCAGCAGGCCGTCGGGGATGTTGAGGATCCCGAGCGCCTTGGCGATGTTGGTGTTCTTCTTCATCGACCGCCCGAGCAGGCAGACCTTGCGGTTGAGGTCGGCGGCGGCGTCGATCACCTGTTGCACGCGGTGCAGGTTCGACGCGAACGACGTGACGATGATCCGTCCGCGCTGCTTGGCGAAGACGTCGTAGAGCGCCGGCCCGACGAGCGACTCGCTCGGCGACCAGCCGGGACGGTCGACGTTGGTCGAGTCGCCGAGCAGCATCAGCAGACCCTCCTTGCCGAACCGCGCCAGGCGCAGGAAGTCCGCCGGAGGCCCGTCGACCGGGGTCTGGTCGAACTTGTAGTCGCCGGTGAACAGCAGCGTGCCGGCGTCGCACGTGACCGCGACGTTGCAGGCGTCGGGGATCGAGTGGGTGCAGTGGATCAGCTCGATCGAGAACTTCCCGAGCTTGATCTCCTTGCTGAGCGGCGTGTCGGTGAGCTGGACCTCGCGCAGGCGGTGCTCCTCGAGCTTGCTGCGGCCCATCGCCATCGTCAGCGGACGGCCGTAGATCTTCGGGGCGTTGCGGGCGCCGCCGAGCTGCTTGATCACGAACGGCAGCGCGCCGAGGTGGTCCTCGTGCCCGTGGGTGATCACGATCGCCTCGATGTCCTGCGCCCGGTCCTTCAAGTAGGAGAAGTCCGGGAGGACGAGGTCGATGCCGACCTGCTCGGCCGTCGGGAAGCGCACGCCGGCGTCGATCACGATGATCTTGCCGTCGTACTCGACGACGGTCATGTTCTTGCCGATCTCGCCGAGGCCGCCGAGCGGCAGCACCTTCAGCGTCGGAGAAGCGGGTGACGGTGCATTCATATGGGTGGTGTCCTGTCCGTTCGGACGCGGCCGTGGGCCGCGCGGGGGTCGGGCGTCCCCGAGCTGGTGCTCGTCGGGGTACGCGGCTAATTGACCGCCCGGGGACGGCGCGAGGACCATCTAGGACACGAGCCCGAGGTCGACGAGGACGGCGCGAACCTGCGCGCGTTCGTCGTCGTCCGCCTCGACCATCGGCAGTCGCAGCCCGCCCACCGGGCGTCCCACCAGCTCGAGCGCGGCCTTGACCGGGATCGGGTTGGTCGTCACGCCCATCACGTCGAACAGCGGCCGCAGGCGCGCGTCGATCTCGGCGCGCCGCTCCGGCGTCGCGTCGACCATCTCGCGCATCTCGTTCCCGACCAGGTGGCTGGCGACGCAGATCCCGCCGGCGCCGCCCAGATCGAGCGTGCGGCCGAGGACCTCGTCGTTGCCGGAGTACAGCGCGAGCCCGTCGACCAGCGCCAGGTTGGCGTTGTTGGCCTGCTTGACCGCTTCGACGTGGTCGATCTGCGCCAGCTCGGCCAGCAGCTCGTTGTCCATGTCGATCGTCGTCCGCGCCGGGATGTTGTAGAGCACGATCGGCCGGTCCGTGGCGGCGGCGACCGTGCGGTAGTGCTGCACGATGCCGCGACGGTTGGGCCGGTTGTAGTACCCGACCGCCTGCAGGGTGCCGTCGACGCCGAGCTCGGTCGACTTCTCGGTCAGGTGGATCGCGTGACGGGTGTCGTTGGACCCCGTGTTGGCGATCACCGTGGTGCCCGCGGGCTTCTCGCGGACGGCGAGCTCGACGAGCGCGAGATGCTCGTCGTCGTCGAGCGTCGAGCCCTCGCCGGTGCTGCCGGCGATGACGAACCCATCCGAGCCGTTGGCGGCGAGATGGCGCATCAGCGACACGAAGGCCGCTTCGTCGACGTTGGCGGCATCGTCGAACGGCGTGACGATGGCGGTGATGATCGTCCCTAGGGCGGACACAGCCCAATCCTCCCAGACCCCGGGATCGGATGCGCGCCGGGCCGGCGGCCCGAGCGGGACACCTCGGGTTCGGTATGGGTACACAAGTCGGCCCGCCCCGGCGCAGTGGGCCGAACCGCCCGACCCACGCGCTACCGTGCCTGCGTGCCCGCGGGAGACCACGAGGAGACGCTGGAGGTCGAGGTCGTGGGCGTGCGCTTCCGCAGCGACGACGAGAGCTTCGGCGTGCTCGACGCAATGGCCTCGTCGGGCGCGAGTGCCCGGGGCACCCACGAGGTCCTGGTCGGCCCGGTCGGCCATCTCGACGTCGGCGACCGGGTGCGGGCCAGCGGGACGCGGCAGCACCACGCCAAGCACGGCGAGCGGTTCCGGGTCAACCGGCTACAGACCGTCCGGCCGTCCGACGACGAGGCGATCGGGCGGATCCTCCAGCGGATCCCCGGTGTCGGCCCCGTGGCCGCCGAGCGGCTGATCGAGCGGTTCGGAGCCGAGTTGCTCGACCGCCTGGACCGCGAGCCGCGTGACGTGCTGCGCCGGGTCAAGGGCCTGTCGGGCGAGAAGCTCTCCGACGCCGTCGAGCACTGGCAGGCCGAGTCCGGACCGCGCGCCGTGCGGCTGCTGCTCGAGCAGCACGAGGTCGACGCCGCGACGATCGGCCGCGTGATCCGGGCGCTGGGCGACGAGCCGGACGTCGAGCTGCTCCAGTCCGATCCCTACCGGTTGACCGCGCGCAGCGGGATCGGCTTCCCGACCGCCGACGCGATCGCCCTGGCGCTCGGCGAGGACCCGACCAGCGTCGGTCGCCGCCGCGCCGGCACCGTCCACGCGCTGCGCCAGGCCGAGGACGACGGCCACTGCCATCTCCCCCACGACGAGCTGATCCGGCGCGCGGTCCGGCTGCTGGCCGGGCGCAACGCGCCGTGGTCGACCAGCGACGCGCTGAAGCCGGGCGTCGCGGCCGCGCTGGCCGATCTGGTCCGCGACGGCGCCGTGGTCGACACCGACGGACGCGTCGCGACGCTCGAGCTCGACGAGGCGGAAGGACTGCTGGCGGAGATCGTCGCGCGGCTCAGCACGGACGAGCCGACGCTCGACGTGGCGGTCGCGGACGACCCGCCCGAGCCCGACGAGGACGACGACGCGCCCCGGCCGAGCGCCGAGCAGTGGCAGGCCGTCCGCCTGGCCTGCGGTCACCGCCTCTCGATCCTGACCGGCGGACCGGGCACCGGCAAGACCCAGACGATGCGGGCGCTGGTCGAGGTCCTCCGCGCCGGCAACCAGCGGGTGCTGCTCTGCGCGCCGACCGGCAAGGCGGCGCGGCGGCTCGCGGACGCGACGGGCGCCGACGCGACCACGATCCACCGGTTGCTCGGCTTCGTGCCGGGCGGCGGGTTCCAGCACGACGAGGACGACCCGATCCCCGACGGCGGCATGCTGGTGGTGGACGAGGCCTCGATGCTCTCGCTCGACCTCGCGGTCGCGCTCTTGCGGGCGATCGGTCCGAGCACCCACGTGCTGCTGGTCGGCGACGTCGACCAGCTCGCCCCCGTCGGTCCCGGCCGGGTGCTCCAGGACCTGTTGGAGTCGGAGGCGGTGCCGGCGGTCCGGCTGACGCGGATCTTCCGCCAGGCGGAGCGCTCGCTGATCGTGCGCGCCGCCCACGCGATCAACCGCGGGGAGCCGCCCCAGACCCGTCCGGACCCGGACGACATCCGCGACTTCTTCTTCATCGACCGCGGGGACGCCACGGCCGCGGCGGACGAGATCGTCTCGCTGGCGACCGCCCGGCTGCCGACCCACTACGGCGTCGACGCCGTCGGCAGCGTCCAGGTGCTGGCGCCGCAGCGACGCGGTGCGGCGGGGGTCGAGGCGCTCAACCAGCGGATGCGGGCGATCCTCAACCCCGGAGGCCGCCAGGCGAAGGGCAGCGGGCTGCGCGAGGGCGATCGGGTGATGCAGACCCGCAACGATCACGACGCCGAGGTGATGAACGGCGAGCTCGGGATGCTCGTCCAGGTCGACGGCGACGACGTGCTCGTGCGGATGGACGACGGCCGGACGATCCGGTTGCCGTCGGCGCGACTGGACACCTGGGACCTGGCCTACGCCTGCACGGTGCACAAGGCGCAGGGGTCGAGCGTGCCGGTCGCCGTGGTCCCCGTGCTCGGCGAGCACCGCCACATGCTGACCCGCAACCTGCTCTATACCGCGGTCACCCGCGCCGAGCGGGCCTGCGTGATGGTCGGCGACCGCGGCGCGGTGCTGCAGGCGCTCCAGCGCGTGGACGGCGCGACCCGCTACACCGAGCTGCCCCGGCGGATCCGGGCGGCGCTGGAGTCGGAATCCGCCTAGCAGTCCGGAATCGAGAAGTCCGTGTTGTGCGTGTAGGGGCGTTGGCCTGGCACATCGCCGTTCCAGAACGTGTTGGCGGGCGAATAGTAGCTTCCGTTCCACGGCGAACTGGCGATCCGATACCAGTAGCCGTCAGGATTGGCGCTCACGATCTGCGGCGCGTAAACCTTGCAGAAGACCTCGACCCACTGATACGGCTCGATGCGTGGCCCCATTCCCGACGCGTTGTACGGATTCAGGAAGGTGTTGACCCCGCGGCTGCCCTGATGAGCTGGCCACGTGCGGTGTCGTGCCGGTGCAGCGGCCGGTGCAGGTACCGGTTGCGGCGGCGCGGACGGAGGCGGCGCGGGGGCCGGCGGTTCGGCGGGGCTCCCGGGCGACGACGGGGCGTCGCCCCCTCCGGACGGTGCCCGAACGAACCCTGGCGCGACTCCAAGATCGTTGGCCGCGCGATCTCCGATGCTCCCGAAGTCGTAGCTCGAGTGAATCGCCATGGTCGCGGCGACCGACTTCAGGCTCTCCCGGCCGACTTCGCACACGATGTCGGCCGGCACGCAGTACTGGGTGATGCGAAGCGCGCGCCTGCCCTTGGGGCGGGACAGGTCATAGGCTCGTTGCCGAAACGCCGGCCGCGCTGCATTGAAAGCGGTGTCGACGCCCGCCCCGGTGAGGCGGGCATACAGCGGCGGGCCGCCCGGGCGATGACTCAGGTGCTTGTCGACCCGTTTGTCAGCCGTCGGGTCCGAAACGAGATCCACGCTGACCACCTGCGACCGTACGTCCCGGGGAAGCCCATTGAAGATCTCTCGGAGCATGATGTTGCCGAGCGAGTATCCGGCGACCAGGATCTGTCGCTGCTCGCACCGCCGGGCGGCATCGATCAGTTGTCGACGTACCTTTGGAGCATCCTCGCCGATGACGTCGCGGTAGCTCTTGAACGAGAGAGCCGCCTTCGCGAGGGAGACGGGGTTGCGTCGCAACACGGCAATCGCGAGTTCCGCGAGTGGCACGTTCGGAGCGCGGTAGTCCGCGCTCATCTGGCGAACGTTCCATCCGTTCCGGATCAGAATCGCGCTCGCGTCGGAAGACCATCTGCGCAGTCGATCTTGCTTCTTCGGGTTGGGGTCATCGGTGACCTCGCTCGATCCGCGTACGCGGAACAGCAGCGCCGAATTGGCCGCGCACTCGCGTTTGGCGTGCTTGCGGTCGGCGTCGACCTGGCTCCGTGCGTTGTACGGATCCCCACCGCTGGACCAGCCGGGAGCGGCTGCGAACGCCGGCGACGGCCCGCCGAGGAACACGCTGGCCGCGAGCACCGCGAGGATGGATGGTCGGACCGTTTGAGCCATGGTGCCGAGCACGATACACCGTACTCAGTTCCTCACGGTGGCCTGGGCTCGGGGCCCTCGACTTCCCAAGTGCCGTCGGCCACCTCGTCCCGCGCCGGTCAGAGCTTCCGAGTCCAACGGTGGCGAGGCAACATCTCGTCGAGCGTATCCGGCCGCCGTGCCCAGCCGGCACTGGCCAGCAGCGCGGCAGTCCACGTGTTGCCCTCGTGTACCGCGGCCTGGGCAGTCTCGCCTCCGACCTGCCGCAAGCCGTCCTCGGCGTGGGTCAGCAGCCGGCGGCCGAGCCCGGCGCCCTGCACGCTCGGGTGCACATAGAGGTGGCCCAGGCGGGCGTCACGTGCGGGACGGTAGTTCGGGCCCCGCGGGAGGAGCCATGCGGCGACCCCGATCACCCGGCCGCCGTGCTCGGCGACGAAGACGACGTTGTCCCATGGCTCGGCCAGCC
>JADMKN010000099.1 GCA_015478825.1 Patulibacter sp. | reverse complement strand
GCTGCCGGTGATCGCGGCGGTCAACGGCGTCGCCGCCGGCGCCGGCACCGTGCTCGCGCTCGCCAGCGACTTCCGGATCCTCGGCGCCTCGGCGAGCTTCGCCTTCCTCTTCACCCGCGTCGGCCTGGCCGGCGCCGACATGGGCGCGGCCTACCTGCTGCCGCGGATCGTCGGCCTCGGACGCGCCACCGAGCTGCTGACCCTCGGCGACAAGATCGGCGCCCAGCGGGCGTACGAGATCGGCCTGGCGACCGAGGTCGTCGACGACGACGCGCTCGACGAGCGGGCGACCGCCCTCGCGCGCCGGCTCGCCGACGGCCCGGCCCAGGCCTACGGCGTGACCAAGAGCCTGCTCGTGCGCGAGCAGGACACCGACCTGGCCAGCGCGATCGAGCTCGAGGCCCAGGCCCAGGCGCTGCTGATGCGCTCCGACGACCACCACGAGTTCTACGACGCCTGGCGCGACAAGCGCCGCCCCGAATGGAAGGGACGTTGACGTGACCAACGAGATCATCACCGCGCCCGGGCTCGCCCCGCCCGTCGGCTTCGCCCACGCCGTCGCGGCCGGCCCCGGCCGCACCGTCTACCTGGGCGGGCAGACCGCGCTCGACGAGCACGGCCTGATCGTCGGCGACACCCTGGTCGCCCAGTTCGAGCAGGCGGCCTCCAACCTCGTCGCGTCGCTCGTCGCCGCGGGCGGAAAGCCCGAGCACATCGTCTCGCTGCAGATCTTCCTCACCGACATCGGCGACTACCGCCTGCACCTCAAGGAGATCGGCGCGGCCTGGAAGCGGCAGTTCGGCCGCCACTTCCCGGCGATGGGCGCGTTCGGCGTCACCCGGCTGTTCGACGACACGGCGCGGATCGAGCTGATGGCGGTCGCCGTCGTCCCGGACGGGAGCGACGGATGAGCGTCGACCTGCCCGTGCTCGACGCGCATCTCTCGGACGCCGAGCGCGAGCTGCTCCAGGACTGCCACCGGCTGGCCGAGGAGACCCTGACCCCGATCGCCGAGGCGGGCCCCGAGGGCCGCGTCAACACCGACCTGCTCTCCGCCCTGGCCGAGCACGACCTGTTCGGCCGGCTGTTCGCGGCCGACGGCGACGACTGGCGCGGCGACGTGTCGGCGATCGATCTCTGCCTGATCCGCGAGGGCCTGGCCCGCGGGTGCACCGAGGCGGAGACCGCCTTCGCCGTCCAGGGGCTCGGCTCGTTCCCGCTGCTGCAGTCGGGTACCCCCGCCGCCCGCCGGCGCTGGGTCCCCGGCCTCGACCGCGGCGAGTACGCGGCCGGGTTCGCGCTCAGCGAGCCGCAGGCCGGCAGCGACGTCTCCGCGCTCGACCTCCGGGCCGAGGCGGACGGTGACGGCTTCCGCCTGACCGGCGAGAAGGTCTGGATCTCCAACGCGCCCGACGCGGGCGTCTACACGGTCTTCGCCCGGACCACCCCCGGCGCCGGGGCCCGCGGCCTGACCGCGTTCGTCGTCCCGGCCGACAGCCCGGGCCTGCGCGGCGAGCCGCTCGAGCTGGTCGCTCCGCACCCGGTCGGCCGGCTGATCTTCGAGGACGTCCCGGTCGCCGCGGACCAGATCCTCGGCGAGGTCGACCGCGGCTTCGCGGTCGCGATGCGCACGCTCGACCTGTTCCGCCCGAGCGTCGGCGCGTTCGCCGTGGGCATGGCCCGCGCGGCGCTCGACGAGGCCGTGCGGTACGCCAACGAGCGGCACGCCTTCGGCCGGCCGCTGCGGGAGTTCCAGGCCGTCTCGCACCGCCACGCCGACATCGCCGCCCGCGTCCAGGGCGCGCGCCTGCTCGTGCACCACGCGGCCCGGGCCTACGACGCCGGCGTCCGCCCGGTCGCCCAGGCGGCCGCGATGGCCAAGCTCGTGGCGACCGAGGTCGCCCAGGAAGCGGTCGACGCCGCCATCCAGACGCTGGGCGCGCGCGGCCTGCAGCGCGGCCACCGACTCGAGCACCTGTACCGCGAGGTCCGCGCCCCGCGGATCTACGAGGGCGCCTCGGAGATCCAGCGGGAGATCATCGCGCGCGGCCTCTTCGCTCCCGACACGAAGGACGCACGATGAGGATCGCTGTCTGCGGAGGTGGGCCCGGGGGCCTCTACTCCGCCATCCTGCTGCGCAAGCTCGGCCACGAGGTCGACGTCTGGGAGCGCAACGCCGCGGACGACACCTTCGGCTTCGGCGTCGTCTTCAGCGACGAGACGATGTCGGCGTTCGAGGTCTCGGACCCGCCCAGCTTCCAGCGGATCGTCGAGCGGTTCGCCAGCTGGACCGACATCGACGTCCACTACCGCGGGGCCACGCTGCGCTCCGGGGGCCACGGCTTCTCCGCCCTCAGCCGCAAGGTGCTGCTGGGCATCCTCCAGGAACGGGCGGTCGAGCTCGGCGCGGCGGTCGCGTTCTGCAGCGAGCACCCGCCGCTCGAGCAGCTCCGCCGCGACTACGACCTGGTGATCGCGTCCGACGGCGTCAACAGCGGCGTCCGCAACGCGAGCCCGGAGGCGTTCGGCGCCACGCTCGATCCGCGCAAGTGCCGGTTCATGTGGCTGAGCACCGACCTGGTGTTCGACGCCTTCACGTTCCACATCGTGGAGACCGAGCACGGCGTCGTCCAGATCCACGGCTACCCGTACGACGACCAGCACAGCACCTTCATCGTCGAGACCCACGAGGACACCTGGCGGGCGCTCGGCTGGGACGCCGCGGAGGGCGTCGACCTGCCGCCCGGCGCCAGCGACGAGGCGAGCATCGACAGCTTCCGCACGCTGTTCGCCCCGATCCTCGGCGACCACGAGCTGTTCGCGAACAACTCGAAGTGGCTGCAGTTCAACACCGTCCGCAACGAGCGCTGGCACGACGGCAACGTCGTGCTGCTCGGCGACGCCGCGCACACCGCGCACTTCTCGATCGGGTCCGGCACGAAGCTGGCGATGGAGGACGCGATCGCGCTGGCGTGGGCGATCCACGACCACGGCGACGACGGCGTCGACGCCGCGCTCGCGGCCTACGAGGCGGACCGCCGTCCGGTCGTCGCGAGCACCCAGCGGGCCGCGCAGGCGAGCCTCGAGTGGTTCGAGGAGATCGGCCGCTACGTCGGCCAGCCGCCGCGCCAGTTCGCCTTCAACCTGCTGACCCGCAGCCGGCGGATCACCTACGACAACCTGCGACTGCGCGACGAGGGGTTCGTCGACGAGGTCGACGTCGAGTTCGTCCACGGCGACGCGTCGGCGAACGGCTCGGTCGCCGCGACCGACGCCGGGCACCGGCCACCGATGTTCCTGCCCTTCCGGATCGGCGACCTCGAGCTGGCCAACCGCGTCGTCGTCGCCCCGATGGACATGTACTCGGCGGTCGACGGCGTGATCGGCGACTTCCACCTGGTCCACCTCGGCAGCCGCGGCATCGGCGGGGCCGGACTGGTGATGAGCGAGATGATCTGCGTCTCGGCGCAGGGACGGATCACCCCCGGCTGCGCCGGCCTGTACCGCGACGACCAGGTTCCCGGCTGGAAGCGGGTCGTCGACTTCGTCCACGCTCACGGCGGTGCGAAGATCGGTTGCCAGCTCGGCCACAGCGGCCGCAAGGGCTCGACGAAGCTGCTCTGGGAGGGGTCGGACGAGCCGCTCGACGGGGACAACTGGGAGCTGGTCGCACCGTCGCCGATCGCCTGGTCGCCGCGCAACCAGGTCCCGCAGGAGATCGACCGGGCCGGCATGGATCGGATCCGCGACGAGTTCGTCGCCGCCACCCGGCGCGCGGCCGAAGCCGGGTTCGACCTGCTCGAGGTCCACCTGGCCCACGGCTACCTGCTGTCGTCGTTCCTCTCGCCGCTGACCAACCGGCGGACCGACGAGTACGGCGGGGACCTGGCGTCGCGCGCCCGCTTCCCGCTGGAGGTCGTCGACGCGTGCCGGGCGGCGTGGCCCGCGGGCCGTCCGCTGTCGGTGCGGATCTCCGCCACCGACTGGGTCGACGGCGGCTTCACCGGCGACGACGCCGTCGAGCTGGCGCGGTTGCTGCAACAGCACGACGTCGACATCGTGCACGTCTCGACGGGCCAGGTCTCGGCGGACCAGCGGCCCGAGTACGGACGCAGCTACCAGACGCCGTTCGCCGACCGGATCCGCCACGAGGTCGGGATCCCGACCATCGCGGTCGGGGCGATCTCGAGCGCCGAGGACGTCAACACGACGGTCCTCGCCGGTCGCGCCGACCTCTGCGCGCTCGGCCGCCCGCACCTCTACGACCCGCACTGGACCCTGCACGCCCAGGCGCAGCAGGGCTACCGCGGCAACCCGTGGATCCCGCAGTACCGCTCCGGTCGCCGGCCGCCGAACGACGGCACGCTCGCGATCAAGACCGAGCCGCGGCCGTTCGAGGAGAGCGACGCCGCGCCGACGGTCGGCTGGCGCCCGGTCGCGACCCGTTGATCGTGAGGGCAACCGGCCGCACGTGAAAGGCGCAGCAACCGGCCGCCGGGTGCCGAGGGGCCGCCGGGTGCCGAGGGCCCGCGCCTCCTCGAGCTCGCTCGGCGGTTACGCCCCCTCCGCCGGGCGGTCGAGAATGCCCGAGAGCACCTCAAGAGCGCGCGCCCGGTGGTCAGCCAGTGCCGTGGACAGGGCATCGGCGTCGCGGGCCTCGATGGCGGCGATGATCCGGTCGTGCGCCTCGGCGGCTCGGAGTCGTTCCGCCGGGTCGTTGTAGTACATCGCGCGGTAGGCCTCGGTGGAGTCCCAGAGCAGGCGGATCAATCGCAGTGTGTGCGGCTGCTCGTCGGAGCGCATGATCGCGAAGTGAAATCGGCGGTTGGCGGCAAGCTCGCCGGCGATATCGGAGGCCTCCGCGGCGACCTCGCACTCACGGGCGGCCGTACGGATCTCCCCCAGGTCGTTCTCGTCGAGCGCCGGAAGCGCCAGCCGGGCCGCCCGCTCCTCCAGCAGGCCGCGGAGCGCATAGATCTCGCGCACGTCCTCGAGTCGCAGCTCCGTGACGAAGTAGCCACGCCTCGGGATGTAGGTGACCTGGCCTTCCTGCCCCAGCGCCTGCAGCGCCTCACGAACCGGAGCGATGCTGACCCCGATGCTGGCCGCGACATCCTCCTGGCCGACGCGCTGCCCCGGGCGTAGGACGCCGGTGACGATCGCGTGGCGCAGCCACGAGACCGCGTGCTCCTGGGCCGTTCCGGGAACGCGCGGGGCAGACGTCACGGGAACGATCCTAGTCGGCGACGCACCGCCGTCGGCGACCGACCCGAGCGCCGACGGCCGTCGCTGGCTACGCGTAGTCGTACAGCCCCATTCCCACATTGCGTCCGAGCCGCCCGGCGGCGACGAGCCGCTGCAGCAGCGCGGGCGGTGCGAACAGCTGCTCGCGCTGCTCCGCGTAGAGCGTCTCGGCCACGCCGAGCACGGTGTCGAGTCCGATCAGGTCAGAGAGCGCGAGCGGGCCCATCGGGTGCGCGCAGCCCTTGACCATCCCGTCGTCGATGTCCTTCGCCGACGCGAGGCCCTGCTCGAGCATCCGAATCGCGGAGAGGAGGTACGGGATCAGAAGCGCGTTGACGGTGAAGCCGGCGCGGTCGGGCGCGGTGATCGGGTCCTTGCCGAGGACGTCTACGACGAACGCCCGGGCCCGCTCCGTGACGGCGTCGCTGGTGAGCAGCGACGGGATGATCTCGACCAGCGAGAGGACCGGTACGGGGTTGAAGAAGTGCAGGCCGAGCACGTTCGCCGCACGGCCTCCGACCGCCGCGCCGAGCTCCACGATCGGGATCGAGGAGGTGTTCGAGGCCAGGATCGCGTCGGGATTCTCGACCAGCTCGGCGAGCCGCTGGATCACGTCGATCTTCGCCTGCTTCTGCTCGACGACCGCCTCGACGACGAGCTGTCGGTCGGCGAGCGCCGCGAGCTCGTCGACGACCGCGATCCGGGAGCGCGTCGCGGCCGCCGCCGAGGCGTCCAGCTTGCCGCGCCGCACCCCGCGATCGAGCGACGTCGAGATCCGGTCGCGAGCCTGGTCTGCGGCGGCTGCCGAGATCTCGACCAGCGTGACCTCACATCCGGCGCGCGCGGCAACCTCGGCGATGCCGACACCCATTTGGCCGCCGCCGACTACCCCGACACGTGTGATCCCGCCTGCTATCGGGGCGCTCATCGGTACGCGGGGATGCCGGTCAGCGCCTCGCCGACGACCAGGGAGTGCACGTCGGCGGTGCCTTCGTAGGTGACGACGGACTCGAGGTTGTTCATGTGGCGGATGACCGGGTACTCCAGCGTGATGCCGTTGCCGCCGAGAATCTGACGCGCCGTCCGACAGACGTCGAGCGCCGCGTTGACGTTGCCCAGCTTGCCCATCGAGACCTGTTGCGGGTGCAACATACCGGCGTCCTTCAGCCGACCGAGCTGCAGCGCTACGAGCGTTCCACGGTTGACCTCCAGCGCCATCCAGGCGAGCTTCTGCTGCTGGATCTGGAACGAGGCGATCGGCTTGTCGAACTGGATGCGCGTGCCCGCGTAGTCGAGCGCGGACTCGAAGCAGGCCCGAGCAGCACCGACGGCCCCCCAGACGATGCCGTAGCGCGCCTCGTTGAGGCAGGACAGCGGACCGCGCAGCGACGCGACCTCGGGTAGAACGGCACACTCGGGTAGGCGCACGTCGTCGAGCACCAGCTCGCTGGTGACCGAGGCACGCAGCGAGAGCTTCTTGTGGATCTCCGGGGCCGAGAAGCCCTTGGTGTCGGTCGGGACAACGAAGCCGCGGACCCTATCGTCGTCGGTGCAGCGCGCCCAGACCACGGCGACGTCCGAGATCGATCCGTTGGTGATCCACATCTTCTGGCCGTTGAGCACCCAGTCGCCGCCGTCACGCCGGGCGGTGGTCCGCATCGAGCTGGGATCGGAGCCGGAGTCGGGCTCGGTCAGACCGAAGCAGCCGATCGCGGTGCCGGCGGCCATCCGCGGCAGCCACTCCTGCTTCTGCTCCTCCGAGCCCCATCGCCAGATCGCGAACATCGCCAGCGACCCCTGCACGGAGACCATCGAGCGGATGCCACTGTCGCCGGCTTCCAGCTCCAAGCACGCTAGGCCGTAGGCGGTGGCGCTCATGCCGGCACAGCCGTAGTCCTCCAGGTGCATGCCCAGGACACCAAGCTTGCCCAGCTCGGGAAAGAGCTCCTTCGGCGCGCTTGCGTTCTCGAACCAGTCACCGACGTCCGGCAGGACCTTGTCCTGGACGAAGCTGCGGACGGTGTCGCGGATCGCGCGCTCCTCGTCGTCGAGCAGGTGGTCGACGTTGAGGTAGTCGAGCGGCTTGAGCGGTGTGGTCGGGGCGGCGGTGTGTGACACGGCAGGGCTTTCAGGAGGGACCGATGGGCAGGGCGGATCGAGTCAGGTCCGGTGGCTCCCGGGAAGGAAGCGGTTCCCTTCCCACCGGAAGAGTCGCAGCAGGATATTCGAATATCGATAATCTAACATCATGCGGCCTGCTCTAGACGATGTCGTGATCGTCGACTTCTCCCGAGTCACGACCGACGCCCCACGCGTGGGGCACCACGACGAGCTGCGCAACACCCCCTCCCTCCCGTTCCGTTCGCCGTGGATCTTCGGACGCTGATCGACACCGCCGGTCCTGGGTTGCTGCGGCTCGTCCGCGGCACCGAGAGCCTGCCCGCGGGGACCGTCACGATCTGGGGCATCGGCGAGCCCACTGCCGGGACCGTCGAACCCGGTGACGTGGTCCTGGTCGTCGGATCCGACGACCCCGTAGCCGCCGTCGCAGCCGTCCGCGAGCTCGCCGCCTCCGAGGCTGGAGCCGCCGTCCTGCGCCTGCTGCCGGAGCATGACGCGGCCCTCGGCGATGCTGGCGAGCAAGCCGGGATCGCCGTGGTCGGTGCGGAGCCCGGGGTCCCCTGGGGCCGGGTCTACGAGCTGCTGGAGTCCGCGCTCGCCGCGGCCCGTCGGTCGGGGCAGTTGCCCGTGGTGTCGGTAGGGCGCGATCTCTTCGCGCTCGCGGATGCGATAGCCACCGCCGTCGGTGGCCCGGTGACGATCGAGGACGCTTCGTCGCACGTGCTCGCCTTCTCGCGTGAAGGGCAGGACGTCGACCCGGTCCGCGTCGCCACCATCCTAGGACGTCGCGTCCCGGACCAGTGGGAGAATCGGATGCGTCGACAAGCCGAGCTCGACGGCTTGCTCGCCGGCGATGCGCCGGGCGTGATCGAGATCGAGGGAATGGCGCGCCGCCGGGTGATCCCGATTCGCTCCGGCGGGGTCTTCCTCGGTTCGATCTGGGTCGCCGGACCCACCGACCCCTCGATCTCCGACGAGGTGCTGGAGGGCGCCGCGCCCAGCGCCGCACTGTTGTTGCTCCGCCGACGTGCCGAGGCCGAATCCGAGCAGTCGGCGCGCTCCCAGGCAGTCCGCGCGCTGCTGATCCGCGGCGAGCTTGACCCCGCCGTGATCCCGGGCGCCGACGACGGGCTCGCGGTGCTGGCGGTCGACGTCGACCGCCGGAAGTCCCGGGGCGACGGGGCCCTGCACGATCACGTGCTGGTGATGCTCGCCAACCACCTACGCGCGTTTCGTCGCTCACCTGCGCACACCGTGATCGACGGGCGCGGGTACCTCGTCGTAGGGGGCTCGGGCGACGACGTCCACGACCGCCTGCGCGAGCGTCTTGACGACGGCATCGCCCGGATCGCCGCGGCCACCGGGCTGACGATCCGTGCAGCCCTCGGGATCTCGGCCACGACGCCGGACCGCGTGCCGCTGGCCCGGCGGACCGCCGACCGGACGCTGGACTGCGCCCCGCAGGACGGCGTCGTCGTAACGTTCGGCCGCATCCAGGCCGCAGCCCTCGTCGAGGATGTCAGCGCGTTCGTCGCCACGCGAGAGACCGGACCGTCGGCTGCACTCCGTGCCCTGCGCCGCCACGACCGCGATCAGGGCACCGATCTGGTCCGCACCCTGCGGGCGACGCTCGCCGCGTTCGGTGACACCGCCCGGGCGGCTAGCGAGCTGCACGTCCACGCGAACACGGTGCGCTACCGGCTGCGCCAGGCCGCCGAGATCACCGGGATTCGGCTCACCGACAGCCCGCACCGGCTGGCGCTCGAGCTCGAGCTGCTCGCCGAATCCGACGAGCGACGCTGAGCGACGCGGCGCGGGTTGCACGCGGGTCGCCGGGCCGTGATCGTCGGTCAGACGGGCGAGCCGGCGACTGGTGCGTCCGACGCGCTCTGCGCCGGCGACGACGGCGCCGAGCGATTGCCGAAGCGAGCCAGCGAGAAGGGCGCCAACTCGGCGCCGATGCGGCCACCGAGCACCGCCGGCGCGAGGATCTCTCCGGTCGTCGGCCCGAGCGTGACACCGAGCATCGCGTGACCCGTCGCGACGTGCAGGCCGGGGCGCCCCGGGACCGGGCCGATCGCCGGCACACCGTCAGGCAGCATCGGCCGAAAGCCCGCCCAACGAATCGCGTTCGTACCGTCCCAGGCGACGAGCGCGCGCTTGGCCGCCGCCTCGATCGCCGCAACCCGGCCCGGGTTGACCTTGCGGCTCGAGGTGCCCAGCTCCATCGTCCCGGCCAGCCGCAGCGCACCATCGAACGACGACACGGCGACGCGGTCCTCGAGCAGGTAGAGCGTGCCCTTCGGCGCCACGGCCGGATTGGCGACCGTCACCGAATAGCCCTTGCCGCCCTCCATCGGCAGGTGGACGCCGAGCGGGGCCAGCAGGTCGGTGGACTGCCAACCGGTCGCGACGACGACGCGCGGTGTGCGGATCGTCTCGCCGGTGTTGGTCTCGATCCGCCAACCGCCACCGTCGGGCGTGATCCGCCGGGCCGCGACGCCGGAGCGCAGGTCCGCGCGCCCCTCGAGATGCTCGACGATGCCTCCGGTCACCGTCTCTGGGCGCACATGGCGCTCGTCCTTCGCCCACACCCCGGCGGCAATCGCCGAACCCAGCGCAGGCTCGTGACGCAGCACGTCGGCCTGGCCCATCTCCTCGATCCGCCCGCGGTAGCCGAGCGCCTGCGCCTCGCGCAGGACAGCGACCTCGGCGCGGACCACCTTCGCGGAGCGACCCACGAACAGCAGGCCCTCGGAGTGCATCTCCATCTCGACGCCGTCGGCGACCAGCCGGTCGTAGTCGTCGAGCACGCGGGCGCCGAGTCCGGCGAGCGCGGCCATCCCAGCGCCGTAGCGGCCCGGCTTGGTGTTGCGCCAGAACTGCCACGACCAACGCAGGAAGCTCAGCCGCGGGGTCGGCCGCACCAGCAGCGGGCTGCGGCGGTTGGGCATCCAGCGGACCGCCTGCGCCATCACCCCTGGGGCAGGCACCGGGTTGGCGAGACCGGGCGAAATCCACCCGGCGTTGCCTTCCGACGCGCCGCGCCCCCACTCGCCCGCCTCCAGCACCGTCACGTCCGCGCCGCGGCGCTCGAGCGATGCCGCCACGCTGAGGCCAATGACGCCACCACCGATGACTACGACGTCCATAGATCGAAGGTACGCGGAGGGCCCGGGCCGCTGGTGGTGGCGAACGATCGGATCCGGGGCCCGTCGTGGGTGCGCGCGACTACGGTCGGGCGGCCAGAACCGCGCGTTCCCGTCTCGTGTGCGGTTCTCCCCCTCTACGGGGGCGAACCGCACACCAGTCCTTTGACACTCAGGCCTGCGGCAACGCCACGATCGCATCGACCTCGACGCGCACTCCGAGCGGCAGCGCGGCGACGCCAATCGCGGCGCGGGCCGGCGGCTCCTGATCGAAGAACCGCGCGTAGACCTCGTTGACCTCCTGAAAGGTCCCCATGTCGGTCAGGTAGACGGTGGTCCGCACGACGTCGCGGAGCGAGCCGCCCGCGGCGCGGACGACGGCCTCGAGGTTCTTCAGCGCCTTCTCGGCCTGCTCGCCGGCCGTGGTGCCGACGACCTCGCCCGACTTCGCGTCGAGCGAGATCTGGCCGGACACGAACAGCAGGCCCTGCGCGGCGACGGCGTGGACGTAGGGGCCGATCGCGGCGGGCGCATCGGGGGCGGTGACGGAACGGCGTTCAGTGCTCATGGGGTCTCCTGGGGTTCGTGACCGGTGCAGCGCGGATCGTCCGGCGCGACCGGAGTTCGGGTGGTGCTCTCGTGGCCATGACGGCACGGCTTGACGGCGGCGACCGCGGAGCATCTCCGCGAGGCCGGTCTTCACTCGGAGCGTCGATTCGTCACGCACCGACTGCGAGTCTGCCGTCTCCCACGCACGAGGGGCGTTGCATTGCCACAGAGTTCGAGTCCGCCGTAGGGGGCGATCACAACGTTCCGACGCGGCATCGCTTTCGCCCCGCCCAGCCTGACGTGCTGTGGGTCACCGACATCACCTACCTCAGAACCCGGGAGGGCTGGGTGTATCTCGCCGCGGAGCCAGCACCCGCACCACGTGCGCAACGTGCCGAAAGTCGTTCACGTTGTGCGTCATCAGTGCCGAGTCGTGGACCTGTGCCGTCGCCGCGATCAGCAGATCGACATTGCGGGTCCGCGGCTGGACGCCCGCTCGGCGCACCAACGCTGCCAGTCCACCCCAAGCCCGCGCGACGTCCCCGTCAACTGGCAGCGGGGCGAAACGCTCCTCGATCGCCCCGAGCCGCGCTGCTCGGATGGCACGCTCCTCGTCCGTCTTCGCGACGAGCAGCCCGAAATGCAGCTCGCCGATCGAAACGGCGCTGATCGACGCCTCCACGCCCGTGGGAACGACGTCGGCGATCAGGACCGACGTGTCGAGCACGACCCGCATCTAGCGCTCGTAGGGATCGTCGAGCTCGACGTCGAACCCGGCGAGATCCTCGGGCAGGCCAGCGGACACCGGCGTCTTTCTCGGGCACTTCCCACCATAGGTGCCTGAACAATCAGACTTCGTTCCGCCCCCACACCCCGCCCCCAGAACGCAAAAAGCCCCGCTTAGCGGGGCTTTCTACGACTGCGCGAGGAGCGGATGATGGGACTCGAACCCACGACCTTCTGCATGGCAAGCGAGGGGGCTGGGCGCTCCGGGGTCCGGACAAATGGCCTATTTGCAGGGACTTCTCGTGCGCCGAGGACCGGCCGGACAACCGATATCCCGGGCGATTCTCGGCGATTCTGGGGCGATCCAGGCACTTGTTGCGAAAAGTGCCTGGCGAAGCCGGCCCCGACCTTGGCTCCTACCGCACCCGAGATCAGATCGCCCGAAAGACGTCCGGTCGAGAGAAATGGAAGCGCTCCGTTTTCCCGCCCGCGCCGTGCCGTTTCCGGTCCCACTTAGCTCACCTCAGGGGAAGCGACAACGGAGATGGGCCGCTTTCAGAGCCACCCCCTCGTTACTCCCACTTGATCAGGCGCCCTCGATCTGGTCGAGCCAAGCGTTGACCTGCGCAACCGCATCACCCAACGCGATCACGACGCCAGCTGACTCCGCGGCCTTCCCGAAGCTCACCTCCCAATGAGCATGCGCCACCAGCCGCGCCGGCCAACGGCGTGGCATCACCCCCGCCTTGAGCGCTTCCGCGGCACGCGCAGCGAAAACGTCCTCCACCGCGGCACGAACCTCGCGCAGGACCGGGCTCCCCGTCTCGAAAACCAGGTCCCGGAGCAAGAGCAGGTCGACAACGTCGCGAGCACGATCGTTGACGAACGCCGGCGGATCGTGTGGGTTCGTCGCGGCATGGATCTTCTGCGCGATCTGAAACCGCATCGACAAGCTCGCCAGGTGGTCCGGCGTCGGAAGACCGAACCCGGCCAACGACGGCGAGGGAATCCACTCGGCCACGGCGCCGGCCTGGCCTTCGTCCGGCGAGACCCCCACCGGAACGCGCCGCCACGTCACGCCGTTGAGGAGCACCGTAACGTCGAACCGGCGAGGCTTCACCAGGCGGTGCGGAACCTCGATCGTCTCGACCTCTCCACGGACAAGGGTCAGCGGCCCCCACGGCTCGGCGAGCGTCCGGTCCAGTTCCGTCAGGAAGGCATCGAGATCGCCGCGAATCAGTCCGTCGACGTCCTGCGTGGTGCGCGACATCCCCGGCAGGCGGTACTGCAGCATCGTCCCGCCCTTCAGCAGGAACAACGGCGCGCCGGCCTCGTCCACCGCGCGCTGCATCGCGGCGGAGACGACCGTTGCCGCCACCAGCCAGCCCAACCGTGGCCCCGACGTGCCGAGCCGGCCCTGGGCTTGCGCGATCCACGTGTTGAGCACCCGCGCCGACACGGGCGTCTTCGTCTTCGGCGCGAGACCGCCGAGGGCCTGCCCCATGTTCTCCGGATCAGGCCCCACCATCACGCTCTTCCAGCATCCGGGTCAGACGCTCACCCTCGACGGCCGGCAGCAAGCTTGTCCGACCCGCCCGCTCCAGCGCTTGCCGGATCAGGTAGGTCGGAACCAACGACGCGATGCACTGCTCGATCGCGGTCGGCACGGTCACGGTCCGGATCCCTTCCCACCACGTGATCTGATCCGGCGCCAGGTCCTCGCGGTGGACGACGAAGACCTCTCCCCCGGACCGACGAATCCGACGACGCCGCGCAACCGTCACGTGTACCCGATTGGGATTGATGTCGCTGATGTCCCACACGTCCAGCGCGGTGTCATGACTCAAACATGCCTCCGGGACGCCCGTCCACAGCACCGCCAGCTGCAGCTGGTCGAACGCCGTCGCTGCAACTTGCGGCACCCGGTAGACGCCATGGGCGACCCGCTCCAGCCGACCCCGCGCGACCATCGTGGACAGCTCCGCGTGCGAGACGCCTTCGTCAACCGCCTGCGCCGTCGTAACGAAGCCGTACTGGTCGAGCGCAATCTCGCGCAACCGCTCCAGCTTCGTCACCACCGACATGTCAAAACCTTAGCACCGTGAGAAGGTATTGACGAGACCGGACCGGACCGCGCACTCGCGGCCCAAGTCCCCGGACAGCCACCGCCCCGGCTTCGCTCGCCATCCGCAATCTCACCCGATCCGTTGCGATTCCCGCGGATCCCGCTACATCCAGGCACCAGTGCCTGGGAAATCGCCAAATCCTGCACCCATCTGTCTACGTCGACTCGCAAAAAGGTGCCGATTTGCAGGGATTTTTAGAATCGACAACCTTCTGCATGGCAAGCGACGAAGCTGGGCGCGCGGGCGGCTCATGAAGCCGCCGATTTGCAGGAACTTCCTGGCGGCCTCGAGACCAGCCAAACTACCGGCATCCCGAATGATCCTCGGCGATTCTGGGGCGATCCAGGCACTTCTTGCGAATAGTGCCTGGCAACTGATCCGCGACGCCGCCGTCGACTCGGCGATACACCGAGCAGGAGCATGTCGCTGCGGAACGGTTTTGCTGTAACGCGACGTTGCCGCACGAGCTAGACTCCAGTCATGGCTTCGTCCTTCGTCACCGTGCAGGCCCGCGGAACGCTCGCGCTTCCCGCCGACGTGCGCCGTCGCTACCACCTCGACGAGCCCGGCGCCCAGGTCGAGGTCGTCGAACGCGACGGCGTCATCGAGCTGCACCCCCACGTCCCCGTGCCAGCCGACCAGCAGTGGTTCTGGACCGAACGCTGGCAAACCCGCGAACACGAAGTCGATGCCCACGCCGCCGCCGACGAGGTCACGACGCACGAATCCGCCGAGGACTTCATGACCCACCTCGAGAAGCTCCAGGGCGAGTGAAGTTCCAAACCACCCCCGCGTTCGACCGCGATTACAAGCGCCTCGACACGCAGCACCAGGACAAGTTCCGCAAGCTGATCCCCCGCTTCAACGACGCCGCCGAACGCGCAGCGGGCGGCCAGACCGCCCCGTGGCCCAACGGCATGCGCGTCAAGCCCGTCAAAGGCGCCGAAGGCATCTGGGAACTGACCTGGAGCAAGGACCATCCCGACGGACGAGCCACCTGGGAATGGGCCACCATCGACGACCAGCAAGGCATCCGCTGGCGCCGCATCGGCGACCACAGCGTCTTCGACTCCCCCTGATCCCAGCCAGAATCCGGCATACCCGTCAGTCAATCTGCACTGCCGGGATCCGTGACCAACCCTGTTCAGGACACGCCGTTACACCACGCTCGGGACGCTCAGCCGCCGAAGGTGTACGCCTGCTAGGGGAAGCCTCCAAGGCCAACCGTCAGGCGCGCGCCCGTCGCCGAGGACGCACTCGTACCGGTGGTACTGCCCCCACCCAACGACACGAACAGAACCCGCGCGTGGTTCGGCTCGCTGGGGCGCGTGTCGCCAGCAGCGCGGACTAGGTCAGACCCTGGGTACCAGCCGGGATACTGCCGGCGGTGAGGCTGGGCCACCAGTGGGCGTCGCGCCTCGGCGCGGCATCCCCGCGCGGGCGTCAGCGCGCCGCATCGATCTCTTCGATGACGCGCTGCACCCGCTCAGCCGCGACCTCCACGTCAAGCGGATCGAAGTCCAGCTCGGTCGCTTCGAGCGGGTACGTCAGGCGCCACGGCTCCATCATGACCACCGTGGGCGGCCACGCGATACCGACCGACACGCACGGGACCCGCTCCAGCGCCTCCAGACCGAACCGGTCCAGCGGTACCCCGGCCACCGGGTCCACATCTTGCCCCGCAGCCCCTTCGGCCGGCGCGATCTCCAACCGGACCGTCTGCCACGAGCGCCCGCGATACGCGAGCTTGACGTCCAGACGCTGCGAGGCGGTCGGACCGATCGGGGTCACCTCACTGCGGGTCACCGCAAAGTCTCCGTACGGCTGCCGTAGCGCCGTATCGAGGTGGACGAGCAACTCATCCATCCGCTCGCGGAACGACACGTCGAAGTCCTTCGTTGCCCGCGCCTGCAGGCCCAGCCGAAGCTCCATCGCCGCGCCTCCCTTGAGCAGGAATAGCGGCTCGTCGCGTTCGTTGCGAACCCTGTCCAGGACGGTGGCGATCACCATGAACGACACCCACCGCTGAGCGCGAACCACCGGCTCGCCCGTCGCGTCCGAATGATCACTGATCCACTTGTGCAGGACGCGGACGCTGTGTGGTGGTTTCCGCGTCATCGGGCGTCAGCGATCTGCTTGAGGTCGTCAGCGGCCAGAACCCCGCGCCCCTGTCCGACCTCGATGGCCTGGTCGATCAGTCCTTCACGGAGGTTCACTTCGATGCCGTCGAGAATAGCTCGGGAGGGTGTCACGATCGGAATCGCTTCGTGGCGCGTGATATCCGCCGGATCGAGCCGCCGACGATGGATCACGAACACTGCCGGGACCTCACGCGTGACGCGATACGACATCGGCACCGTCACGTGCACCTTCGCCGGATTCACGTCGCACAGATCGTGCAGATCAAGCGCCGTCTCGTGCGACAGCACCCCCAGCCCCCGCGGCCACAGCGTCGCAAGCATCAGCTGATCCAGCCCACTCTCCCCCACGACCGGCAACCGGTAGATCCCGTTGAAGACGCGCTCGGCCGTCCCACGAGCGGCCATCTCAACAAGACGCTGCGGATCGACCCCGACCGCGCGGGCATCGGCCGTCGTCACGAAGCCGTACTGATCCAGTGCGACCTCAGCAAGCTCGTTGTAAACCCGACCAGGCACGTAGAAATCATGGCATTTCGCCAGCTTTTGCGCAATTCCTAGCATGGCTACCTATTCGCGCTGACCGAAGAGATCCCAGGAGCATCAGCCACGACGAGCTGCTGAAGCGGCTCAACGTCACCCCCGAAGACCGCACCGCAATCGACCAGAAAAAGACGGCCATCGGCACACGCCACGCCGCCTACGCCCAAACCCTCGCCGAACTGCGCAAGGCCCGCAACCTGACCCAAGTCACGCTCGCCGAAGCCCTCGACACCACCCAGGGCAAGGTCTCACGAGTCGAACGCCAATCCGACCTCTACCTCTCCACGCTCTCCCGGTTCGTGGAAGCGATGGGCGGCGAGCTCGAACTGTCCGTCCGGTTCCCCGACAACGCCGAGCGCGCCCCGGTCGCTATTGGCAACATCGAACCGACCGCCGCGTAGGCGCGAACCTACCGGGCTACCGGAGCGATCCAGGCACTTCGTCCGAAAAGTGCCTGGCGACCGGCGCGGAAGCACCCGTGGCCACGAATGGACGCAGATCCGCGCGCCAGCGAGACCGCTACCGCCTACGAGCCTTGACGCGGCGAAGCCTCCATGCGGGCGTCAGCGCGCCGCGTCAATCTCGCCGATTACGCGCTGCGCCCGATCAGCCGCGACCTCCACGTCCCTTGTGCCGGACCGGGAAGCTTTGTGACCGGGACCACCGTCGGATTCATTCGCCGCCCGATCGCATTCCGCGCCGCTCGTGGGATCGACGTGGAGCGGATTCACAGCGACAACATGGCGCAGTGAGCGTGAGCGTTGGCCAGTCCTGCACCGCGTCCAGCAGCGTGCGATCGTGGGTGATCAAGACCACCGCAGCGGGGGTCGTCAACAGAGCCTCTGTGAGGTCGTCGACAAGCGCGACCGAGAGGTGGTTGGTCGGTTCGTCGAGCAGCAGGACAGCCGGTCGGTGGATCAACAATCCGGCGAGCGCGACGCGACGGCGCTGTCCGGTCGACAACCGGCCGAGCGGCCGGTCCAGGTCCGGCGGCCGGAGCAAACCGGTACGAAGCACCGGGGAACGCAAATCCTGAGGATCCGGCACCGGTCGCTCAGCGCGGGCGATCACTTCGAGCGCGGCCTGCTCCGGGTCGAAGCGATCCTCTTGGCCGAGCAGCCCGATCCGAACGCCGGAGCGGCGCTGTACCGTCCCGGCGTCAGGACGCAGATGTCCGGCCAGGAGCGCCAGCAGCGTGCTCTTGCCCGCCCCGTTGACGCCTCGAATCAGGAGCCTCCCGCCCGCCCGCATGTCGATCGGATGTCCGCTGGGCATCGCGACGCGTTCGCCCAGGGCGAGATCGGCGGCGCTCAGGAGTGAACCCTTCGCTCCGCCTCGCAGGTCCGGCAACACGAACCGAAGGTCGTCCGGGGGCGTCGGCCCACGGGCTTCCAACAGGTCGTCGATCCGGCGCTGGAACAACCGCACCGTGCCGGCCGCACGGCTCGCCCGACCGTGCTTGGCCGCGCCCTTGCCGGGCCGCCACTGGTCGGGAGCGCTGGCCTGCGCCGCCGCGAGCTGCTCTCGCAAACCACGTTCGGCCACGACGCTGGCGCGATGGTTCGCGCGCCAGCGATCGAGCGCGGCCTCGCGACTGGCACGGTACTCGGCGTAGCCGCCGGAGAACAGGATCCCGGCGCCCCCGAACGCTGGATCCAGGTCCAGCAACGTCGTCGCGACCGCGCTCAGGAGCCAACGATCGTGGGTGACCAGCACGACGATCCCGGGGTGCGTCGTCAGGCGCTCGGCGAGCACGTCCAGGCCGCTGTCATCGAGGTGGTTGCTCGGTTCGTCGACCAGTACGACCCCGGCCGGATCGTGCAGCGCGCACGCCAGCCGCAGCCGGTAGCGCTGGCCCGGTGACAGGTCGACCAACGCCACGTCGCCAGCGAACCCGGCTCCGAACGCTTGCAACGTCTCCTGGAGACGCCATTCAGCGTTCCAAGCATCAAGCGCCTCGGCCTGCGCGAGTGCCTCGTCGTACCGCTCCGCAGCTCCCTCCGAGTCGTCAACGAGCGCTAGCGTGGCACGCTCCAACGCGGCGACGGCGTCCTGGGCGGGCCGGAGCGCGTTGGCGTGCAGCGTCGCGACCGTGTCGCCGCGGCGCAGGTCCAGCTCCTGTTCGACGAGCGTGCAGCCGGTGGTCGACGTGACCGTGCCGGCGTCGGGCCCGATCCTGCCGGCGAGCAGCCGCAGCAGGGTGCTCTTTCCGGTCCCATTGTCACCGATCACCGCCAGGCGCTGGCCGGAGCGGACGGTCAACGACACGCCGTCGAGCACCGGCCCTTCGCCGAAGCCCTTCACCAGATCCCGCGCGGCGAGGTGCGCCGATCTCGGGTGGGTCCTACTCGGCGCAGAGGCGCCGATCCTGTCCAGGTTCATCCTGGGTCCTTCCGTCTTCGTAACGGGCAACGAGTGCCGCCACGGCCAAGGCCGTGGGGCGATTCCGGGGGAACCGACGTTGCTGCTAGACGAAGAAGCGGAAGCCGCGCATCTGCGTCAACCTAGCATCCTGCGAAATCCGAACGCTCCGACGACCGCCACGGCAACCAGCTGACCCGGCCCGCCCACCGAGACGACGTCGAGCCACCACCGTCGAGCGCGAACCGGCCGAGCGGGAACTCGACACGACTGCCGAATAACGCCCGCAACATCGCGCGCGCCCCGCGAACCGGGACGACTCCGTACCGGCGAGGTCCTAGCGATCGACGTCTCGCGTCCTGTTGCCCTCCGGTTCCCGGAGGCGGCGCTGTCGCACACCCTCCCGATCCGTTGCGATTCCCGCCGATCCGGCTGCATCCAGGCACCAGTGCCTGAAAAAACGCCGAAACTTGCACCTATCTGTCTACATCGGCCCACGAAAAGGTGCTGATTTGCAGGGATTTTTAGAATCAACGACCTTCTGCATGGCAAGCGAGGGGGCTGGACGATTCGGAGCACCAGAAAGATTACGATTTGCAGGGATTTCTTGAGCAGGTCGGAACTACCCGGCCGACCGACATCCTGGGCGATTCTCGGCGATTCCGAGACGATCCAGGCACTTCTCGCGAAAAGTGCCTGATTGCCCCCCCCGGCTCCACCGACCCCGGCGTCGCGTCGTTCCCTCACACAGGAGGATGCCCCCGGTGCATCTCGCGTGACCACCCTCAAACGTACCGAAGACTGTCCGGACCGTTCGGTCGCCAAGCGCTTACGCCGCATAGCCGCTTAGTCTCCACACATGGCTCTCACGCGCTTGGAGCGTCTCAAGTTCCGCCTGCTCGCTGACGGCGTCCGGATAGACCCGTCCGCGGCTCGCGCCTGGCACGAGCAGTTCGAAGGTCCGATGACCCTGGCGGAGTACGCGACCACCAGCGGCGTGTCGCTCGTGCTCCCGGGTGAGCTCTACGTCAACGCCCCGCAGGGCGAAGACGCCGACCTGCCCGCCTTCCGGCACGGATCGGACGGATACGTCGTGACCACGAGTGACGGCGACGTCCCGTTGACGGTGGTGCCGGTCCCGGCCTTCCAGGACCGAACGGTGCGTGATCGCGACGACGACACGCTCCAGCCCATGACCAACTACGGCGTCACGCACACGGACCGCTGCCGCGTCTCGCCGATCGGAGGCTGCGCGTGGCGCTGCAAGTTCTGCGACCTCCCGTACGAGTTCCAGTACCGCAAGAAGCGTCAAGAGCATCTGCTGGAGGTCATCGAAGCAGCGGCCGTCGACCCGCAGGCCCCGGCACGCCACGTGCTCGTCAGCGGCGGCACGCCGCGGGCCCCGATTCCCGATCGGCCCGGCCGACCGGGCAGCGACGACGAGGCCTGGATCGACGGGGTGTACGGCTACCTCGCGGAGCACTCGCCGCTACCGGTCGACGTCATGCTCCCGCCGCGGAAGGATCTGAACCACCCGTTCCGGCTCCGTGAGCTGGGGATCAACATGCTCTCGATCAACCTCGAGGTGTCGGACCCCGCCCGCACCAAGCAGATCGCGCCGGCGAAGGCCAGGGTCGGCCGCGAGCACACCCTCGACTACATTGAGCGGGCCGTCGAGGCGTTCGACGTCGGCTTCGTCCAGTCGCTCGTGGTATTCGGGGCCGCGATCGAACCGATGGAGAGCACCCTGCAAGGCGTCCAGGACCTGGTCGACCGCGGCGCCATCCCCGTCCTGAGCGCCTTCCGGCCGCATGCCTCCACCCCGATGCGCGACGCGCCGCCCGCGAGCCTCGAAGAGATGGTCGAGATCTACGAACGGACCCTGGAGATCTGCGAGCGCGCCGACAACGGCGTCCGTCCGGGGCCCCGCTGCATCGCGTGTCACCACAACACGGTGACGCTGCCCGACGCCAGCGGGTTCTACTCGGGGCCCGACGACGACCTCACGCTCCGTCCGTGCCGGGTCTGCTGAGCGCGTCCGAGCTGACGCGGGAACGTGTCGAACGGCTCCTGTATACCGCCGACGGTTACCGCGAAGGGCGTGGACGCCATCACCCGACGGCGCTTCTCGGCCTCGTCTTCTGGGAGGACTCGCTCCGCACCCGAGTCGGCTTCGAAGCGGCGGCGGCGCGGCTCGGGGCCCGCACGACGACCGTCCTCGCTCCCCGGCATACGGCGTTGATGGAGGCCGAGGAGCGCCTCGACGACGCGTTGCGGTCGATCGCCTCGTGGTGCGACCTGCTGCTGGTCCGCCACCCCGAGGCGATAGCCGTCGCGCGGCGGACCGGCCTCCCGATCGTCAACTGCGGGAACGGTGACGTCGAGCACCCGACGCAGGCCCTGATCGACCTGGCGACGATCCGGGCCCTGCGCGGCGCGATCGATGGGGTTCGGATCGGGATCGTCGGCGACCTCCACGGCATGCGCACCGCGCACTCCCTGACCGTGGCCCTCGCCCGCTTCGACGACGTGACGGTGCGGCTGATCGCCCCGGACGGGCTGGACCTGCCCGAACCGTTCGCGGCTCCGCTGTACGCCGCCGGTCACCGCGTCGAGCGCACCGTCGAGCTTCGCATCGAGGACCTCGATGTCGTCTACGCCACCGGCCTTCCGGCCCCCACGCGGATCGGGCACCTGAGCCAGGAGCAGCAGGCCGCGTACCGGATCACGCCGGAGCTCCTGCGGTCGCTCGCGGACCCACCCCACGTGCTCACGCCGCTCCCGCGTGTCAACGAGATCGACGTCGACGTCGACGAGCTGCCGCAGGCCGCGTACTTCCGTCACGGCGAGGTCGCCCTGTCCGTGCGCATGGCGATCATCGACGAGTTGCTGTCCCGCGCGCGCTAGTCGACCACGGCCGGCTCGTAAGCCGGTACGTGCGCGTCCTGGAGGGCCGCGACCAGTCGTGTGCTCTCGGCGTCGATCCGCGTGCCGTCGATCGTGACCGAGCGCTCGACAATGAAGCGGCCGATCGAGGCCCCCGGCCGGAGCTCCAGCCGGCTATCCGGCATCTGGTCGAAGCGCGCGACGACGTGGCGTGGGGCCGGCGTGGCGTCGGGGGCACGACGCAAGGAGCTGGATCCGACGTTATGCACCACCACCTGGGACCGCGTGGGTTGGGCGCTCACCCACTCGGGCAGGCTCAGCCCCGTCTGGTGCCCGGGCGCCCCGAGCATCGCCGCGAGGTGGTCCAGGAACAGGTCCGGCACGCCAAGCTCCCCGGCCAGCTCGGCGGAGAGCGCCGACGACCCCTGGAACCGCGGATTGATCTCCGTGAAGAGCACGCGATCACCGTCGATCAGCGCGTCGAGCCCGAACGCCCCGCGGTACCGCTCCCGGTGCAGCCACCGGCCCACGGCGACCACCATCGCGTCCAGCCGCTCGACCGCACGAGCGCTGAGGCCCTTCACCGCGCCGAAGTCGTTGCCGCAGTACCCGAACGGCCGATCGGTACAGCCGGGAACGCCGATCAGTTGTACCGACGGCGCGTGGCGGAGCACTTCCCCGTCATCGAACACGCATCCCGACACGTTGACCGGGATCGCCTGGTCCAGGTACGGCGCGACCGCCACGAACGAGTCCGGCTGAGTCGGCCAGAAGCGATCGACATCGTCCTCGTCGTCGACCCGAACGATCCCGACGCCGCCCGAGGTGCGGCTGGCGCGCAGGATCTGGGGCCCGTCCTCGAGCAGACGCTTGACCCGCGACCGATGCTCGTCGGCGACGTACCGCCACCCCAGGTCCGCGACACCGCGCTCGACCAGCGACCGCTCGACCCACGGCTTGTGTTCGAAGGCGCTCTGCCGATCCTTAAACATGCCGGCCAGTGTCAGCGTGTCCGCCATCGAGAACGCGAGCGCGGAGACGAGCGCCGAGGGCCGATAGGTGACGAGCACGGAACGGCCGCTGACCTCGCGCAGCAGACGGCGACGGAACTCGCGGGTGTACTCGTCGGGCTCCAGGTCGATGTCGTACCGGTCGAGGTCCGGTCGCACGCCGGAAAGCCCCTCCAGAACGACGTTCGCGTCGCGATGCAGCCGACCACTGCGGACGGGAGCGATTACCGCATAGCTCGCCGCCAGCTCCGGCAGCTGGAGCAGGGCCTCGCCGTCCTCGCCGCGGATTCCGAACCACACGACCCGCCGTCCGTCCAGTACGCGGCGGATCCGATCGATCGCAGTGTCTAGAGCGCCGGCCATGTATCGGGATCATTCCAGCCCGGGCAAGTGTACGTCGATACCCTGCCAGGACGATGATCGACTTGATCCGCCGCCGCCGGAGCATTCGCAGCGGTTTCTCCGACCGGCCCGTCCCCGCTTCGACGATCGATCGGATCGTCGGATGCGGACTCGCCGCGCCGTCGTCCAAGAACGCTCAGCCGTGGCGGCTGCACGTCGTCGACCGGCGCCCACTGCTCAGCGCGCTCGCCACCGCGGTTGCGCACGCTGAAGGGGCCGACCAGTACGTGCCGATAGACCCGACGACGGGACGGCCGCGACCGAACTGGCAGGCGACGGTCCGCGAGTCGGCCGACGTGCTCGCCTCCGTCCCGCTCGGGATCTTCTTGGAGAACAGCGGCCGGTTCAGCGACGGTCGCCGCACGATCGCGACGGCTGATCCCGACGTGCGCGAGAACGCCCTAGTCGGGTACGGGCTCGAGATGCTCGGGCTAGGCGCCTCGGTGCAGAGCATGTGGCTCGCCGCCGAGCACGAAGGGCTCCGTGGCGTCTTCATGGGCGACGTGTTGATCGCGGAGGACGCGATACGCGAGCATCTCGGGATGCGCGGCGATCTGGTCGGCGTGCTCGCGCTCGGCTACTCGTCCGCCCCTCCCGCGCCCCGCAGGCGGGTAGACGATCGTGTGGTCCGTCACGGCTCGCAGCCCGTCGTCGAACTCGGTGCACTGTGACGTCTCCCTGCCTGTTGGTCGAGCTCCGCTGCAACTGGTCGTGGCGGCGCTGCCGGGTCGTACTCGACGCCGAGCTCGTCACCGAACCGGTCGAGGACGGCGTGCCGACCGGCGTCGCGACGTCGGAGCTGCTGGCGGTCGGTGTGGAGTGCCCGTCGACCGGACGACCCGATCCGTACCTTTGGCTCGCGGCCAACTCCGCCAGCGGGCCGAGGCTCGAGGCCGAATGGCCGAACGCTCCTCGTCACCTCCCTGGCGACGAACCGACGCGGATTTGGGCCGACCTGGTCGGCTCGTGGCTGGCCGAGGGCGTCGGCGAACAGCAGCTGACGCAGCTCCTGACCGGCGCCCGGCGGGGTGACCACCACCTGAGGATCGTCTGCCGAGCCGACGACCGTATGACGGCCGTCCCGTTCGAGACCGCGACCTGGCCGAGCACGCGCGGCGGTCCGCTCGTCTCGGCCGGCGTCTCGATCGTGCGGACCGCCGATCTCCTGACGCCCCCGGCCGCCCGCTCACGGCCCCCACTCGGCGCACGCGATCCCGGCGTCTACCGCGCGGCGCTCGCGTACTTCGGACGCGCTGGCGACGGTCGCGAATTCGCCGCGAATCTGACCGACGCAATGAAAGGGCTGCCGATCAGCGCTGCGTTGCCCGTATTGAGCGAGCTTGAAGAGATCGCAACCAACCGGCATGACCTGCTGGTGGTCGGCGGCCACGGTGGAACAGGCGGCATCGATGACGGTGGCCGAGGTTGGATCGATGCCGATCAACTCGTCGAAGGCGTTCGTTCGGCCGTCCCGGTGGTGATCGTGGCGAGCTGCGGGTCCGCGTACGCCGACCCCTGGGACGAAGGCCGTAGGAGCCTGGTCGCTGCCCTCGCCCGGCAGGGTCACGGGATCGTGGCGGGGTTCCAGGGTGAGTCGATCGGGCTCCACCACGCCCAACCGTGGCTGACGAGCCTCGTGGAGAAGATGCAAGGCCCGCTCGCGGCCGAGCGGCGAGATCACCGAATCACGCTCTGGGAGTGGGAGCGCGCGCTTACCGCCGCCCGAGCCGAAATCCCGGGAGCGGCGTCGGTCCCGGTCACCTACGTGCACCCCGCGACACTGGCCGGCCGACCGGCCGTCCGCGCCGAGTCGCTCGCACGATCGACACCGGCGAAACGCAAGTCCGGGCGGTCCTCCGCGGACCAACCGAACGCGGACGCGGTCGCGACGCCGTGGTACGTCCCGGGCCAGGTCTCCTGGGTCCTCGACGACGGTCGTCCGCTGCGACTGCCGTTGCCGGTCGACATCGGCGCGCGACTGTCGGTGACCGCGCACGAGAAGGCCCCCCACAGACTCGTGTCCGGATCGACGCTGACGCTCGATGACCTCGACGAGCTGGTCGCAGCATGGGGCCTCGAAGACGTGGGGCTGACGGTGGAGCTGCACCCCGGGGCATGGGAACGCGGACGATCCGTCCGCACGCGCGGCTGGGCCCGGCGCAGTGCGGAGCTCAGCGCGTTGGCGCGGGCGATCGCTGCTATGGCCCCCACCGCCCCGGGAGCCGGCGGCGTCGTCGCGCGGTTGGCGCATGAGGCGGCACTCGACGGTGGGGCGATCGACGCCGCGCCGCGTCTGATGACCATCGGCGTCTCGACGAGCGTCGAAACGATCCTGCGCTGGGACCGCTGGCCGGCCGTGGTCGTACGGGCGGCAGGCCCGATCGAGCCGAGAGCGGGTCACAAGCAGTCGTTTGCCGCGCGGTTCGACGACTCGGCCCACGCCCTCGTGCCACCGGGCGCCACCGTGGAGCGGCTGGAGTCCGCGCTCGAGTCTCCGTCGGGGCTCCTCGGTCTCGTTCGAGCACAGACCGAGCACCTCACGACGACCGGGGCGGCCGCGCTCCCCGCCAACCTTTGGGCCGGGATCGATGCGGCACCGAACCCGGACCTCGTCGCCGTGCCGGGCCTGGCCCTCCTCCGCGAGACGGACACCGCCGGCCGTGACGGCCGCGTGCACGTCGAGGGCGTCGAGCCGGCGCTCTCGGACCCGACGGTGTCCGACGAATGTGACTGGTGAGACGCGGCCCCTCAGCCGCTCGGGTCCGCGTCTCCCGGCAACCGGCACCAGCGGAACGACGGATCCCCCGACCTTACGAGTTCGACGGGTCCCGACACGGTCAGGTGCGCGAAGTTCCCCCCGTTGATCGTCACCCGCGTCTCCCGACTCGCCGTGACCTGCACGTGCTCGGCCTGACAGTCGTCAAGCCGCCAATCGCCGCCCTGCAGTCCTTGGAGGAACAGGCCGTTGACCGGACTCCCGCCGAGCAACGTCACTCGTGCGTCGGGGTGGGGGTCCGTCACGGTGAGCAGATCGAGCGACCCGGGATGGTCGTCCGCCGTCGCGAATGTCACGCCGTCGAAGGCACAGCCGATCATCACGGCTCCGAGGAACGTGCACCGCTCGAAGCGCACCCGCCGTAGGTCGCATGCCACGAACGCCGCCCCCGTGAAGTCGCAGTCGCGGAAGACCAGCCGTTCGAGACGAAGCCGCCCAGCCCCTCTGGGGGGCCCAACGTAATACGAGGCCCAGCGCGCGGCGTCAATCGTCGCGACGTCCTCACCGTCTTCGCGAGTCACGGCAACCGCTCCCCACGCAGGAGCAACGGTTCCGTCGGCCGCGACGAAGACCTCCGGGTACAGGTCCTGCCAGATCGCCTCTCCCCGTTGCTCGGCGATCACGCCGATCGACGCAATCGGCGTCTCCACGAAGGTGTGCGACCACTTCGCCAGCGCCGGACCGAAGCCGTCGTGCACCAATTCGTAGACCGGCTGGTCGGTGATGTTGTATTCCCGGAGGATGTTGACCTCGCTAACGCTCATCGCTTGCAGCGCGGACCGCAGCGCGTCCCGCATCTCGTGGAGGACCTGCCGCGCCGGCCAGTGAGCGGCGATGCCCGCCCCGGTGACGGTCTTCCCGCCGAACCGCTCGTCGTTACGAACCACCGCCCGCGCGAACTGCCGCGCACCACGCTGGGTCAGCTCGGGGCTGTAGGCGACCGCGAGCAGGGACTCGAAGGACTGCGGAACCTTGTATCCCCCGGACGAGAGCACTTCGGCGACGCGAGCGAGGGCCAACCGAGGACCGTTCTGCCACTCGAGCTTTCGCTCGGACGAATCCGCGTAGCGGACTGATGGCGCGTGCGCGGCCGCGGCGATTGCGTCGGCCACGTATCTGATCACCGCATCCTCGACCAATCGGCCGCCGACACGATCGTCGTCGTCGTCGACGTGTCGCACCTGGCCTCGCGCGGAAGCGAACTCCCGTAGGTGGCTCGCGTCGATCCGAGTTGTCAGGCCCGCGTCAACCGCCCACGCACGCAGTGACCAGAGCAGCGCCTGGAGGTGCAGCAGCCCCACGCCGCCGAACAGCTCCGACCCCTGCTCGCGGTCTCGCGTCGCGTCACGGCGTGCGCCGTACCACCACGTCATGATCTGCTCGACTGAGTCCTCGGCGATGTCGACCCCGGCCGCGGCCGCCGGCACGGTGACGATCTCGGCGAGCGCCTTCGGGCTCTGGATCTCGTTGAGGTACAACGGCCAGACCTTGGCGCCCCGGACCTCCGCCGGGGCGAGCTGGTGCTGGTACTCGGCACGCGCCACGATCACGTGCGGGACCCGGCCGTCCCGCGCGGTCTCGCCGGCAATCCTCAGCAGCTCGCGGCCGAGCGCCGGATTGAAGCGGAGCAGCTCCTCAACCTGGTCGAGGATCACCGCCATCCGTCGCTCGCCGGCAAGCGTGTCCAGCACCTCGACCGGGTCCGGCAACCTGGCACCCGGTTCGACCAGCGGGGCGCCGACCAAGGCGAGGTAGAGGGCCGTGGCCTGCTCGGCGACCGGCTGCCCGCGCCTGGCGTGGACGGCCGGATCGTCGAGCAGTTCTCGCCACGCGATCGGCGTGGGAAGCCGATACGTCGCCCGTTCGAGCGCGACCCGCCCGCCGGCCTGCACGAAGGAGGTCTTGCCCACGCCACTGGGGGCCGTGACCAGGATCACGTCGTAGGTCCGGCAGCGGTCGACGAGCTCGCGGACCTCGCGGCTTCGCCCGATCAGGGCGTCGGTCTCACGGAGGGGCCGGGGGCCGACCCAGGCAATCTGATCGATGCTCATGTCACCGTACGGAGAGGATTTCGCGGACGGCATCGAGGTGACTGTCGACACGCTCGTCGTCCCCCCGGACGCTGCTCGCCTTGGTGAAGTACGCCCCGAACTCGGCCAGGTCGCACTCGAACTGCTGGATCCCCAGCGCGTCGAGCAGCGCCTGCTCCGGCCAGTCGAAGCGCCGGTCAACGGCGATCTGGCTCGCATCGCGCGACGTCTCGAAGCGGTTGGCCGCGTTGCTCGCGTTGAACAGCAGCCGCACGCGCGGCAGCCAATCCGGGAACGAATCGCCGAGGAAAAGCCAGTTGCGGTGCCAGTTGAGGGTGGCCGTGACGTCGGACGCAAGCCCCTGATTCCTTTCGCTCCCGGCCTTCGCGAACGAGAGGATCGCCTGCAGCGCGTCGTACTCGGTGAAGATCGACGCCAGGCGGACCGATTCGCCCTTGG
>JADMKN010000098.1 GCA_015478825.1 Patulibacter sp. | reverse complement strand
CAAAGGCCACAGCGGCCATCCTGAGAACGAGATCGCCGATCAGCTCGCCAACCGCGTGGTCAACCTGGTGCCGGTCGAGCAGATCGACCGGGTCACGGGCTGGCTCAGCGAGGCGACGCAGACGGTCGGCGTCTACCCCCAGCGGCTGCAGGACGAGCTGCGGGATGCGCTGGTCCTGAACGGGGTGCAGGTGGTCAAGGCGCTGCGCCCGACGCTCGACGGGCTGCAGGTCGACGACGGCAGCCGCACGCTTGCGCTGCCGCACGACGGCATGGAGCCGATGCGGCGGATGGTCCGCTGGAGCATCGACCACGGCTAGGGAGGACGCGGCGGCGCGACGTCTTCGACGCGGCACCGCATGGGCGTTGACATCTACCGAATGGTTGGTAGAGTGATCGCGGTCACATGGTGACGGTTGGCCAGGTCTCGCTCGATCGGACAGTGGTTCGGCGAGCGCGGACAGGAGAGCGAGGACGAGCGGCGATGAACAGACAACGCGAGATCCAGCAGCGAGGCCGTTCACGGCTTCGAGCGCCCGAAACGAGGTGGGGGACATGACGTCGTCGGTAGCGCTCGCGACCGAGGACCTGACCGTCCGGTTCGGCGGCGTGACCGCGGTCGACTCGGCCTCGCTGACCGTCGAGCACGGTCGGCTGACCGGCATCATCGGGCCCAACGGCGCCGGCAAGACGACCTTCATCGACGCGGTCAGCGGCCTGGTCAAGTCGACCGGCGAGATCACGCTCGGCGGCGCGTCGATCACCAGGTGGGCCCCGCACCGGCGCGCCCAGGGCGGGATCGGCCGGACGTTCCAGAGCCTCGAGCTGTTCGACGAGTTCACCGTGCAGGAGAACCTGCTGATCGCGGCGGAGTCGACGCGTCGCTGGTCGTTCGTCCGCGACATGATCGACCCGCGGGCCACGCGCCGGGCGCTCGAGGCCGCCGAGCAGGCGCTCGAGCTGGTAGGGCTGACGTCGCTGGCGTCCGCGCACCCGCCGGAGCTGTCGCTGGGGGACCGCAAGCTGGTCTCGATCGCGCGGGCGATCGCCGGCGGCGGCGACCTCCTGCTGCTCGACGAGCCGGCCGCCGGCCTGAACTCCGAGGAGAGCCTGAAGCTGGGCGCGACGCTGAAGAGCATCGTCGCGTCCGGCCTGACGGTGGCCCTCGTCGACCACGACATGGGCCTGGTGCTCGGCGTCTGCGACACGATCCACGTGCTGCAGTTCGGCAAGGTGATCGCGTCCGGGACGGCGGAGCAGATCCGCAACGACCCGACGGTGATCGAGGCCTACCTCGGCGACCAGGACCACACGGGTTCCGACCGAGACAAGGAGACCGCATGAGCGTCGCCCTCCAGTGCGAGCGGCTGACCGCCGGCTACGCCGGCGTTCCCGCCGTCCGCGACCTGAGCCTCTCGATCAACGAGGGGGAGGTCGTGGCCCTGCTCGGGCCCAACGGCGCCGGGAAGACCACGACGCTGCTGACGCTGTCGGGCGTGCTGAAGCCCATGGCCGGGGAGGTCAGCGTCTGCGGCGCCACCGTCCGCGGCGGGCGTCCGCACCTCGCGGCGCGCGCCGGCGTGGCCTTCGTGCCGGACGACCGATCGCTGTTCTACGGGCTCTCGGTGCGCCAGAACCTGCGCCTGGCGGTGCCGCGGCGCGATGCTGAGGGCACCCTCAAGCAGGTGCTGGACTACTTCCCGGCGCTCGGCGAGATCCTCGACCGTCGCGCCGGGCTGCTGTCCGGCGGCGAGCAGCAGATGCTCGCCGTCGGCCGCGCCATGGCGATGCGTCCCAAGGTCCTGATGGTCGACGAGATGAGCCTCGGCCTGGCCCCGCTGATCGTGCAGCGGATGCTGCCGGTCGTGCGGCGGATCGCGAGCGAGACCGGGACCGCGGTGCTGCTCGTCGAGCAGCACGTCGACCTGGCGCTCGACGTCGCCGACCGCGCCCTCGTGCTCGATCGCGGCCACGTCGTGATCTCCGGGCAGGCCACCGAGCTGCGCGAGGACCGCGACCTGCTGGCCGCCAGTTACATGGGCGAGCTCGCCTACGACCGCCTCGAATCAGAAGCCGAACAGCCTGCGGGAGCAGGGGGAGGGCGTTCCGATGCCTGACATCTTCGTCTACCTGCTGTTGAGCCTGGGGTCCGGCGCGGCCTACGCGCTGCTCGCCAACGGCATCGTCGCGATGTACAAGGGATCGGGGATCCTGAACTTCGCGCAGGGCGGGGTCGCGATGTTCGCGGCCTACTGCTACATGCAGCTCATGACCGACGGCTCGTCGAAGCTGGCGGCGCTGCTGATCGTGATCGCGGGCGCCGCCGCCTTCGGCGTGGTCTTCGCGGTGGCCGTCGTCCGACCGCTGCGCAACGCGCCGGTGCTGGGCAAGGTCGTCGTGACCCTCGGTCTGCTCGTCGCGCTCCAGGGCCTCGCCTCGCTGATCTGGGGCGAGGCCTCCAACCCCGTCGAGTCGCTGTTCCCGACCGGCAGCGTCGCGGTCGGCGGCGATACCAACGTGGGCGCCGACCGCCTCTACATGTTCGGCACCGCGGTCGTGGTCGCGACCGCGCTCTGGGCGCTCTACCGGTTCACGCGGCTGGGTCTCGCGACGCAGGCCGCGTCCGAGAACGAGATGGGCGCGTCGCTGCTCGGCTTCTCGCCGACGCTGATCGCGTCGATCAACTGGGCCCTCGGCTCCGCTCTCGCGGCCCTGGCCGGCATCCTGATCGCGTCGATCACCACGCTCGACTCGGCGACGATGCCGATGCTCGTGCTGCCGGCCCTGGCCGCGGCGCTCGTCGGCCGCTTCGCGTCGTTCGGCGTCACCACCGCCGCGGCGTTCGCGATCGGCTGGATCCAGACCACGCTGCTCAACACGTGGGAGCAGCCCGGCGTTCAGACCGCCGCGCCGTTCGTCGTCGTGATCGTCGTGATGATCTTCGCCGGTCGAGCGCTCCCGACCCGTGGGGCGCTCTCCGAAGGTCGGCCGCCGAAGGCGCCGGCGGGCGACTACCGCTGGCCGCTGATGGCGATCTCGGTCGTCGTCGCCGTCGTGGCGCTGGTGATGTTCAACGGGACCTACCAGGCCGCCTTCGCGACCTCGCTGACCACGGCGATCCTCGCGCTCTCGCTCGTCGTCCTGACCGGCTACGTCGGCCAGATCTCGCTGATGCAGCTCACGTTCGCGGGGATCGGCGGGTTCGTCACGGTCAAGCTCGCCGCCGACCTCGGGTTCCCGTTCCCGCTCTCGATCATCGCGGGCGCGGCGATCATCGCGCCGATCAGCGCGCTTCTCGGTCTGCCGGCGCTGCGCATCCGCGGTCTCAGCCTGGCCGTCGTGACGCTCGGCGCGGCAGTGGCGGTCGACGCGGTGCTGTTCCAGAACCAGGGGTGGACCGGCGGTCTCGACGGCATGGCCGTCCCGTCGGCGTCGCTGTTCGGCGCCTCGGTCGACCCGTTCGAGCACCCGGTGCGGTACGGCCTGGTCGTGCTGTTCACCCTGGTCGTGGTCGCGATCGCCGTCGGCAACATCCGGCGCAGCGGGATCGGCCGCCGGATGCTCGCGGTCCGCAGCAACGAGCGCGCCGCCGCCGTCGCGGGCGTGAACGTCTCGGCGGTCAAGCTGCAGGCGTTCACGATCGCCGGGGTGATCGCCGCGATCAGCGGTGGCCTGCTGGCGTACTCCAACCCGTTCATCGTCTTCGGCAGCGGACAGTTCTCGGCCTTGCCGTCGATCACGCTGCTGACGATGGTCTACCTGGGCGGGATCGCCAGCGTGGCCGGTGGCGTGATGGCCGGCGTGATCGCCTCCGGCGGCGTGATGTACGTGATGCTGAGCGGGATCGGCGGCTTCGACGACTACTTCGCGATGGTCTCGGGCGTGCTGCTGATCCTGACCGTGCTGCTGCAGCCGGACGGCGCGATGGTCGCCGTCGGCGAGCAGGTCCGCTGGCTCGGCAAGAAGCTGCGCGGCGACCGAGGGTCGTCGGGTCCGCAGGCGCCGGACGGCCCCGATGCGAAGCTGACCATGGTCGAGCCGGACGAGCAACGCGTGCCGGTGCCGTAGACCCGGCGTCGAGCGTGCGTCGGGTGCCCCGGCGCGGTCCGCGTGACCGCGCCGGGGCGCATCCCGTCAGCGACAGGGTTTTGTCAAGGTCCCCGAGAGGAGCCAGTAATGAGTGAACTGACCGTTGAGGATCGCGTGCTGATCCGTGAGCGTTACGACCGTATGGTCTGGGCCCTGAACAACGGCGATCCGGACGGGGCGACGGCGTGCTTCACGTCGGACGCCGAGGTGATCCGGTTCGACGGCAGCATCAGCGGCGCGGCCGAGACCGCGACCGCCGCGAAGGCCTGGCCGAGCGATCCCGTCAACGCGACGCGGCAGCACCACATCACGACGTTCCTGGTCGACCCGGACGAGGGCGGGCACCCCGAGCGGCGGCGCGTGCGCTTCTACTTCCTCGTCACCGAGGTCTCCGACCCGCCGGAGATCAAGAACCGCTGGAGTTGCTATTCCGACGACGTCGTCGAGCGGGTGGACGGCGACTGGCTGATCCAGCACCGCAAGATCACCCTGAACCACCCGGGGACGGCGTAGGGCCGCACGCGGACTCGCGGTCCTCGGCGCCGCGGTCGCCGAGGCGGCGCCGC
>JADMKN010000097.1 GCA_015478825.1 Patulibacter sp. | reverse complement strand
CGGCCAGCTCTCGCAGGTGATCATCGAGCTTGCCGAGCGGGCGGAGCTCGGTCGATGAGCGCCGAGGCGATCACCGCCGTCGCGGTCCAGGGGGCGACCCTACCCAACGACTCCGGCGGCGTGGTCACGGAGCAGCTCACGCTGACGCCGGCGGCCCGCGGCCCGTGGGACGCGGCGATGGCGCACGGGGGAGCCCCGGCGGCCCTGCTGACGCGGGCGGTCGAGCGGCGCGCGGCGTCCGACGACCAGCGGGTCAGCTCGCTGGCGTTCACCTTCCTCGGGCCGGTCCCGCTCGGTTCGGTCACGGTGCGAACGTCGGTGCGCAAGCCCGGACGGCGACTGCAGATCGTCCACGGGGAGCTGCTGGCGGGCGACCGGGTGGTGATGGAGGTCCGGGCGGTGCTCCTACGCCGCGCCGCGATCGCCCTGCCGAGCGGCGTCGGGATGCCGTGGCCGGAGCTGCCGCCCCCCGAGGGGCTCGCCGCGTCGACCGAGAGCATCAGGGCGGACGGCATCGACCCGCGGACCGACGCGAGCTTCCACCCGACCGCGATCGAGATCCGGCCGGTCGAGGGGTCGCTGCGCTCGGTCACCGCGCAGGCCGCCGCGTGGCTGCGACTGGCGCTGCCGCTGGTCGAGAACGAGGCCCCGTCCGGCGCGCAACGTGCGGCCGCGGCCGCCGACTTCGGCAACGGCCTGGCCCACCCGGTGAGCTTCGAGGACTACCTGTTCGTCAACTGCGACCTGACGGTGAGCTTCCACCGCGACCCGGCGGGACAGTGGATCGGTCTGCGCCCGCGGACCGAGATCGACGGCCAGGGCACCGGCCTGACGACGACCGAGCTGCACGACGCGGCGGGCCGGTTCGGCACCGCGACCCAGACGCTCTTCGTCGACGAGCGGCGGTCGTAGCGCAGGCCGTCCGGTACGGTGGGACGACGGTGGATTCCGTGACCGCCACCCAGAACGACGACGGCACGTGGATGCTCGATCCCGCGGGCATGCTGTTCATCTACGAGCAGGGCGCCTTCCCGATGGATACCTGCGACGACGACGGCGTCTTCCGGGTCGCGGCCTACCACGCCGACCCCCGCGCGGTGCTCGATCTCGAAGCGCTGCGGCTGCCGCGGACGCTGCGGCGGACCCTGCCCTCGCGGGGCTATCGGCTGTCGGTCGACGAGGCGTTCGAGGAGGTCGTGTCGCGCTGCGCGACACGACCGGGCATCGATCCCGGCGAGATCTGGCTGACCCCGCGGCTGGAGCAGGCATACCGCGAGCTGCAGCGTTGGGGGCACGCGCGCAGCTTCGAGGTCTGGGACGGCCCCGAGCTCGTCGGCGGCACCTTCGGCGTGACGATGGGACGGGGGCACACCCTCGAGTCGATGTTCCACCGGGCTCCCGACGCCGGCACCGCGGCCGTGCTCGGCGCGGCCGTGCGGCTGCTGGACGCCGGGTACCGCGTGCTCGACGTGCAGCAGTGCACGCCCCACACGGCGCGGATCGGCGCGCGTGAGGTCTCCGAGGCCGCCTACATCCGCCGGTTTCGGGCGTCGTTGCTCGGCGGGCTGCAGCCCGCCGCGGTCGTCCCGAGCCGCGGCCCACACGACGGAGCGGAGCTGGTCGACCGGTTCCGCGTGTCCGCCGGGGCCATCGCCGAGCGCCCCGGCGCCGCGTGGGGCACGCCCACGCCGCGCGACGGCGACGCCTGAGCCGCGCGGCCGAACATGGCGGAAACCGAGTAGACGGGCTCGGCACCTCCGCGGGACCGCGAACGCCAGGGCAACATATCAACCAAACTTTGGTTTGATTTTGCAGGTAGGGTCCCCGACGTGCCTCACGTCGCACCGCCGCGATCTGCGACATACTCCGCGTTCTTCGGCCGTGGCCTGGACGTGGTTCGCCCTCCTCGGAGGCCGTGCGCGCGGGTTCGAGGCCAAGCTGCGCGAGGTGCGCGGTGCCGGCAAGTCACCTACACGATGATGGAGATCAGCCTGTGTCCCTTCGATTCGCACGCGATCTGAGCGTGGTGAGACCATGAGCTTGACGTTGGGTATCCCCAAGGAGACGGCCGACGGCGAGCGACGCGTCGCGTTGGTCCCAGACGTGGTGAAGCGCCTCGCGACGAAGGGCGTGTCGGTCGTGGTCGAGCCCGGCGCCGGCGAGCACGCCCTGATCCCGGACGCGCTGTTCGAGCAGGCCGGGGCGACGATCTCCGCTGACGTGTGGTCGCGGGACGTCGTGGTCAAGGTCGCGCCGCCGACCGCCGGCGAGGTCGCCAAGCTCGGCGCCGACTCGGTGCTGGTCGGCTTCCTCGCGCCGCTGAGCTCGCCGGCCACGGCGACGGCGCTGCGCGACAAGGGCGCGACCGCGTTCGCGATGGAAGCCATCCCGCGTATCTCGCGGGCGCAGGCGATGGACGCGCTCTCGTCGCAGTCCAACGTCGCCGGCTACAAGGCCGTGCTGGCCGGGGCCGACCTGTCGACGCGGTTCTTCCCGATGCTGATGACGGCCGCCGGGACGATCCCGCCGGCCAAGGTCCTGGTCCTGGGGATCGGCGTCGCGGGGCTGCAGGCCCTGGCGACCGCCCGCCGCTTGGGGGCCAAGACCACCGGTTACGACGTGCGGCCCGAGACGGCCGAGCAGGTCGAGTCGCTCGGCGCCACCTGGCTCGACCTCGGTATCGACGCCGCGGGCGAGGGTGGATACGCCCGCGAGCTGACCGCGGAGGAACGCGCGCAGCAGCAGCAGGCGCTGACCGACGCGACCAAGGGCTTCGACGTCGTGATCACCACCGCGCTGGTTCCGGGACGCCCGGCGCCGCGCCTGGTCACCGCGGAGGCCGTCGAGGGCATGCGCCCCGGCTCCGTGATCATCGACCTGGCCGGCGAGACCGGCGGCAACTGCGAGCTGACCGAGCCCGGACAGACCGTCGTCAAGCACGACGTGACGATCCACTCGCCGCTGAACCTCGCGGCCGAGATGCCCGAGCACGCGTCGCAGCTCTACGCCCGCAACGTGCAGGCGTTGATCGAGCTGATGGCGCAGAAGGACGACGAGACGGGCGATACGTCGCTCGCGCTCGATTTCGAGGACGAGATCATCGCCGGCGCCTGCGTCACGCGCGGCGGCGAGATCGTGCATCCCGGAGCCAAGAAGACCGTGGAGGGCGCAGCCTGATGTCTGCCGTGACTTCGCTGCCGACCGTCCTGGCGGCGGCAGCTTCGACCGCGGGCGCCAGCCCGCTGGTGATCAATCTGGCGATCCTCGTGCTGGCCGGCCTGGTCGGCTACGCGGTGATCTCGAAGGTGCCGAACACGCTGCACACGCCGCTGATGTCGGGCACCAACGCGATCCACGGGATCGTCGTGCTCGGCGGTCTCGTGCTGCTGGCGACCTACCCCGAGCTGGGCGTGGGGACCCAGATCATCCTGTTCGTCGCGCTGGTCTTCGGCGTCGTCAACGTGATCGGCGGCTTCGTCGTCACGGACCGGATGCTCGAGATGTTCAAGGCCAAGCCGAAGCCCAAGGCGGACGCGGCGGACGAGAAGAAGGCGGGCGTCTGATGAGCACGCTGCTGAGCCCCGCCACGCCCGTGGCCTCGTTCCTGACCGACGCGAACTTCAAGTCGGTCCTCTACATCATCGCGTTCACGCTCTTCATCGTCGGCCTGTCCGGCCTGACGGGCCCGAAGACCGCCGTGCGCGGCAACCGGATCGCCGCCGTCGGCATGGCGATCGCCGTCGTCGCGACGCTGCTGGTCGATCCGTTCAACAACCCGATCCTGATCATCGCCGGCCTCGTGATCGGCACCGCCATCGGCGTCCCGGCCGCGCAGAAGGTCAAGATGACCGAGATGCCGCAGCTCGTCGCGCTGTTCAACGGCGTCGGCGGCGGCGCGGTCGCGCTGATCGCCTGGGCGGAGTTCCGTCACTCGGGTGGCTTCGACGTCACGCCGACCTACGTGGTCGTCTTCTCGCTGTTCTCGGCGATCATCGGCTCGATCTCCTTCTGGGGCTCGAACGTCGCGTTCGGCAAGCTGCAGGGCCTGATCGACGGTGGCTCGATCTCGTTCGGCAAGCTGCAGCTCCCGATCCAGGGCCTGATCGGCGTGGGCGCGATCGCGTTGGCGGTGGCGATCGCCGCGGGCTCGACCTCCGAGATCCTGATCATCGGCATCCTCGTGCTCGCGGGCCTGTTCGGCATCCTGCTGGTGCTGCCGATCGGCGGCGCCGACATGCCGGTCGTGATCTCGCTGCTCAACGCCTTCACCGGCCTGGCGGCGGCCGCGGCGGGTATCGCGCTGGACAACCAGGCGCTGATCGTCGCGGGCATGATCGTCGGCGCCTCGGGCACGATCCTGACGCAGCAGATGGCGATCGCGATGAACCGGACGATCATGTCGGTGATCATCGGCGGCTTCGGCGGCGAGACCGCGGGCCCGACCGGCGCCGCCTCGGGCAGCGGCGGCACCGTGACGTCGACGTCCGCGTCGGACGTCGCGATCCAAATGGCCTACGCCCGTCTGGTCGTCGTGGTCCCGGGCTACGGCATGGCCGTGTCCCAGGCGCAGCACGCCGTCCGCGAGATGGCCAAGCTGCTGGAGGAGAAGGGCGTCGAGGTCAAGTACGCGATCCACCCGGTCGCCGGCCGCATGCC
>JADMKN010000096.1 GCA_015478825.1 Patulibacter sp. | reverse complement strand
GCCCGGGCGCGGCGGTCGGCGTCGGGAGCGTCCGGCGGAAGTGCGGGCATCCCGAGCGACGGTACCGCGTCGCCCGTCCCACCGACCGCCTGGCGAGCCGCCCACCCCACCGACTGCTTGTCGAGTTCGTTCCGACTATCGGAACGAACTCGACAAGCGACCCCGCTATGCCCCGCCGTCCAGCCACTCCCGGCGCGTGGCCGGCAGACCGTGCGGCGCGCCCTGCTTGATCGCCAGCGTCTGCACGATCGAGATGTGGCCGACGTCGAACAGCACCGCTGCCGACGCCATGTAGAGCCGCCAGACTCGCTCGCGCTGGAACCCGACGTCGGCGAGCGCCGCGGCGCGGTTCTCGGCCAGGTTGCGACTCCAGGCGCGCAGCGTGCGCGCGTAATGCTCGCGCAGCGACTCGACGTCGCGGACCTCGAGACCCGCGGACTCGAGCACGTCCACGACCACCGCCACCCGGTGCAGCTCGCCGTCGGGGAAGACGTAGCGGTCGGTGAACGACGCCTGTCGCTGCTTGCCGTCGTGCAGCCGGGTGATCCCGTGGTTGAGCAGCATGCCGCCGGGCCGCAGCAGGTCGTGGAGCTGCCGCGCGTAGGTCGGCAGCGCCCGCTCGCCGACGTGCTCGTACATCCCGACCGAGGCGATCTTGTCGAACGGACCGTCGGTCACCGCGCGGTAGTCCTGGATCCGGATCTCGACCTGGTCCCCCAGGCCGGCCTCGCGAACCCGCTCCCGCGCCAGCGCCGCCTGCTCCTTCGACGCCGTGATCCCGACCGCCCGGACCCCGTAGCGCTGCGCCGCGTGGAGCACCAGGCTGCCCCAGCCGCAACCGACGTCGAGGAACCGCTCGCCGGGCTGCAACCGCAGCTTGCGGCAGATCAGGTCGAGCTTGCGCTCCTGGGCCTGCTCCAGCGTGTCGTCCTCCGTGCCGTCCCAGTAGGCGCACGAGTAGACCAGCGACGGGCCGAGCACCAGCCGGTAGAAGTCGTTGGAGATGTCGTAGTGGTACTGGACCGACTCGGCGTCGCGGTCGGCCTCGTGCCGGCGACCGTGGACCTTCGCCTCGGCTTCCGGCAGCGGCGCCGGGCGCAGTGCCCCGATCCGCACGGCGGCCCGCAACGCGTCGAGCTTGTCGCGCGCGGTGAACTGCAGCCCGCGCGCGTCCTGACCCCGGCGCAGCGCCTCCTCGATGTCGCCATCCAGGTCGATCAGGCCGAGCACCCACGGCCGGCTGATCCCCAGCTCCCCCGGGTTGCGCAGGACGTGGGTCAGCGCCTCGGGCGCCCGCACGATCACGGTCGGCGCGGCCGGGTCGCCGGCGGGCAGCCGGCTGCCGTCCCAGAACCGCACGTTCAGCGGCAGCCGCTTGCCGAGCCGTCCGAACATCCGGTCGACCAGCGGCTCCAGCACCGCGGCGACGCCCCCGGCGGGTCGCACGGGGTCCGGTCGTCGGCGACGGCGCACGCCCGGTCCACCCGTGACCGCGCCGGAGCTGGTGCGGGACGGGGAGATCGGGGCTGCGGGCGCGGCGTCCGGGCGCGGGGCGCGTGTCGACATGGCGTCTCCGGGAGGTCTGCCGCGCGCGGGCACGGCGAAAGGGCGTACCGACCGACGGTACGCCGGTACGCGGTCCGTGACGAGGGTCCGCACGCCGTCACCCCGCCGAATGCGGGGGTCCTCGCCGCCCGTACCCGCAACCGGCCGTCGTCGCCGCGCCGCCGCCCCGTCCCCGCGGCGTGCCACGATGCAGCCGATGCTCTGGGTCCAGCGCACCGTCCGCCTCGCCCCGCGTCGACGCGGCCTGCACCTGATCACCGACGAGGTGATCGACGCCGTCCCCGAGCTCGCGAGCGTCACCGTCGGCCTGCTTCACGTCTTCTGCCGGCACACCTCGGCGGCGCTGACGCTGAACGAGAACGCCAGCCCCGACGTTCGCGTCGACCTGGGCCGCTGGCTCGACCGCGCGGTGCCCGAGGACGCCCCGTGGACGCACGTCTACGAGGGTCCCGACGACATGCCCGCCCACGTCAAGACCGCGCTGCTCGGCCCGGACCTGACGATCCCGGTGACCGACGGCGGGTTGGCGCTCGGCACGTGGCAGGGAATCATGCTCGCCGAGCACCGCGACCGGGCCGGCGCGCGGTCGCTGGTGCTGACGCTCAGCGGCCGCGACGACTGAGCCTCCGCCGGGTCGCGGCGGAGCGTGTGCCCCGCCGCCCGCCAGCGTCGCCCCGCTACTAGATCGCGTGGCGCTTGAGCAGGCCCTTGGCGATGCCCAGGCGCTGGATGTCGCTGGTGCCCTCGCCGATCAGCAGCAGCGGCGCGTCGCGGTAGATCCGCTCGATCTCGTACTCCTTCGAGAAGCCGAAGCCGCCGTGGATCCGCAGCGCGTCCTCGGCGTTCTTGTGCCCCGCCTCGGACGCGGCGAGCTTGGCCATCGCGGCCTCCAGATCGGACCGCTCGCCCTTGTCCTTGAGCTCCGCCGCCTGATAGGTCAGGAGCCGCGCGGCCTCGAGGCGGGTCGCCATGTCGGCCAGCTTCTCCTGGACCAGCTGGTGCTCGGAGATCTTCTTGCCGAACGTCTCGCGCTCCTGCGAGTAGCGGATCGCCAGCTCGAAGGCGCGCTGCGCGACCCCGACGCCGCGGGCGGCGACGTTGACCCGGCCGACCTCCAGCGAGTCCATCATCTGCTTGAAGCCCTTGTTCAGACCGCCCTCCTCGCCGCCGAGGATCTGGTCGGCGGAGAGCTTGTAGCCGTTGAAGACCAGCTCGGTGGACTCGACGCCCTTGTAGCCCATCTTCTTGATCTTCGGCGGGACCTCAAAGCCGGCGTACTCGCCGGTGTTGACCGAGACGCCCGGCTCCTTCTCGCAGATGAAGCAGGTCATGCCCTTGTACTTCGGCGACGCCGTCGGGTCGGTCACGACCAGCACGAAGACCAGGCCCGACATCAGGCCGTTGGTGACCCACAGCTTCTGGCCGTTGATCTCGTAGCGGCCGTCGTCCTGCTTGGTGGCGGCCGTCTTGATCGCCTGCACGTCGGATCCGCAGTGCGGCTCCGACAGCGAGAACGCCGCGCGCAGCTCGCCGGTGGCCATCGACGGCAGGTACTTCTGACGCTGCTCCTCGGTGCCGAACTTCATCAGCAGGTACGCGCCGATGAAGTGCGTGTTGATGATCCCCGGGACCGAGATCCACCCGCGCGCGAGCTCTTCGACGATCCGCGTGTAGGTCTGCAGGTCCAGCCCGAGCCCGCCGTACTCCTCCGGCAGCGTGGTGCCGAACAGCCCCAGCTCCTTCAGGCCCTCGACCATCGGCTCCGGGTAGGTGTCGGTGGAGTCGAAGTGCTCGGCCTGCGGAAGGATCTGCTCGTCGGTGAACTGGCGGACCAGCGAGACGATCTCCTCGCGGACCTCGGGATCGGTGGGCTCGGACGTGAACGCGGCGTTGGCCATGAGGCGTGGGCTCCGATGGTGAAGGACGACCGCGTGCCACGGCGCGGGTGAGCGCGGCCGGACGCGGAGAACGCCCGGGAGGATACCCCCGAGAAGGGGGTATACGACGACAGGCCACCTCGACGTCGGCGTACGCGCCGTGCCCGCGGGCGTCGCCGCGCTGCGGCGTGCCGCGCCCGGGCGCGTCTGTACCGTGCCCGGTGTGCTCCGTCTTCGATCCGGCGTCCCACGGGGTGCACTGGCCCTCGTCGTGCCGCTCCTGGCCGGCGTCGCGGGGCTCTCCCCCAGCGCGTCGGCGGCGACGCCCGCCCCCGCCGACGCGACGCCGCCGACCGCCACGTTCCGCAACTGCGGGATCCCGAAGCTCGGACCGACGCAGTGCGCCGACGTCCGGGTCCCGGTCGACCGCAGCGGCGTGCTTCCGGGCGACGTCCAGCTCTCGGTGCGCCGCGTCCAGGTGGGGCAGGAGAAGGCCGCGGTACGCAAGCAGGCCGTCGTCTTCCTGGCCGGTGGCCCCGGACAGGCGACGACCTCGCTGCTCGCCGACGTCGCGCCGCTGCTGCGTCCGTTCCTGACCCACCGCGACCTGGTCACCATCGACACCCGCGGCACCGGCCGGGCGTCGGACCTGGTCGTCTGTCCCGAGGTCGAGGCCCTGGTCGAGACCGTCGGCGCCGACCCGCGCACGATCGCGTCGTGCGCGCGCCGGCTCGGTCCGGCGGTCCCCCACTACGGCACCTCGGACGTCGTCGCGGACATCGAGGCGGTGCGCAAGGCCTCCGGCTACGAGTCGCTGCTGCTCGTCGGCGTCTCGTACGGCACCTACACGGCCCAGCGCTACGCCGCGGCGCACCCCGACCGCGTCTCCGGACTGGTGCTCGACTCGCCGATCGACGTCACCGGCAACGACCCGTTCGCGCTGTCGACCTTCCGGGCCGTGCCGCGCGTGCTGGAGCAGACCTGCCGCGCGGACGCCTGCCGCGGCGTCACCACCTCGGCCCGCCGCGACCTGACGCGCGCGATCGCCCGGGCGCCGTTCACCGCGCGGGTCGACGGCGGACGTGGCAAGCGCGTCACGACCACGATCCGCGACGACACGCTCGCCAACCTGGTGCTGCTCGGCGACCTCGATCCGCTGCTGCGAGCGAGCCTGCCCGCC
>JADMKN010000095.1 GCA_015478825.1 Patulibacter sp. | reverse complement strand
GTCGGCACCACCGTCGACACGCCCGCCGATCCGGACACCTACCAGCGGGTGCTGGATGGCCTGCCCGACGCGTACGTCGAGGACGCCGGGATCACCCCGGAGACCGAGGAGCTGCTGCGCCCCTACGCCGAGCGCCTGACGTGGGACCTGCCGTTGCAGGCCGCGGCCGACCTCGGCACGCTGCCGTTCGCCCCGCCCCGGGTCGTCAACGTCAAGCCCTCGCGGATCGGCTCGCTCGCCGAGCTGTCGGCCGTCTACGAGGCCTGCCGCGCCGGCGGGATCGGCGCGTACGCCGGCGGGCAGTACGAGCTCGGCGCCGGCCGCGGCCAGGCGCAGCTCCTCGCCGCCCTGTTCCACCCGAGCGGCCCGAACGACCTGGCTCCCGGCGTCTTCAACCGGACCGAGCTGCCCGACGAGCTGCCGCGCTCGCCGCTCGACCTGACGCCCGCCGCGATCGGGTTCCGCCTGGCGGCGGATTCCTGACCGGAGCTTTCGCGCGCTTCACCCGCGGCCCGCAAGCTTGCATACCAGGGCGGGCATTCGGCATACCAGGGTTGACGGCCGAAACTCGCGCCGCACGCAGGGCCTACGGGCCGTCGGGTTGGTTCCGACTCCCGGTAGGCTGCCGTACTTCGCGTCCTCGTCAGCAACCCTGGAGCACCATGACCGAGACCGTCGCCGTCGCCGGATCCGGCACCATCGCCTGCGGCATCGCCGTCACCGCGGCCCGTACATCCGACGTCATCCTGCTTGCGCGGTCGGAGGCGAGCGCGGATCGCGCCCGCGCCTCGATCGACAAGCAGGTCGGCAAGCTGGACGTCGACGTCTCGGGCGTCACGGTCACCACCGACCCGCAGGAGCTCACCCGGGCGACCTACGTGATCGAGGCCGTGTCGGAGGACCCGGCGACCAAGGTCGGCGTCTTCGCGCAGCTCCTCGAGCACGCTCCGGCCGACGCGATCCTGGCGACGACGACGTCGTCGCTCTCGATCGAGGAGCTCGCGCAGGGCGCGGGCGCCGCCGAGCGCTTCGTCGGGCTGCACGTCTTCAACCCGGTCACGAAGATGGAGCTGATCGAGCTGATCTTCCCGTCGACCGCCTCCGACACGACGAAGGAGCGCTCGCGCGCACTCGCCGCCGCGTGGGGCAAGACGGCCGTCGAGATGCCCGACATGCCGGGGTTCGTCGTCAACAAGCTGCTGTTCCCGTTCCTCTTCGAGGCCGTACGCCTGAAGGAGCAGAGCGGGCTGTCCGCCAAGGACATCGACACCTGCATGCAGCTCGGCGCCGGTCAGCCGATGGGCCCGTTCGCGCTGCTCGACTTCGTCGGGCTCGACGTGTCGAAGGCGATCGGCGAGGTCATCGGCGCCGACGTCCCGCAGGCCGTCGACGATCTGGTCGCCGAGGGCAAGCTCGGGCGCAAGACGGGCGAGGGCTTCCTCGACTGGCGCCGCTGAGGCGGCGCCCGGCAGCGCCCGCCGCTGCCCAAACAAACGACCCCGGACGGCGTAGGCCGCTCGGGGTCGTTCGTGCGTGTGTGTGATGGTCAGAGCGCGCAGAGCGCTCCTCCCGATGTTGCGATACAGGGCCGTCCCGGGCCCTGGATCTGGTGTCCCGTCCAGCCGCACCAGGATCGGCTCGGACGGCCACATCGTCGCGCATCCGGCGCACGATCGCGGAGTTTTTGCTTCGGAACCCCGGAATGTGGCGCTTTGCCGCTCGTACTGACCATTTCAGTGGCCAAGACGGACAACGTACGCGCTGGCGTCCCTGACTGACGCTCGGCACCGAACGTCAGCCGAAAGCTGAGTTTTAGGTAGCGATCAGGTTGCGCTGATCCCCCGCCGGCCGGGCCTCAGTCGGTGATCCCCGGCTGGCCAGCCATCACGATGGACCCGATGACGGCGACCACGCAGAGCCCGCCGCAGAGCGCCGGGCCGAGCCACCGTGGCCCGCGGCGCGAGCCCTCGTAGAGCGCCACCGCCGCCAACGCCCCGAACAGCAGGCCGCCGAGGTGACCACCGAAGCTGATTCCCGAGCCCGGCCGCAGCGAGAGCACGACGTTGAGCAGGAGCAATAGACCGATCTGGCTCTGGAACGGGTTGATCCCCCGCCGGCGCATCTCGACGACCATGAAGCCCATCAGCCCGAAGACCGCGCCCGATGCCCCGACCGTCGGGGCCGACGTGGTCTGGACCAGCGCGCCGAACGACCCACCGAGCAGGGCCGTCAGGTAGACGAGGCTGAACCGCGGGGAGCCGATCTCGCGCTCGATCTCGCTGCCCAGGAAGTAGAGCAGCAGCATGTTGAACCCGATGTGCAACAGGCTCGAGTGGAGGAACCCGCTGGTCACCAGGCGCCAGTACTCGTGCTGGAACTCGATCGCCGGAGCCCACAGCGCACCCTCGACGTAGAGCCACGATCCGCCGCTCGCCCCGCCCCCGGTCAGGCCGAAGTTGCCGCCCGCCAGGTAGGCGATCACGCAGATCGCGATCAGGGTCTGGGTCACGACGATCGACCCGGTCCCGCGCAGCGCCTGCGCGGTGACGACCTTCGTCTTCTCCTTCGCGCACTCGGGGCACCGCATCCCGACCACCGTCGGCGTCATGCAGTCCGGGCAGATCGGCCGGTCGCAGTTGGAGCACGCCACCCCGGTCTCACGGGACGGGTGGCGGTAGCAGGTCGGCATCGCGCGGAAGCTACCAGGCAGTCGTCGCGGGGGAAGCGGTCCCCGGGAGGCCGGACCCACCCGCCCGCGACGTCAGCGTCGGTAGATCCGGTCGAAGCCGCGCCGCACCGCACGCGCGGCGTCCTCGGCCGCACGATCGAGCGGGGTGGCGCCGGTGACGCCCCGCCGCTGTCGGCTGACCTGGCGCCAGCGCAGCAGCGCGAGCCCGGTGGTCGCGGCGCCGCCGACCGCGACGGCGACCGCGGGCCGGACCCAGTTGCGCGGGTCGCCCATCGCCGCCAGCTCCCACGACTCCAGCTCGTCCGCCGCCATCTCGGTCAGCGTCTGGAGCGTCTCCTCGAACCGCGTGCCGAGCCGCTCGGGCGGCTCGATCGGCGCCATCGCCTTGCGCAGGAGGGCCTCGATGTCGATGCCGCCGTCGGCCTCGTGACTCACGAGCGCTTCCCCCGCGTGGGCGTGGTCGCCACGATGCCCTCGAGCTGCTTGATCGCGCGGTGGATCAGCACCTTGGTGGCGCCGTCCGACCGTCCCAGCGCCCGGGCGATCTCGCGGTTGTCCATGTCGAGAGCGAATCGCATGATCAGCGCTTCACGGCGGTCGTCGGGCAGGTCTTCCACGGCGTCGAGGATCCGGCGCAGCTCGTCCCGCTCCTCCACCAGCTCCTCGGTGGTGTGGGACGCCCGCAGCACCGTCGTCGTATCGTCGTCGTCGATCGACGTCTGGGGGCGGCGCGAGCGGTCCCGGAACAGGTTGGCGGCGAGGTTGTGCGCGATCCGGATCAACCACGGCCGGAGCGGCCGTCCGTTGGATTCGTTCAGCGCACGCTCGAAGTGGCGGTAGGCCTGCAGGAACGTCTGCTCGGTGAGGTCCTCCGCGTCGTGGTGGTTGCCGACCCGGTAGTAGGCGAAGGAGTAGACGTCGCGGAGGTGGGCACGGTAGAGCTCCGAGAATCGTTCGTCGAGCTCCAGCTTGTCCACACGGATCAGCCTATCCGTCGCGTGGGATTCGCAACGGACCGGCGGCCCGGATGCCGCTCGTCGATCCCGCTTACCGAGCCTCCCGGTCGGGAACGTTGCCGGACGGGGCGCCGCCGTGGAGGCCACCGTCGGGCGCGAGACGCACGTCGAGCAGGGCCCGGTCGACACCGATCCCCCGCTCGCTCGTGTGGCCGCCGAGCGCGTTCCACTGCAGCTCGACGCACGGCCAGATCCGCGCCGTCACCGCGCGCGCCAGGTCGGCGGTCGGATCGTCGACCTGCGGGAAGCGCAGCGGCCGGCCGGCCCGGACCGTGACCCGGTGCGGGCGAATCTTCCACTTCGTGCGGATGTGGCTGGTGCCGTGGACCGCCACCGGCACGACCGGCGCGCCGCTCTCCAGCGCCAGGCGTCCGACGCCGCGCTTCGGCGAGCCGATACCGCCGGGCCGCGTGCGGGTGCCCTCCGGGAAGATCACGACGCAGTCGCCGCGTTCGAGGATCGCGCGGGCGGTGCTCATGGCGTCGCCGTCGGCGTTGCCGCGGTCGATCGGGAACGCTCCCAGGCTGTTCAGGAACCAGCCCTGCAGCGGCTTGCGGAAGAGCTCCTTCTTCGCGACGAAGTAGAGCGGTCGACGGCTCAGCGCGCCGATCACGAACGGGTCGAGGAAGCTGCGGTGGTTGGCCGCGAAGATCACCGGGCCGTGCTTGGGCACGTGCGGCATGCCGATCCGCCGCATCCGGAAGTACACGTGGAAGAACGGCTGGAAGAACGCCCGGACCACCCAGTAGACCAGCGGGTTCACGCCCTTGCGGGTGGCGCGCTCGTGCAGCAGCAGGCGCTCGTCGCGGTCGAGGTCGGGACGCTCGCGCCGGGCCCCGGGAACCGATGCGGGAACCGGCGCCGGACGCGCGGCGATGTCGGGGTCGGCCAGGGGCGCGTCCTCGACGAGCGGCGGAGCGGTCGGGGTCTGCAGATCGTGCGCCATCGCTGCTAGACACCCCGCCCCGCGCCCGCGGTTACAGGACGCGGGATGGTCTACCCCCCACGTCGCCTCCCCGGAGGGCGGCGTACGGAC
>JADMKN010000094.1 GCA_015478825.1 Patulibacter sp. | reverse complement strand
TGACGGTTGGGAGCTGACGGTCGAGGCGGTCAGCGACGGCGCGAAGGCGACCGTCGGGCTGCGTCTGCTGAGCGCGTACGTCGCGGCGGCCGGCGACCCGCTGCACACGCACCGGTTCGACTTCCAGCACGTCGCGCGCGAGGTCGAGTTGCGGCCCGGAGTCAACGAGCAGCTGCGGGTTTACGCCGACGACGGCAACAGCTGCCCGGCCGGCTACGAGGGCATCGTGGCGTCGTACGACCTGCCGCCGGGCGTGGTCTCGCTCGGCAACATCCCGATGCCGGTCAACCGCGACTTCTTCCTCTACAACGGGACCGGCGCCGCGCAGACGGTCACGATCGACGTCGAGTGCATGTCGCTGACCCTCAAGTCGCCGATGGTCGTCGTCGACGTCGAGAACACCGCGACGGTGTCGACGGTGACGTTCGACCCGGTCGTGGCCAACAACAGCTCGACGGCCAGCATCGGCGTCGAGCGGGCGTTGGAGCCGGACGCGCCGGTGGATCCCGGCACCCCGGTCGATCCCGGCACGCCGGCGCCCCCGGTCGTGCCCGATCCGCCCGTGGATTCGACCCCGTCCACCCCGCCGGCCGACTTCGCGCCGCCGGCGCCGACGCCCGACCCGATGCCGGCCCCCGACCCGGGTCCGAAGGTCACGCCGACCCCGCAGCCCGACACGGCGCCCGCGACGCTCCGCTTCGGCGGCGTGACGGTCGCGACGAGCGGCAGCACGGCGTCGGTCCCGGTCACCTGCCGGGCGGCGGAGCGCTGCCGTGGCACGGTGACGGTGACGGCCAAGGTCCGCGTCGCGTCGACCCGCGGTGTGGCGAGCGAGCGCGCATCGAAGAAGAAGCGCAAGGCGCGGACCCGCACCGTGGTGATCGGCCGCGCGTCCTACAGCGTGACCCGCGGCAAGACGGTCAAGGTCCGCGTCAAGATCGCCAAGAAGTACCGCAAGCTCGTCAAGACCGGCAAGGTCCGCAGCGTGTCCCTGAAGGCGGGGGACGTCACGGCGACCAAGAAGGTCAAGGTCGAGAAGAAGACGTCGAAGAAGGCGAAGGGCTCCCGCCCCGGGAAGAAGTAGGGCCGGGGACGGGCGAGGCGATTCCGCCAGCCAGCGCGTCGAGTTCTGTACCGCAGCGGTGCAGAGGGCGACGCGCTCAATTGCAGCGGCGGCTGCTTGACGGGAGCGGTCGCCGCTGCACGGGCGGCCGACCCGGCAGCTGCGGGTCGATCCCCTCGACCCGGCCACCGTGGGGCGGCTCGGCGGCGCGACGTCGGCCGCCGACGCGTTCGAGCGGTACCTCGTGGTCGGCGGGCTGCCCGCGCTCGCGGCGCTGTGGCCGGCGGGAGCCTCGCGCAAGGAGTTCCTTCGCGACGCGTTGCGCGACGATCAGGCTCCGTTGGTGGTGCAGGCGCTCTGGATCTTCGACGGCGAGTTGCAGGGCGGCGGGAGCCCACGCAAGGTTCTTCAGGCGGTTGGCGCAGGAGAGGTGACCTTCAACCGGATCATGGATCGCGCGGGCGTGTCCCAGCGGGGTATCACTCAGGCTCTGGAGGTCCTGATCGACGGCAAGGCGATCGTGCGGCGCGACGAGCCGTTCTCGACAGTGCCGCTCGGCAAGAGCGCCCGGTACACGGTGGTCGATCCGTACCTACGGTTCTGGCTGCGGTTCATCGGACCGCACCTCGATGAGCTTGCACGGGGCCGGGGGGACGCCGTTGTCGATCGGGTCGATCGGGACTGGATGGTGTACCGAGGGAAGGCGATCGAACCGCTGGTCCGTCGCGCCCTGGAGTTGCTGCTGGCCGACCCGGAGCGCAGCGAGGCGCTCGGTGGGGCTCGCACGGTGGGTGGCTGGTGGCGTCGCCACAACAGCGTCGAGGTCGACCTAGTCGGAGGCGATGCCGCGCGGCCGACGGCGATCGGCTTCGTCGGGTCGATCAAGTGGCGCGAGCGGGAGCCGTTCGCGGCGCCCGAAGTCCTCGCGCTCGCCCGTCACCGCGCCGCCGTCCCCGGGGCGGAGCAGGCCCGGCTGGTCGGGGTCTCGCGGAGCGGATTCGAGCCCGAGATCGGTCTTGACGCACAGATCACGCCCGAGGACCTGCTCGGGGCGTGGTGAGCGGGAGGACCCGGGGCCCCTACCGATACGTCACGACTTCCCGCCCGTGGACCTCCAGGTGCGCGTGCTCGTTGAACGAGATCAGCGAGAGGCCGCTGCGGCCGGTGGCGATCTTGGTGATGCCGGCGTTGATGCCCGTGCGGTTGAAGCGGACGAAGGCCTCGGCCTCGCCGCCGGTGAGCAGGGCGCAGACGGCGGCGATCACGCCGGCCGAGGTCACGACGATCCCCGTCTCGCCCGAGCCGAGCGCGCCGGCGGCGTCGCTGAGCGCGTCCTGGACGCGCGCGCGGAACCGCGGCCAGGTCTCGCGGGCGTCAGACGTCTCGCCGGCCGAGACCCAGCCGTGCAGCGCGTCCTCGAGGATCACCTGGAAGTCGCGGGACGACACGTGCGGCGATCCGTGCAGGCGGACGGCGCTGGCCGAGTGCGCCGCCATCAGGTCGTCGCTGTCGTACTCGTTCCAGCGCGCGTCGACCAAGGTGTCCGCGCTGCCCGGGATCGGCGCCGCGGTCTCGGTCTGCCGCCGCAGCGATCCGTGGCGCACGGCACTGGCGACCACGGCTCGGCGGTCGAGCTCGTCGGCGGTCCACTGCGCCTGCTGGTGACCCAGCGGCGACAGTCGGTCGTAGTCCTCGGCGCCGAACGAGGCCTGGCCGTGACGGACGAGGAGCAGCGAGCCCATGTTGAAAGGCTACGGGGGAACGGCGGAGCGTGACTGACCGGCGGGTCAGGACGTCAAAGCGTGCTTCCTGAGGAATTAAGCGCGAAAGACGGTTTAAACCATGTAGAAACAAGAGTAAAGAGCTACCCCTCCGGCCCTGACCTGTATGCTTGAAGAGCCAAGAGTTCAGCGCAGAATTGCTGTGAACTCTTCGATCTTCACGAGTTTTTATGACGAGCCCGTTCCTCACCGACGACGCGATCCTTGCCAGCCTCGGCGAGCGCCTGGCCCACGCGCGCCTGCGCCGCGACCTGACGCAACTCGAGCTGGCGGCAGAGGCCGGCGTGGGGAAGACCACCGTCGAGCGGATCGAAGGAGGCAAGTCGGTCACGCTCGCCAACTTCGTGCGGGTGCTGCGTGCGCTCGATCTGGTGGAAGAGCTGTTGCGGATCGTGCCCGAGGCGACGCTGCGTCCGGCGGAGCTGGCACAGCGCTCCGGCCGGGAGCGTCGACGCGCCTCGCCGAAGCGTCGTCGGCCCGAGCGCCCCGCTCCGCCGACGTCCTTCGCCTGGGGCGATCAGCAGCCCGCGGCACCCGGGTCGGATCGCTGATGCCGGTCGAACTCGCGACGGTCAGCCTCTGGGGCACCGACGTCGGTGCCGTCGCGATCGCAGACGGCGAGCAGTACGCCACGTTCCAGTACGCGCGCGATTTCGTTCCCAGTGGGATCGAGATCTCACCGATTACGATGCCGCTGCGCATCGATCCGTACGTGTTCCCCAAGCTCGGTCTCGACGCGTTCCACGGTCTGCCCGGCCTGCTCGCCGACGCGTTGCCGGACCGCTACGGAACGGAGCTCGTCAACGCCTGGCTGGCCCGCGAGGGGCGGACGCCGGACAGCATCAACGTCGTTGAACGCCTCTGCTATCAGGGGACCCGGGCGATGGGCGCGCTCGAGTTCCGCCCCGCGATCGACCGCGGTCTGGAGCGCAGCATGGCGATCGAGATCGCCTCGCTGGTCGCGCTGGCGGGCGAGGTGGTGGGCGACCGGCAGGCGTTGCGTACGCGGCTCGAGGACGGACGCGAGGATCGGGCGCTGCGCGAGATCCTCGCGGTCGGCACGTCCGCCGGCGGGGCACGGGCCAAGGCCGTGATCGCCTGGAACCCGGGGACGGGCGAGGTCCGCTCCGGTCAGGTCGCCGCGGGACCGGGCTTCGAGCAGTGGTTGATCAAGTTCGACGGCGTCACCGGCAGCGGGGACCACGGCATCGCGGATCCCCAGGGCTACTGTGCGATCGAGTACGCCTACGCCCTGATGGCGCGCGCGGCGGGCGTCGAGATGGCCGCATGTCGGCTGCTCGAGGAGGGCGGCCGACGGCACTTCATGACCCGCCGCTTCGACCGCACCGACGACGGCGACAAGCTGCACGCCCAGACGCTGGGCGGGATCGCGCACCTCGACTACAACCAGGCCGACGTGCACCGCTACGAGCAGGCGTTCCTCGTGATGCACCAGCTCGACCTGCCGGCCGCGCAGCGCGAGCAGCAGTTTCGCCGGATGGTCTTCAACGTGGTCGCTCGCAACCAGGACGATCACGTCAAGAACATCGGCTTCCTGATGGACCGCAGCGGGACCTGGCGGTTGTCACCGGCCTACGACGTGACCTACGCCTACCGTCCGGGGGGCCGCTGGACCAGCCGGCACCAGATGTCGATCAACGGCAAGCGCGACGACTTCGCGGTCGCGGACCTGCGCGAGGTCGCGCGGATGGCGCGGATCCGACGCTCGGTGGTCGACGACATGCTGGCCGAGGTGACGGACGCGGTCCGTCGGTGGCCGAGCTTCGCCGACGAGGCGGGCGTTACGCCGGAGCACATCGCCCGGGTCACTCCGGCACTTCGACTGGATCTGTCGCGACGCTGACCGGGAACCGCACACCGGTGCAGTTCCCGGTCAGCGTC
>JADMKN010000093.1 GCA_015478825.1 Patulibacter sp. | reverse complement strand
ACTTCTGTTCCGGGGAGGGTCAGAAGTCGACATGCACGCGTTGTCGGGGCGCCGGGCGCTGCGGAGCGATGGGCGCTTCGAACCACAGCGATCGTCGTCCCCTTGACGTACAACCAATCGGTGTTACGTTATGCCGGTGACCGCGATCAAGATCCAGGACGAAGAGCGCAGGGCCGATGCCCTGTTCCACGCTCTGGCCGACCGAACCCGGCGCGACATCATGCGGCGGGTACTGGTCGGGGAGCACTCGGTCTCGGCGCTCGCGGCGTCGTACGAGATGAGCTTCGCGGCGGTGCAGAAGCACGTCGCCGTCCTCGAGAAGGCCGGCCTGCTCACCAAGCGGCGTGCCGGCCGTGAGGCGCTGGCCAGTGGTGACGTGGAGGCCGTGCGCTCGGTGCGCTCGATGCTCCTGGAGCTCGAGGCAGTCTGGCGCGGCCGTATCGACCGGATCGACGAGCTGATCGCCGATCCATCCAACGATCAGGAGTGAGAGCAATGCCCGTCGTCAACGTGCAGCACGACATGGACACCCTGTCCCTGACCATCGTGGCGGACTTCGCTGCGCCGGTCGAGCGCATCTGGCAGGTCTACGCCGACCCGCGGCAGTTGGAGCGCGTCTTCGGCCCGCCGAGCCACCCGGCGACCTTCGTCGACCACACGCTGGAGCCCGGGTCTCGGTCGACGTACTACATGACGAGTCCCGAGGGCGAGAAGTTCGCCGGCGTGTGGCACGTCCTGACGGTCGACGAGCCGCGGCAGTTCACCTTCGAGGACGCGTTCGCCGACGCCGACTTCAATCCGGTGGCCGAGATGCCGGTGTCGCAGAACTCGTACGACTTCGCGCCCCACGAGGGCGGGACCCGCGCGACGTACGTCAGCACGTACACCTCGACCGAGGCCCTGCAGCAGGTCCTCGACATGGGCATCGTGGAGGGCGCGACGTCGGCGATCAACCAGATCGACGATTTGCTCGCCGATCGGTCGTGAGGTCGCCGTCGGAGGGCGGCGGTCGGCGCGCGACCGTCCTTGTCGACTTCTCGTCGCATAGCGGGGCGAAGTCGACAGCGGGCGACGATGGCCTCACCGGGAAGGGATGCGCCGCCGGGCCCGCCTACCTCGACGACCCGTCCTCGCGCCGCCGCCGAAAGCCCCGATCCGGCGCGGGGTCCAGTGGGCTCGCCGGCAGACCGGACGGGGGATCGTCGAGGTTGTAGTCCGACGGGGCGATGTCGTTGGGCGCGTCGGGGTGGAAGAGCGACGCGAGGAGCTGGGCCTGGCCGCGGCCGACGCCGAGCTCGCCCATGCCGCCGTTGTACATCGCGATGCCCGTGGAATCGCAGTGCGCGTAGAGCCGGCTGAGCTCCTGCAGGCTGCCGACGCGACACGGCTTGACGTTGACGATCTTGACCGGGATCGGGACCGCACTGATCGACTCGACGATCGTGATCGGCGCGTCGTAGGAGACGCGATCGGCGACCGGCGCGAGCAGCTCGAGCACCGCCGGGTGGTCGTGCGGGTCCTCGAAGACCGCCGCGGGGAACGTCGCCACCGTGCGCTCGTACATCGCGATCAGCGCGTCCTCGTCCTCAACCTCGATGCCGTATTGACCTTTGAAGTCGATCGTCGCGACGCCGTCGACGGCCGCGACGCGGTCCATGATCCGTTGCGTCCACGACGGCGCGACGTCGAGCTTGAAGCCCACCGTCGGATGCGTCGCGCGTCGGCCGCCGACCTTGTCGATGTCCGGGGGATCGCCGAGCCCGAACGAGGTGACGAAGGTCAGCGGACGCGGGGTTCGGCCGAGCACCTCGGGCAGGCTCGTGGCCGCCTGGCGCAAGGCCAGATCGAGCGCTGCGGACTCGAACGTCCACCGCCGCCAGTGGCGCTCCAACTCATACTCGGGCGGAGCGGCCCACATCTCGATCGTCTCGACGTGGGCGAGGAAGTCGGCCAGCGTTGCCCATTCTCCGGTCAGCGGAGGGGTGAGCGCGCGAAGGCTCTCCTGGGACTCCGGCATGCCGACCTGCTCGCCGAGGCCCTCCTCGCCGCGGCCCCGCAAACGTAGCTGCGTCGTCGAGTAGTCCTCCGGCATCCCGGTCGGACCGCTCGGTGCGATCACCTCGAATGAGAACGACTCGATCGCGATCGGCAGGTCCTTGACGGCCGTCCACAGGTCGGTCATGAGTCCGTCCGGCTGAACGTCAGGTGCGTGACGCCGCTCGGCGACGCGACGGTCTCGACGTCGTAGCCCTGCTCCAGATCCTCCAACCCGTTCCACAGGCGAACGCCCCGTCCGAGCAGGATCGGCACGACCACGACGTGCAGGTAGTCGATCAGGCCGGCCGCGAGGAAGTCGCGGACGATCGTGGGGCCTCCGCCGATCCGGACGTCCTGGCCGTTCGCGGCGTCGCGGGCCTCGGCCAGGACGTCGACGGGCGAGGCGTCGCGGAAGTGGAACGTCGTGCCGCCCTCCATCGCGATCGACGAGCGCGGGTGGTGGGTCAGGACGAAGGTCGGGGTGTGGAACGGCGGGTTGGGGCCCCACCAGCCCTTCCAGTCCGCGTCTTCGGGCCAGCCCGGAGGGCCGAACTTGCCGCCGCCCATGATCTCGGCGCCGATTCCCGGATCGAACTGCCGCGCGAACGCCTCGTCGACGCCTCCGGTGCCGCCGGACCGATCGAACATCCGGCCGCCCCAGCGGGTGGCGAACATCCACTCGTGCAGGCGGTGCCCGGCGTGACCGAATGGGGCGTCGGCCGACAGTCCCTCGCCGGTGCCGAAGCCGTCGAGCGAGATCGAGAAGTTGTGGACGCGGACGCGGGACATGGCTGCTGTTCCTTCGGTGCTCGAGGGTCGGTTCTGATGGACACCGTAGTCGTGCTGCGACATCTCGCCGGTCGCGGGGTCGCGACGCCGAGGGTGTACGGCTCAGACGGCGGGGGCGGGTCGAACTCATCGGTCGGCGCGGACGAGGCCGTTTTCGCGAAGGGCCGTCCATACTCCGGGGGTGGCTTCGCTCCGCCTCCTGCTCGTCGAGGACGACGACGACCTGCGATCCTCGCTCCGCCGCGGCCTGGCGGAGCACGGATTCGCGGTGATCGAGGCGGAGGACGGCGCCACGGCGATCGCCCGCGGGACCGACGCGGTGGCGCCGGACCTGGTCGTCCTCGACATCGCCCTGCCCGACGCCGACGGCCGCGACGTTTGCCGGGCGCTGCGGGGACGGGGAGTGACGGCGCCGGTGCTGTTCCTAACCGCGCGCGACGGGCTCAGCGACCGGCTCTCGGGATTCGACGTCGGCGGCGACGACTACCTGGTCAAGCCGTTCCACTTCGACGAGCTGGTGGTGCGGCTGCACGCCCTGGCTCGACGGAGAGGCGGGCCCGAGCCGAGCACCGGGGTGCACGTCTCGCCGTCGTCACGGGTCGCGCGCTGCGGTGACCATCGGGTCGATCTGACGCCGACCGAGCTGCGGCTGTTGAGCGCGCTGCTCGACGCGCGCGGCCAGACCCTGGAGCGCCGCGCGCTGGTCGCCGCGGGGTGGTCCCCCGGAGCGATCGTCCACGACAACACGCTCGAGCAGTACGTCGGGCGACTTCGGCGCAAGCTCCAGTCGATCGCGGCCTCGGTGACGATCGTGACGGTGCGCGGCCTCGGATACCGGCTCGAATGAGCGGGGCGATCCGCGAGACCGGTGACGAGCCGCACGCCTTGCGGACGCGGTTGACGCTGCTCGTCGTTGGGCCGCTGGCGATCGGGCTCGTCGCGCTGCTGATCGTCGCCAACCTGGGGCTTCGCGCCGGCGTCGACCGGGATGCCGACGCTCGCGCCCGGAGCGCGGCCGTAGCCGCCGTCGCGGCGGTGCGCGTATCCGACGCCGGCCGGATCGACGCGTCGCTGCTGCGGGTCGACCCCGACCTGGCCGGACGGGTCTGGGTCTTCTCGGGGGACGAGGCGCTCGTGCGCGGGCCGGGTGACGAGACCGTGCAGCAGGCGGCGAGCGCGGCCGCGCGTGGCCACCGGGGCGTCCATGACGTTCCTGGCCGGGTGCGGCTCTACACGCTGCCGCTGAACGCGCCGGACAGCACCGCGGTCGGCGCGGTCGTCGCCGCGCAGCCGGTCGCGGAGCGGGGGCTGGTCGTCAACCTCGTCCTGGTTGCGTCGATCGGTCTCGGCCTGATGCTGATCGCCGGCGTGGCGGCCGTCGTCTGGCGGGCGGTCGGCCGCGCGCTTCGCCCGGTCACCGAGCTGACGCGGGCCGCTACGACGTGGGACGAGCGGGACCTCGACGCCGGGCTGTCGGTCGCGTCGCGCGCGGACGAGATCGGCGCCCTGACCCGCGCCCTCGAAGACCTGCTCGACCGGCTCGCGGCGAGCCTGCGCCAGTCGCGGCGGTTGTCCGCCGAGCTGTCCCACGAACTGCGGACCCCGCTGGCGCGGATCGTCGCCGAGCTCGACCTGCTGCGGGCCCGCGAGCGCACGCCGAACGAGCGCGAGCAGGCACTCGAGGTGATCGGCCGGGCCGCGGGAGAGATGGAGCGGATCGTCGGCTCGCTGATGGCGGCGGCACGGTCGGAAGCGGGAGGTGACCCCGCCCACCCCACCCACCCCGGACGCAGCGAGCTGGGCGACGTGCTCGACCGGATCGAGAGCGCCTGGTCGACGCCGCTGGAGCTGCGCGGCGTCCGGCTGTCGGTTGAGCGTCCGCGCGAGGACGTCACGCTCGGGGCGTCGGGCGATCTGATCGAGCGGATCGTCGGGCCGATTCTCGAGAACGCGGCGCGTCATGCGCAGAGCCGGGTCGACGTGGCGACGACGCGTGAGCCACG
>JADMKN010000092.1 GCA_015478825.1 Patulibacter sp. | reverse complement strand
GCCGCGGCGGCCGCGGCCAGGATCGGCAGCCCGAGCGCGCCGCAGGCCAGCCGCGGCGCGGGCCGGTGGCGACGTCGACGCGGTGGCTGGGCGCGCGCGCGATGCGGTCACGTCCTTGACCCGCGAGTTCATCTTCGCCGTCGACACGCTCGAGTACCTCAAGCGCGGCGGCCGGGTCGGCAGCGCCCAGGCCTGGATCGGCGGCGCGCTGAAGATCAAGCCGATCCTCACGCTCGACGGCGAGATCACGCCGATCGAGCGGGTGCGCACGTCGCGCAAGGCGTTCGACCGGATGATCGCGGTCGCCGACCGGCTCGCCGAGATCGGCTCGGACGCGTGGTGCGTCCAGCACATCCAGGCGCCGGAGGAGGCCCAGCGACTGGCGGACGCCGCCGAGCAGCGGATCGGCACCCCGCCGACCTTCGTCAGCGAGATCGGGCCGGTGATCGGCTCGCACGTCGGCCCCGGCCTGCTCGGCCTGGGCGGGATCCCCCGCGCGCTCCTGGACTGAGGATCGGAGCCGCGGCGGAGCGATCGAGCCCCGCCGCGGACCGGAGCGGAGCTACCGCCGCCGGCGCAGCGCGCCGGTCAGCGCGCCGATCCCGCCGGCCAGCACGAAGCCGGTGACCCCGACCGCGATCGCCACCGCCTTCTGGTTGCGGCGGATCTGCGCCCGCCAGTCGGACAGCTCGGCGACGTCGTCGCGCAGCAGCTCGATCGAGCTCGACAGCTCGTGGCGACGAATCTCGAGCGACGCGCGGATCTGCTCGGGGGTGCGGCTGGGGCTCATGACGGGTCCGTCGGGTGGGTGGGCTTGGCGTTCGTGGGGAGCGGCGACATCGCAGGAGACGCGCCGAGGGTCGGCGCGTTGCCGCCGCTCGTCATCGTCTCCCGCATCAGCTTGGCTTCCTCGATCGCCATCGTCGGGACAGGCGGTGCGCCCTTCTTGACGAACTTGTAGGCCAGGAACCCGGCCAGCCCGGCGCCCGCGAACAGCAGGACCGCGGTGATCAGGTAGCCCCAGAAGATCTGGTCGCCCGGCGCACCGAGCAGCCACCAGATGAAGTACGCCACGAAGTGCAGGAAGAACAGTCCGCCGATCGCGACGAAGATCCCGGCGGCGACGCCGACCGCGGCGCCGCGCCCGAGGCTCGCGACCTTCTGGCCGACCTCGGCCTTCGCCAGCTCGATCTCCTCGCGGACGATGTGCTGCGTCTGCTCGGTGACCTGCGCGAGGTTGTCGACGACCGACTTGAGGGACGCCTCGCGGCGCCGTTCGTCAGCGGCGGACAAGGGTCCGGAGCAGGATCGCGGCCACGGCGCCACCGGCGAAAGCGGCGGCCACCAACAGTTCGGGACGGTCCTCGGGGATGATTCCCCCGAGCGAGCCGTCGCCAGCGGGCGGAGCCGCGTAGGGCGATGCGGTAGGCATCGTGGGCTCCTCGTGGACGGGCGTTACGGGTTCGATGGGTGCCTCCTCGTGGACGGGGCGTCGGGGTCGCGGTCGGGTCGGACGGAGCCGCTCACTCCGGCGGGTCCTCGCCGAAGACGCGGCGCCAGATCACGGCGGCGCCGCGCTGGGCGGCGAGGCTGGCCACCACACCCAGACCGGCGACGAGGCCGGACCACGCGAGACGCTTGACGAGCTCGTTCTGCATCACGACGATGCTACCCCGTACGCCAGCGTCTCACGCGCGGCGACCCGGTATACGGGTGTTCTTGGGGCCCGCCCACCTGCCTGCCCGCCCGCGTCGGGATCACGATTGCGGTCCGAGTCCGCCGATGATCGTCTCGATCAGCGCCTCGACCGCGTCGCGGCGGTCCTGCGGCTCGGACGGCATCAGATCGAAGATCCACGCCGTCAGCAGCTGCTCGATCCCGCCGTAGAAGACGATGCCCGCGACGTGCGGCGAGATGTCGGGACGCAGCTCGCCGCGCGCCTGCGCCGACGCGACGATCCGGGCGATCCCCGCGTGGCCCTCCTGGATCTTCGCCCAGTGGCGCCGCCCGAAGGTGTTGGCCTGTCGCGTGACCTCGACGATCACGACCTGCATCACCTCGGGCTGGCGGCCGTAGCTCTCGACGATGAACGTCGCGACCTTGGTCAGCTTCTCGCGCGGGCTCAGGCTCGCGTCGTCGTGCGCGTTCTGGATCACCTCGAGCATCAGGCCCCAGCGCTCGAGGAAGACCTCGTCGAGGATTCCGTCCTTGCTCTTGAAGTAGTGGTAGACCAGCCCGTAGGCGACGCCCGCCTCGTCGGCGATGTCCGAGACCCGGCAGTGGTTGAACCCGCGCTCCGCGAAGACCCGGACGGCCGCGTCCAGGATCGCCCGCCGCTTCTCGGCCGACGCGCTCGAAGACCTCGCCGCCATCGCCTACCCCTCGCCTTGCTCGTCGGACGGTCCCGGGAGCGCCGACCGCTGGTCCCAGGCCGCGGCCAGGTCCCCGTCGGGCAGCGCGGCCAGGTCGGCCGCGACCGACGTCCGCCGCTGACGCAGGACCGGGAGCTGCTCGCGGATCGCCGCCTGCCGCGACAGGTCGAGGTCCGCGACCACGACCGCCTCGTCGGTCTCGGGCGCCCGCGCGAGCACCGTGCCCCAGGCGTCGACGATCATCGACCGTCCCCCGGAGCGGATCCCCGGCGCATGCTCGCCGTGCTGGTTGGCGGCGAGCACGGCGGCCCCGTTCTCGATCGCCCGGGCGCGCAGCAGCGTCTCCCAGTGCGCCCCGGTGGTGCGGGCGGTGAAGGCGGACGGCACGACGAGGATCTGCGCCCCACGGGCCGCGAGCGCCCGGTACAGCTCGGGGAACCGCAGGTCGTAGCAGACGCTCATCCCGACGCAGGTCGCCGCGTCGTCGGCGAGCGTGGTGGTGACCAGCCCGTCGCCCGCGACCTCGTCGTCGGACTCGCGGTAGCGGGTGCCGGCCACGTCCGCGTCGAAGAGGTGGAGCTTGCCGTAGCGGACGATCCGCCCCCCGGGGGACACGTGCAGCGCGGTGTTCTGCAGACGACCGTCGGGGCGTCGCACCGTCACCGAGCCGGCGAACAGGTCGATCGTCAGCTCGCGGGCGATCTCCCGGGCCCAGCGCACCGACGGCCCGTACGGATCCTCGGCTCCGGCCGCGACGTCGGCCGTCCGGCCGAGAGCGTTCCACTTCTCCGGCAGGACCACGGCGCGCGCGCCGCGAGCGTGCGCTTCCCGGACCAGGCGGTCGGCGACCGCGCGGTTGACCGCGGGATCGGGGGTGCTGCACAGCTGGAGGACGGCGACGCGCATACGAACCATTGACTGACGGGTCAATCAGGACAGCATAGCCGTCGCCGCGGGCCGAAAGCGGCCGCGTGGACTCAACCGCCGCGTCGCTCGCGAAGCACTTCCTGCCGCAGCACGCGGCCGTGGATCGCGCCGACCAGGTCGCGCAGCGGATCGGTCGCGGCGAGCATCAACTCTACGGCGCGGTCCGGGGCCACGTCCCGGTCGACCATCCGGTGCAGGAACGTCTGGGCTTCCTCACGGACCAGCGGCTCGAGCGCGTCGACGTAGCGCAGGGCGTCGTAGACCGTGAACCCCAGCTCCTCGCCGAAGCCCGTGCTGCGGAAGCGCATGAAGGCGTCGACGATCAGCACCTCCTCGGCGTCGTAGCCGGATGCGCCGTCGCCGATCACGCGCAGCTCGGCCAGCTTGTCGACCACCGAGGTCGGCACGCCGGTCCGGGCCAGCAGCTCCTCGCGTGAGGTCGACGGCCCTCCGCCCGAGCGCGAGAGCGCCCGCTCGATGATCTCGTCGCGCCGACCGACCAGCCGCTGCGCCTGCTCCGGTCCTTCGGCGAGCAGCTCGCGGATCGCGCGCAACGGCATGAAGCGCTCCTCCTGGAGCCGCTTGACCAGCCGGATCCGCTCGACGATCGCCGGCGGGTAGTACGCCATGTTGCGCGACGTCCGCACGATCCGATCGTCGGACCCGGCCCCCGGCGGCGGGTCGAGCAGGCCCTCACGCAGGTAGTGCTTGACGGTCGCCGGACTGACCCCGGCCAGCTCGGCGACCTCGGCCATCCGCAGCAGTCCGGTGATGTCGGCGGTTTCGGCGGCGTCGCTCATCGTCTCGGGCCGGCGGCCCCTCCCGCGGCGATCATCGCACCGATCTGGTCATCGTCGTAGCCAAGCTCGCGCAGTACCTCGCCGGTGTGCTCCCCCAGCGACGGGGCGGGCCGCCGGCGCGGGTCGCCCGGGGTCGCCGAGAGCTTGATCGGGATTCCGAGACCGCGGACCGGCGTCGTCGCCCCCGGCTGGTCGAGCTCGACGACCATCTCGCGCTCGCGCACCAGGTCGCTCTCGAGCGCCTCGTGCAGCTCCCAGATCGGCTCGATGCAGGCGTCGTGCTCGGCGTTGAACGCCGCCCACTCGGCGCGGGTCCGCGAGCGGGTGATCTGCTCGACCGCGGCGCAGGCCTCCGATTCCGGCGGATCGAACTGGTGCGGGACCAGGTCCTCGCGATCGACGCCGCGGCAGAAGGCCAGCCAGAACTTCGGCTCGAGCCCGGCGACCGAGATGTAGCCGTCGGCCGCGGGGTAGGGCCGGTAGCAGACGTGCTGGCCGGTCAGCAGGCCGTGTCCGCGGGTCGGCCGCTCGCCGCGCAGCGCCCCTCCGGATTCGAGCGCGGTCCAGGCGAGAGCGCCGTCGGTCATCGAGACGTCGACGAACTGCCCCTCGCCGCTCCGCTCGGCGTGGCGCAGCGCGGTCAGGATCCCGATCACGCCCATCAGCGCGCCGCCGCCGACGTCGGCGATCTGCACGCCGCCGTTGACCGGGGCTCCGTCGCGGACCCCGTTGAGCGCCGCGACGCCCGCCAGCGAGAGGTAGTTGAGGTCGTGGCCGGCACGGTCCCGCAGCGGCCCGGTCTGCCCGTAGCCGCTGATCGCGCAGTAGACGAGTCGCGGGTTGCGCGCCCGCAGCGCCTCGTAGCCGACGCCGAGCTTGTCGAGGACCCCGGGACGGAAGGTCTCCAGCAGGACGTCGGCGTCCTCGGCGAGCCGCAGCAGGACCTCGCGGCCCTCGGAGGTCTTCAGGTCGATCCGGATCGAGCGCTTGTTGCGGTTGAGCGCCAGGAACGCCGAGGACTTGGCGGTCTCCTCGACCCCTTCCACGTAGGGCGGGTACGCCCGCACGTAATCGCCGACCCCCAGATCCTCGATCTTGATCACGTCAGCGCCGAAGTCCCCCAGCAGCAGCGATGCGAACGGGCCCGGCAGCAGTCGCGAGAGGTCGAGCACGCGAACGCCGTCGAGCGGGAGAGAGGCAGGCACAGGGGTCACCGAACGGGTCGTGGGGCGGAGCCGGGCAGGGTCCTCGCGCCCGTGGTGTAGACCGTACTACGTCGCATCGGCGACAGGTACTACGTCTCACTTTTGACGGCGGCCGACGGGCGCTCGGCGGGTTTCCAGAACCCCGCAGAATCCGACTACCTCGCCGTGGACGTCAGCTCCAGGTCCCCACCGTTATCCCCCCGTCCCACGGACCACCAAGCGCCAACCACCCACACCGACGACCGCGCCAGGATTCTGTCAACCACCACGCCGTCCGCCCCTCCCCCACCGGTGGAGATCGACGTCGGCCGGCGGCCCGGGGGTCTAGATCTGGACCCCCTGGCCCCGAGGGCGGGGGAGCGACGCGGCGCGCCTGGACGCCCCGCGAGCGTCGGGGCCGGAACCCGCAGGAGCGGTCCCGGCGGGCCGGGCCGCGGCGCATCGCCGCCGACGGATCCCGGATCGGCGTCGGCGGCGGAACGCCCGCGATTCGCGCCTGCCGAGCACCACCGCGTCGGGCGACCGCGCGGCGATACGCAGCGCACGGCGAGCGCGGACGCTCGCCGTCGAACGTCCCCGCGGCGAGCGGCGGCCACAGCGGCAGCGCCGGGGCCCGGAGCGCCGTCGGGGGCCGGCCCGCGGGGACGGCAGCTAGGACGGCAGCGAGGACGCGGTCCGAACGGGAGCGGGGACCAGCGCCCGGACAACCGCACGGGCAGCCGGCGGAGCCCCCGACGGAGGCGCCGCGCGACTCACCGGACGCCCGGCGGCTCCCCTGCCCGAGGTAGTGGTTGGCTACGAGCACGACACACCGACTGTACGCGAGCGACCGTGGTTGGTGTGGTGTGCGGATCCGTGTGGGGGTGCGAGAGGGCATGGTGGCGGCTGGGTGTGGGCTGGAGCATGCGCGTCCGGATCACCGGCCGCGCCCCCGGCGTCACGGGCGCGTGGTCGACCGTTCGGGCGACGGGACTGCCGGCGGTGAGTCCGGCCCGACCGCCGCACGACCCGCCGCAGGCGCCACCGGCCGGCTGACCGCGGCGCCGGACAACGGCGTGATCGACCGCGCGGGCGGAGCCCCGATCGGCCGCGTCGCCGTCCGGACGCGCACCCGACCTGTCGGCCGGCGGCGCGTGCGCGAGGCCGATCCGACGCCCGGGGCACCGGCCGGCGGCCTGCCCGGTGCGCCGACCGAGGATCCGCGCGAAGGCGGGGAAGGACTCGCGCGGGCGGGGAAGAACCAAGGGGGCGAAGTACGGACGCCCGCGGGCTCGTCCTGGTGGGTCGACGGTCCACCGGAAGCGCGCTCGTCCGGCCCCACCCCATCCGAACGCAGCAGAAGGACGCCCGCCGATGACCCGCGTGATCGCCGTCGCCAACCAGAAGGGCGGCGCCGGCAAGAGCACCGTGACCGTGAACCTGGCCGTCGCCCTCGGACAGGCCGGCAAGCGCGTCCTGGTCGTGGACGCCGATCCGCAGTTCGACTCGACGGCGATGCTCGGCTGCGCCCCCGAGGACGCGGCGCACACGATCGCCGACGTCTTCCTCGGCGAGGCCGAGGCGGCGGCCGCCCTTCGGACGGCGGTCGCCCCCGCCGTCGACCTGCTCGCCGGCGACGCGCGGATGGCCGACGTCGAGCTGACGCTGGTCTCGCAGGTCCGCCGCGAGGAGTTCCTCGCCGAGGCGCTGCGCGAAGTCCTCCCCGCGTACGACTACCTGCTGATCGACTGCCCGCCCAATCTGGGGCTGCTGACGGTCAACGCCTTCGTCGCCGCCGACGAGGTGCTGATCCCGATCTCGATGATCGACCGCAACGCCTACAAGGGCGCAGCGACCCTGCTCTCCACCCTCGAGACCCTGCGCAGCCGCCGGGTCAGCGTCGAGACGCTGGGCCTGCTGCGCAACAACGTCGACGCGCGCCGCAACACGTTCCAGACCCTGGACGACGCGCTGTCCGCGCTCGGCGCTCCGGTCCTCTCGGCCCAGATCCCGATGCGGTCCGGCTTCCACGACGCGACCACCGAAGGAATCCCGCTGATGCTGCGCCGCCCCGATACCCGCGAGGCCGAGGCCTTCCGCGAGCTGGCCACCGAGATCGACGGTGGCAGCGTGCCGCTCGTCGTCCCCGACTCGGCCGACGGGGCGATCACCGCCACGCGCCGCGCGACCCCGGCGGAGGTGGCGTGATGGCGCGCCTGACGCTCTCCCCCAGCGGCCTGAAGAGCCCGCTCGACCTGCCGACGGTCGCAGCTCCGGCCCCGCGCGTCGCGGTCGTCGAGCCGGTCGCGGAGACCACCGCACCGGAGGCCGCCGTCGCCGCGACCCCCGTTCCGGCGCCCACGGCCGACGCCTCGGACCCGGCATCGGCCACCGCGTCGACCCCGGCGTTCGACATCGTCCCGGACCTCGACGCTGCCGCACCGGACGCTGACGTCACCGCTGACGTGCCGACCAGCGAGCCGGCTGCGACCGCGTCGGCCGCGCCCGCCGACATCGCCGGCGACCTGCCGGCCTGGGCCGCTCCGCTCGACGCCGCCGCCCTCCAGCCCGAGCGGCTGCTCGGCCGGCCCAAGCAGACGGCGCTGATCCTCGATCGCGACCTGTCGTCGCGCGCGGACGAGCTGGTCGCGGCCACGGGACCCCGGGTGACCTTCGCGGCGCTCGTGATCGCCGTCCTGCACTTTCACCTCCCCGCCGACGGGACCGCGGCCGCCAAGGCGATCGGCGGCTACCGCCGGCGCAAGCTGGAGTCGCTCGACCACCCGTGGGAGGAGCGCAACGCCCGGCTGCCGGAGCCGCTGCGCGCCGAGCTCGACGACGTGGTCAGCGGCGCCGTCGGCCGCGTCGCGGCGGTGCGCCGCTCGACGCTGGTCAACGCGCTGCTCGACGCCCACCTTCCCGCGACGCCCGACGAGGCCGCTCGGCTCGTGACGCGGATGGAGATGGTCCGCGGCGGCGCCTTCCTGGCGTAGGCCGTACCGACGAGCGGCCTCGAGGGTCCTTTCGGCGGCGGGCGGGTCGCCCGGCTGCGCCTCAGCGGAGCACGTCGGGCTCGTCGGCGGACCAGACCACCCGGGCGATCTGCGCCGGCGGCGGGTCGTCCTCCCGCGGCAGGCTGAGCGCGACGTCGCCGACCGGGTCAGGGTCCGGGACCCCGGGCAGCAGCATCAGCACCGTCAGCACCGGCGCGTCCCAGCCGTCGACCTCGTCGAGGCCTTCGACGCGGAACCGCGTGCCCCGGGCGAGGAAGACCAGCCCCGCCGCATCCGGTCCCCCGGTCCACCACAGCGGCATCATCCGCGCGCCGACCGGCACCAGGATCCGCACCAGCGTCCGGCCGGCGGTCGCGACGCTCATCGCGTGCCCCTGGAACAGGCTGCAGTCGCAGAATCCGAGGTCGCGGAGCACGTCGCCGACGAACAGCCCGCCGCCGGGGAGCCGGCGCACGTCGGTCGCCCAGACCCGCCACAGCTCCATCGGCTCCTCGATCGGCGGCTGCTTGGCGAGGGCGCCGTCGAGGGCCGTGATCGCGCGCAGCAGCTCGGGCGGAGCGGAGATCCGGCGGTCGTCGGAGGGGGAAGCGGTCATGGCGGAGCGTACGCGGTCGGGAACCGAGCCCGGGCGGGCCGTCCCCGCCGACGGTACCGCGCCGGGCTTTCCGGCGGTACGGTGGGCGGGTGACCAGCTCGCTCTTCCGCCTCGTGTGCGGCCCCGCCGTCCTGACGACCGCGCCCGAGGGTTGGGCGACCGAGATGCTCCGCGACGGCGAGGTCGCGATCGTGCCCGACGCCGCCGGCCTCGCGTCGATCCACGAGGTGGCGCGCGCGCTCGACGCGACCGCCGTCGCGGTGGTCCGCGGCGAAGCGGACGCCGCGGCGCAGGAACGCACCGTGATCGCGCACGCCGGTTCGCTCGCGCTGGTCTGGGTGGCCGCGGGGTTCAGCGACGAGGCCCGCGCGTGGGCGCAGAAGCGGGCGCCGATGACGCTGCTGATCGACGCCGACGGCGCGCTGTCACAGGACGAGCGCCGACGGGTCGAACGGTTCGTGGCGATCCTCAGCGGTCAGGCCGCCTGAGCGTCCGAGTCCGACTTCGCCCCGTCGACGCGTCCGACGTCGTCCGGGCGGGACGACGCGGCTGGGTCCGCGTCCGCGTCCGCTCCGACCACCGCCATCCAGCGCAGGGCGAGACCGCGGAACGCGACGTAGCCCGGTCCGTGGTCGTCGGTCGTCCCGAGCAGGTCGGTCCGCTCGACCGCCCGCAGCACACGGTGCCGGGCGTCGGGAACCGGCAACGGCCGGAGCTGCGCGTCGGACGACCGGCCCGGCGATCCGGTCCGTAGCGCCGCGCGGATCCGATCCAGCGACTCGAAGACGCCGATGCTCGCGGCCACCCCCGCGGCGCCGGCGTCGGTCAGCACGCCGAGCGTCATCCGGGTGCCGCGGCGCTCCAGCTCGACGAAGGTGATCCGGCTGCGGTGACCGTCGTCGGCCGCGCTCAGCTCGGCGGCACGGACGGCACGCAAGCCGCAGACGCTGTGCCACCACGACGGATCCGCAACGCCGCGGCCGGCCATCCGCGCGGCGGTCGGCGCCACCGCGTCCGCGATTCCCGGCGCGCCGCCGACCTGGAGCGCCCGCAGGGCCGCGAGCGCCTCCGTCCCCCCGCGCAGGTCGAGGGCCGCCGCGTAGGCGTGTCCGATCCGGCGCTCGAAGTCCGCGCCCGGGGCCCCGTAGACGCCGCTGGGCATCCACCAGATTCCGGAGGCGTCGGAGCCCAGCGCCTCGGCGACGAGCGGATCGGCGGTCGCGATCGCGGCGGCGCAGAGCGTCTCGACGCTCGACATCAGGACGGCGTCGACGCACGGTGGCACGAGCAGCGAGGGCGCCGGCGGGCCGTTGCCGGACGGGTCGTCGTGGTCGGCGGGCAGCGGGCGGACGGGCTTGCGGAAGGGCATGCCCGCAGCTTCGGCGCGACCCCCGAGACGGGCCTAGGGTCAACCTGCCACGGATCAGGGCCGAAGTTGCGGCGTGGCCGTGGCGCTCCGGGCGGCGGAACCGCTCAACGACGTTCGTGCTCGCGGGTGTGCTCGTCGATGCCGGCCTGCATCCGGGCCGCCGCGTACCGCCGCAGGACGGCGCTGAAGGCCAGGACCAGCCCGATCGCGAGTCCGGCGAGGACGTTGACCAGCAGCATGCCGACGACCACGCCGATCACGAAGCCCACGAGCGCCGGCGCGATGAACGCCGGGTCGAGCAGGGTCGGCGACTTCGGTTCCATGCGGCGGACGATACCCGGGAACGACCGAGCGACCGCCACCGCCGGGGTCGATCACCGGGAAGCGCGCTCCACCCGGTACCGCACGGTTACGGCTCCCCCGCCGACGTGCGTCTCGAGCTGCGTCAATCCCGGCCGCTTCCCGTGCGGGTCGAGGAACCGCGTGCCGCCGCCGAGCAGGACCGGGACGGTGCTGACGATGATCTCGTCGAGCCGGGCCGCGACCAGGAGCTGGTCGCCGACCGAGGCGCCGAGCACGTTGACGACACCCTCGCCCGCCGCGCGATCCGCGAGCTCGATCGCCGCGTCGAGCGTCGTGGCGAAGCGCACCTCGCCCTCCTTGCTCGTCGAGACCGCCCCCGCCGCGACCGGCGGACGGTGGGTCAGGACGACGACCGGGCCGCGCCACTCGCCCCCGAACGCCCCTTCCTTCTCGGGGTCCCCGCGGTTCGGATCGTCCCCGAAGAACGTCGTCGCCCCGCAGAGCAGCACGGTCGTCTCCGCCTGCAACCGTTCGAGGATCGGGTCCGGCTGGTCCGGCTGCTCGTCGATGAACGGCGTCAGCCAGGACATGTCGCCACCAGGTCCGGCCAGATATCCGTCGAGCGACACCGACGCCGCGGCCACGAAGCGCGCGGTCATGTCAGCGCTCCCCTCAAAAAGCCTTGCCGTTGCATCGGGGTAGTACATCACCGCATCGGCATCGGGACCAAACGGCACCGGGTCAGCGCCCCTTCCACTCCGGCTCGCGCTTCTCGAAGAACGCCGTGACGCCCTCCTGGATGTCCTCGGTCGAGAACGCCAGCGCCAACTGGCCACGCAGGAAGTCGAGCGCGTCGTCGAGCGCCAGGTCGAGCTGACGGGACATCGCGTCCTTGCCCATCCGCATCAGGACGGGTGACGAGCGCGCGAGCTTGGTCGCCCAGGCGTGGACCGACTCGTCGAGCTCGGCTTGGGGCACGACCCGGTTGACGATCCCGATCCGCTCGGCCTCGCGCGCGTCGATCCGCTCGCCGAGCAGCAGTAGCTCGCTGGCCTTCTTGCGGCCGACGTCGCGGTAGATCAGCGCCATGATCATGAACGGGAAGACGCCGACGTTGATCTCGGGCGTGCCGAACGTCGCGTCCTCGGAGGCGACGATCAGGTCACAGGCCAGCGCCAGGCCGAGCGCCCCGGCGAGCACGTGGCCGCTCGCCCGGCAGATCGTCGGCTTGCCGAGGTCGAGGATCAGCCGGAACAACCGCGGGAAGCGGTCGATCGACCGGTACTTGTGGACCAGCGGCAGGTCCGCCGCGAAGCCCGCCAGGTTGCCGCCGGCCGAGAACGTGCGGTCGCTGGTCGACGCCAGCACCACGCAGCGCACGGCGTCGTCGTCGCGGCAGCGCTCGAAGGCCGCGATCAGCGCGTCGAGCATCTCGTCCGACAGCGCGTTGCGCGTCTGCGGGTCGTCGAGCGCGATCGTGGCGATCCCGTCGGCAATCTCGATCCGAACCGGCGGCTGCGCGCCTGACTCCCCCATCGTGCTCTCCCCGTCGCTCACGGCCGCAGCCTACCCGGGGCACCCCGCGGCACGGTCGAGGCCCGATCGGGGAGTCAGGATGCCGCCCGCGAATCGGCGCCGATCCGCTGCAGTTCCGGCGTCGTTCCGGCACCGCGATCGCGACGACGATACGTCGCATGCCCGTCTCGCCCACCGTGTCTACGCCATCCGCGACTGCTAGCAGATCCGCTAGCATCAACTTCATGCCGACCCTGCACCTGCGCAACGTCCCGGAATCCGTCAACGACGCCCTGGCACAGAGCGCCAAGGACCGCGGGATCTCGAAGAACCAACGGGCGATCGAGGTACTCGAGCGGGGCTTGGGCCTGGACCACGCCGCACGCGTGGAACTGATCGAGCGGATCCGGCGCAACCGACCCAAGATCGATCCAGACATCGACATCGCGGCCCTGATCCGCGAGGGCCGGCCTGGTGGGGATGACTAGCACCCGGGACGCCCAGCTCACGGCCGGGCGAGGGGACGAAACTGACTTCCGCGACTACCTCCTCGTCGACGCTTCAGTCCTGGTCGAGATCGTGACCTCCCACCGATGGGAAGCCGAAGCCGATCGACTGCTCAACGACGAATCCACGCCGCGGCCGACCACCCTTCTCACCGCCAGCCACGGCCCGATCGAGGCAACGCACGCCCTGCGGCGCCTCACCCGCCACGGCGCCATATCGGACGACGAGGCCGACTCGGCCCTCGCCTTCCTGCTCACGCTCGGCGTGGTCCTCGACCCACCGGGCGCTCGCCTGCCTCGCGCCTGGGAACTGCGTCACACGATGACCACCTACGACGCGATCTACGCCGCGGCCGCCGAGGCACTCAGGCTGCCGCTGATCACCACCGACGAGCGGCTGTTGCGCGCGTGCAAGGCCGTCAACATCCCGGCGATTCACCTGCGGGACGCGTTCCCGGCCTGAAAATCAGCACAAGTAAGACGTGCCACCTGCTACTTTGGCCAGATGGCCAGCGAGAGCGTCATCAAGCCCGACCACGCCGCGACCGGGCGTCATCCGATCTTCACCGACGAGCACGACGCGCTGCGCGCATCGATCCGCCAGTTCGTCGAGAAGGAACTGGCCCCGCACGCCGAGGAGTGGGAAGAGACGACCTTCCCGGACTCCGTGTTCACGCGGATGGGCGAGCTCGGCTACCTGGGCCTGCACTACCCCGAGGAGTACGGCGGGCAGGGCGGTGACTACGCGACCCAGATCGTGCTGGCTGAGGAAATGTCCCGAAGCCACTCCGGCGGCCTGGTGATGGGCGTCGCCGTCCACACCGACATGGCCAATCCGGTCCTCAAACTGCTCGGCACCGAGGAGCAGAAGCAGCAGTACCTGGTCCCCGCGCTGAAGGGCGAGAAGATCGCCTGCCTGGGCATCACCGAGCCGGGCGCGGGCTCGGACGTCGCCGGGATCCAGACAACCGCCGTTCGGGACGGCGACGAGTGGGTCGTCAACGGCTCCAAGCTCTACATCACCAATGGCCACCGCGCCGACTACATCGTGCTGGTCGTCAAGACCGACCCCGATGCGGGCTACGGCGGGTTCAGCGTGCTGCTGGTCGACATGGACGCCCCCGGCGTCGTCCGCGAGAAGCGCCTCGAGAAGCTCGGGATGCACGCCTCCGACACCGCGCTGCTCGCCTTCCAGGACGTCCGCGTGCCGGCCGAGAACCTGCTGGGCGAGGAGGGCAAGGGCTTCTACCACATCATGTGGGAGCTCCAGGGCGAGCGACTGATCGCCGCCGCGGGAGCAGTCGCCGCCGCCGAGCGGCTGGTCGAGCGGACCCTCGAGTTCGCTCGCGACCGTCAGGCGTTCGGTCGCTCGATCGGCAAGTTCCAGGGGATCCGCTGGAAGTTCGCCGAGATGGCGACCAAGATCGAGGCCGGCAGGCAGATGACCTACAACACCGCGTGGCGCGTGATGCAGGGCGACTACCCGGTCCGCGAGATCTCGATGGCCAAGCTCTACACCAGCCGGATGGCCTGCGAGGTCGCCGACGAGTGCCTGCAGATCCACGGCGGCGCCGGCTACATGAAGGAGTACGGAATCGAGCGCGCGTGGCGCGACCTGCGGCTGAACCGGATCGGCGCGGGCACGGACGAGACCCTGCTCGAGGTCATCGGCCGCTCCTACGGGCTCTAGGCCGAGCGCCGTGAGCACGACCGCCACCGCCGCCTCGGGCGGTCTCGACCGCACCGCCCAGTCCGGGCTCGCCCAGGGCTGGGGCTACCTGTTCACGCCCGAGCACGAGGAGCTACGCCAGACGATCCGCCGCTGGGTCGACGCCGAGGTCCGACCCCACCTGCAGGAGTGGGAGGACGCCGGCTGGACGCCCGCGTCGATCCTGAAGCGGGCCGGCGAGCTGGGCTTCCTCGGGCTCGCCTACCCCACCGCGCTCGGCGGGCAGGGCGGCAACGCGGTCCACGAGGCGGTGCTCCAGCAGGAGCTCGCGCGCTCGGGATCGGCCGGCTTCGCCGCCGCGATCGGCGCCCCGATGACGATCGCGACGCCGCCGATCCTCAAGTTCGGCACGCCCGAGCAGCAGCAGCGGTGGGTCCCGCCCGTGCTGCGGGGGGAGCGGTTCGCCGCCCTGGCGATCACCGAGCCGGGCACCGGCAGCGACGTCGCGGGCATCCAGACGTCGGCGGTCAAGGTCGACGGCGGGTTCGTCGTCAACGGCGAGAAGTGCTTCATCACCGGCGGCCTGCGGGCCCAACAACTCGTCGTGGCCGTCAAGACCAAGGAATCGGACGGGGACAGAAGACACCACGGCATCTCGTTCCTGGTGATCGAGCGCCCGCCGGTTCCCGAGGGTCGCGAGGACGACGTCGCGTACCTCGGCGGCGACCGTGGCGACGGCATCACGTCGAGCCTGCTCGAGAAACTCGGCTGGCACGCCTCCGACACCGCGCTGATGGCGTTCCAGGACGTCTTTGTGCCTGACGATCAGCTCCTCGGCGAGCTGCACGGCGGGTTCAAGCTGATCATGGCCAACTTCGCCTGGGAGCGGCTGTCGATGGCGCTCGGCGCGGTCGCCGGGATGGACGCGGTGCTGGAACGGACCGAGGCGTTCGTCCAGCAGCGCGAGGCGTTCGGCCGGCCGATCGCGCGGTTCCAGGGCACCCGCTGGGCGATCGCCGAGATGCGCACGAAGGCCGAAGCCTGTCGCGCGCTGACCTTCGAGACGTTGCGCAAGCACGTCGCCGGGGTCCCGGCGCTGCAGGAGGTCGCGATGACCAAGCTGCTGACCCAACGGGCGATGGTCGAGATCGCCGACGGCTGCCTGCAGCTCCACGGCGGCGCCGGCTACATGAAGGAGTACGAGGTCGAGCGCGCGCTGCGCGACGCGCGACTCGGCCCGATCGGTGGCGGGACCGATGAGATCATGAAGGATGTGATCGGGCGCCTGATGGGCGCCTGACGCACCCGACGCAGGAGGACGCAGCATGGGAGTACTCGACGGCAAGGTCGCGATCGTCACGGGGTCCGCCCGGGGGATCGGCCGCGCCACCGCCGCACTGCTGATCGAGCACGGCGCCCGGGTCGTGGTCAGCGATCTCGACGGCGATCTCGCGCGGCAGACCGCGCAGGAGCTCGGCGGCGAGACCACCGTCTTCGCCGGGGACCTGACCAAGGGCGACGCCCCCGACCGGCTCGTCCAGCACGCGATCGATAGCTGGGGGCAGCTCGACATCCTGGTCAACAACGCCGGCTACACGCTCGACGCGCCCGTCCACAAGATCAGCGACGGCGGGTTCCAGCGGATGCTCGACATCCACGTGACGGTGCCCTTCCGCACGATCCGCGCGGCGGCCCCGCACCTGCGCGAGCCGGCCAAGCGGGAGCGCGCCGAGGGCGTCGAGGTCTTCCGCAAGATCGTCAACGTCAGCTCGATCTCGGGCGTCTTCGGCAACGCCGGCCAGGCCAACTACTCCGCCGGCAAGGCCGCGGTCGTCGGCCTGACCAGGACGACGGCCAAGGAGTGGGGGCAGTTCAAGGTCAACGTCAACGCCGTGGCGTTCGGCTGGATCGAGACGCGCCTGACCGACAGCAAGGACGCGGGCAACGTCGCCGAGATCGACGGCCAGCAGATCCAGCTCGGGATCCCCGACGAGCTGCGCGAGCTTGCCCCGATGCTGGTGCCGCTGGGCCGGGCCGGCACGCCCGAGGAGGCCGCGGGCGGGATCTTCTACCTCTGCTCGCCGTGGTCGAACTACGTCCACGGCCAGGTGCTGCACGTGACCGGCGGCCAGTCCGGCGGGATGGGCTGACCTCAGCGCTTCGCGAGACGAACCGCCCCCGCCCTCAACCGTCGAACGGGGCGCCGTCGCGGATCGCGGACCAGTACGCGATCCAGGCGCGCTCGGTGAGGATCCCCGCGTGGAGCGTGAGCAGCGGCCCCGGCGGCGCCCCCGCGGCGGCCGCCCGCCCGGCCGCGACGAGCTGCTCGTACTCGGCGAGCTTGGCCTGGTGGAGCGGGAGCTGGGCCGCGGCGACCTCGGCCGGGTCGGAGCCGAAGAAGACCGCCAGCAGCGCCGGCGTCCGCAGCTCGCCGAGGTCGGTCGGCGGATTCGCGACCCACCGGTCGAGGGCCCCCCGTCCGGAGTCGGTGATCGAGAACGACTTGCGACGCCGGCCGCCGAGCTCGCGCTCGACGCTGACCAGCCCCTGCTCGGCGAGTCGGTCCGGCTCGCTGTAGAGCTGCGAGTGGGGCACCGACCAGAAGTTGCCCACGCTGCCCGCGACCCGCTGCTTCAGGTCGTACGGGGTCGCGGGGCCTCCCAACCGCAGGAGCCCGAGCACGATCACCTGGACGGGGCTCAGCGCCGGCGCTGCCTCCCGGCCGTCGCCGACGGAAGCGGACGTGCCCGCCGGTGGAGCCGGCGACGAGGGTTCGGGGGACGACGCGTTTGACAATGGTCCACTTCGGAGCGTAAGGTGCGGGCAACCATCCAATTCGGATGATTGGTCGGATCGTACCGCCCGCCGCCCACCTGCTGCCCCGCGCCCCGGCGCCCCCGCCATGTCGACGACCCCGCACGCGCATCCCGCTCCCTCCCCGACCGGCTATCCCGTCGGGGGCACGCCCCGCGACGCCGCGGACGTCGGCTTCCGCGACCTGACCGACGAGCTGACCGACGTCGGCCTGGAGTTGACCGGGACGATCCCCGCATGGCTGTCCGGCAGCCTGCTGCGGACCGGGCCGGCCCGCTGGGACCTGACCGAGGGATCCGTCAACCACTGGTTCGACGGCCTCGCCATGCTCCACCGCTTCGCGATCGCCGACGGCGGCGTCCGCTACGCCAACCAGCTCCTCCGCGGCAAGGCCGGCCGCGCCTACGAGCAGACCGGTCGGATCGGCTACCGCGAGTTCGCCACCGACCCGTGCCGGACGCGGTTCCAGCGGATCGCCAGCCTGTTCGACCCCGGGCTGACCGACAACGGCGCGGTCAACGTCGGACGACTCGGCGAGCGCTGGCTGGCGATGACCGAGACCCCGCTCGCCGTCGTCTTCGATCCCGAGACGCTGGACAGCCTCGGCGTCGAGCGACGGGCCGGCAAGCTGAGCCTGCCCAACGCCCACCCGCACTACGACCACGCGACCGGCGACATGCTCGATCTGCGAATCGCCATGGGTCCGCGGCCCCGCTACGAGGTCGTCGCCCGGCATCCCGCCGGCGGCGAGCGCGTGATCGCCAAGATCCCGGTCCGCCGTCCCGGCTATCAGCATTCGTTCGGCCTCACGGGCCGCTACGCGATCGTCACCGAGAGCCCTCTGGTCTTCGACCCGAAGCGGCTTGCCGTCTCCGGCCGGCCGTTCATCGAGAACTTCCGCTGGCGCCCCGAACAGGGATCGCGGCTGTGGGCGATCGACCGGGCCAGCGGCGACGTCCGGGGCCCGTGGACCGCACCCGCGATGTTCTGCTTCCACCACGTCAACGCGTTCGAGGACGGCGACGCCCTGACCGTCGACCTGCTCGCCTACGACGACGCGTCGGTCGTGCAGGCCCTGGCGATCGACCGGCTCCGCGAGGCCGCGACGCCACCGGTCCCGACCCTGCGGCGCTACGTCCTGACCGCCGGGAGCACCGCGGTCGAGCCGCGCCAGCTCGCCGCGACCCCGTTCGAGCTGCCGCGGATCAACGGCCGCCACCAGGGTCGTCCGTACAACGTGGTCTTCGGCACCGGCTCGCACCACGGCGAGGACGGCGCCGCCGGCGGATTCCTCGAGACGGTGACCAAGACCACGATCGACGACGGCCGGACCGCGGTCTGGCGCGACCCCGGCGCGTTCGCCGGCGAGCCGATCTTCGTCCGCCGGCCCGACGGCGCCGACGAGGACGACGGCGTGCTGCTGACGGTCGTCCTCGAGCCCGCTCGGGAGAGCTCGTCGCTCGTGGTCCTCGACGCCCGCGACCTCGGCGAGCTGGCGCGGGCGCGGGTTCCGCACCCGATCCCGTTCGGCTTCCACGGGCAGTTCGCCCGGGCCTGACCGCGGCATCGCGGTGCTCGCGGTCCGAGGAGCAGCGGCCTCGTTCGGCCGTCAGGCGGTCCGGGCCATCCGCTGCGCGTAGGCCTTGGCGCCAATCCGGCCGCCCTCCTCCATCACGTCGTAGAGCGTCTTGATCTCGTCGAGGATGGCGTCGGACGCGGCCTGGGCCTGCTCCCGCGTGACCTCGCCCTCGACCCGCTCGTAGCGCAGGGGCGTGCCGAAGAGCACCGTGATCTTGGGGAAGTGGCCCTTCTTCAGGTTCCGCACGTGCGAGCTGCCGTGGATCGCCGTCGGCAGGACCACGGCCCCGGACTCCAGCGCGATCCGGCCGATCCCCGGCTTGGCGGTCTCGGCCAGCTTGCCGGTCCGCGAGCGTCCGCCCTCGCAGTACATGCCGATGCAGCCGCCACGGTCGAGGATCGCGTCGACGGTCTTGAACGCCTCGACGTCGCGCGCGCCGCGCCGGACCGGGAAGGTCCCGCCGTTGGCGTAGACCTTGTCCATCGGGTTGGTGAACATCTGGGACTTCGCCATGAAGTGGACCTTGCGGCGAATCCCCAGGCCCATGAAGAAGTGATCGAAGTTCGAGAAGTGGTTCGGCGCGATCACCAGCGGACCCGAGCGCGGCACCTGCTCGGTGCCGTAGGCGACCGTCCGGTAGAGCCCGAGGCCGACCAGGCTGGTCAGGATCCGTGTGATCTCGTAGACCGCCCCCGGCTCGGCGGCCCGCGTCCGGGCATGGTACCGATCGAAGGTCTCGGCCGGACGCGGGTCCCGGTAGACCTGCTCCTTGAGCTTCACGAGATCGTCGGCCATCGCGTGCACTCTATCCCGATCTCCGGGACGGAACCGCTCGGGACGGGGGTCAGACGCCGTCGCCTGCCGGCCGGGCCTGCCCCAGTGAGCGCTGCACGGCGTCCGTCCACTGCGCGTGCAGCGCGTCCGCCTCGTCGCGGTTGATCGACGGTTCGTAGCGCGCCGCCTCGCGCCAGCTCCGGGTGACCTCGCGCTGGTTCCAGGCGCCGACGCCGACGCCCGCCAGGTACGCCGCGCCGAGCGACGTCGTCTCGTGGATCGCGGGGACCACGACCGGCACGCCGAGCAGGTCCGCCTGGAACTGCATCAGCCAGCGGTTGGCGGTGGCGCCGCCGTCCGCCTTGAGCACCCGCAACGGCTCGCCACAGGCGTCCTCCATCGCCCGCACCGCGTCGACGGTCTGGTAGGCGATCGCCTCCAGGGTCGCCCGCGCGAGATGCGCCCGGGTGGTGCCGCGGGTCAGGCCGACGATCGTGCCGCGCGCGTACGGATCCCAGTGCGGGGACCCGAGCCCGGCGAACGCCGGCACCAGGTACACGCCGTCGTTGGACGCCAACGAGCGGGCCAGCGGCTCGGTCTCGCTCGCGCTCTCGATGATCCCCAACCCGTCGCGCAGCCACTGGACCGCCGCGCCCGTGGCGAAGACCGAGGCCTCGAGCGCGAACACCGTCCGCTCGCCGATCCGCCAGGCGACGGTCGAGACCAGGCCACGGTGGGTCGGCGGACGCTGCGGGGGCGTGGCGTTCCGCTCGAGGTCGCCGACGTTGAGCAGCACGAACGAGCCGGTGCCGTAGGTGTTCTTGCCCTCGCCGCGGTCGAGGCACGCCTGACCGTAGAGCGCGGCCTGTTGGTCGCCCGCGACCCCGGCCACCGGACAGGTCGCGCCGCCCAGCGCGCCGGGGCGGACCCGGCCGAAGCCCCCGACCGACGGACGGATCTCGGGCAACGCGCGCCGGGGAACCCCCAGTAGCTCGCAGAGCTCGTCGTCCCAGTCGCCCGTCGCCAGGTCCATGAGCATCGTGCGCGAGGCGTTCGACGGGTCGGTGACGTGCTCGCCCGTCAACTGGAACAGCAGCCAGGAATCGATCGTCCCGAAGACCGCCGTGCCGCGCGCCGCGCGCTCGCGCAGCTCGGGCGCGTTCTCCAGCAGCCAGGCGATCTTGGTCCCGGAGAAGTACGGATCGAGCGTCAGGCCCGTGCGCTCGCGGACGAGCCGTTCATGCCCCGCGGCACGCAACCGGTCGCAGATCCCGGCCGTCCGTCGGTCCTGCCAGACGATCGCCCGGTGCAGCGGCTCGCCGGTCGCGGGATCCCACACGCACACCGTCTCGCGCTGGTTGGTGATCCCGACCGCGATCAGATCGGACGGCGCGATCCCCGCGTCGTCGCAGGCCTCGAGCGCCACCGCCCGGGTGACCGCCCAGATCTCGGCGCTGTCGTGCTCGACCCAGCCCGGTTGCGGGAAGTGCTGCCGGAACTCCCGGTAGCCCCGTCCGACCGGCTCGCCGTCGCGGTCGACGACGGAGCAGGTCGTGCCGGTCGTCCCCTGGTCGATCGCCAGGATCACGGCGCGACCCCGGGGACCCCGGGGGCGCCGCCGTTCGCGCCCGCGGCCGACTCGTCCGTGGCGGCGTCGACCGCGGCCGACCCCCGCACGGCGAGCTTCGGCGCATCCGCGGGCAGCGCCGCGTGGACGAAGGCCGCGATCCGGTACAGCGCCTCGCGCGCCTCCGGCGTCCCGAGCCAGGCGACCGCGACGTGCAGCGTGCCCGCGAAGACGTCGAGCTCGGTGCGGACGCCGCAGCGCGCGAGCACGTCGGCCACGCGGACCCCGTCGTCGTAGAGCACCTCGCGGGCCCCGACCTGGATCAGCGTCGGCGGTAGCTGGCGCTGCAGCTCGTCGGGCGCGTAGAGCGGCGAGACGTGCCAGTCGTCGAGCGGGACGCCGTCCGCCGCGACGCGCGCGCAGCGCCGCAGCGCCGTCTCGGGAATGAACGTGTCGTGGCCGCCGTTGCTGCTGATCGACGAGCCGGCCACCGCCAGGTCCGCCCACGGCGACAGCAGCACGAGCGCGGCGGGCCGTGGCAGTCCGGCCTCGGCCAGCCGCAGCGCCAGCGCGTGGGTCAGGTTGCCACCGGCCGAGTCCCCGGCCACGACGATCCGCGAGGGGTCGTGGTCCTCGAGCAGCGCGCGGTAGACGGCGAGCGCGTCCTCGACCGGCGCCGGCAGCTTCCACGCGGGCGGCAGGCGGTAGTCGGCGGAGAACGCGGGCAGACCGGTGACGTGCGATATCCGCGAGACGATGTTGCGGTGGGTCCGCGGCGACCCGAAGACGTAGCCGCCGCCGTGCAGGTAGAGGACCACGGGGCTGCCGTCGGGCGCCTCCCGGGCGCGGGGCCCGCGGACCCATTCGCCGCGCACGCCGCCGAGCGTCGTCGGTTCCACGAGCGTCCCGCGCATCACGGGCACGCGGTCGGTCGGATCGGTGATCCGCTGCAGCATCCGGATTCCGCGGGGCGTCATCCGCCACCCGCGCGCGAGCGGGAACCAGGTCCGGCGGAGCCGGCGGGTCATCCGCTCGGTCTGCCGGCTCGGTGGACCGAAATTGCGGACGGTCGGACGCGCGGTCGTCGTTTCAGGCTCCATCGTGTCCCAGCCTAGCGGCGGACCACGCACGCGTTCCAGCGCGGCCCGCGAGACTCCCGCCCGGCCCGAGGATTTCCGCCCCGTCGGCCCGCTATCGTGGCTGCCTCCATGGCCGGCGAACTGCTCCGCGACGAACCAGCAGAAGGCGTCGTCCGCCTGACGATCCACCACCCCGAGAAGCAAGGGGCGCTCGACCACGCGCTGCTCGACGCGGTGACGGCGGCCGTCACCGAGCTGGGCGACGATGCGTCGTCGGGCGCCGTCCGCGCGCTGATCATCACCGGCTCGGCGGGACGCTTCTCGTCCGGCTACGACCTCGGCGGCCTGCGCGAGCTCTCCGGCGAGGCCTTCGGGACCGCGGCGTCGGCGCTGATCGCCCACCCCACCACCGCGGCGATCGAGGCGCTCGAAGCCTGCGAGATCCCGACGATCGCCGCGTTGCCCGGACACACCATGGGCGGCGGGCTCGAGCTGGCGATCGCCTGCGACTTCCGCGTGGCCGCCGACCACATCCGCTTGGCGATGCCGCCCGCCAAGCTCGGGCTGGTCTACCCCTACACCGGACTGCGCCGGTTCATCCGCACGATCGGCGAGCCGCGGACCCGCGAGCTGTTCCTGCTCGGGTCGCCGATCGACGCGGGCACCGCCCTGGCGTGGGGCCTGATCAGCGGCACCGCCGACGCCGAGGACCTGCAGGACGAGGCGCTCGCGCTGGCCGTCGAGCTGGCCGGCAACGCGCCGCTGGCGATGCGCGGCAACAAGCGGGCGCTGCGGGCGCTCGCCGAGGCCGACGACCAGCTCGACGCGCCGGTCGCGGCGAGCCTGCTCGCGCTCCGCGAGGCCAGCATCCGCAGCGACGACCTGCGGGAGGGCGTGACCGCGTTCGCCGAGAAGCGCCCGGCGGTCTGGCGCAACCGCTGACCGGGCGGGCCGCTCGTCGTCGGAACCGGCGGGCGGGCAGCGTCGGCGTCAGCTTGCGTACCTCTGCGGTACCTCATACGACGCGCCAGGCCGCCGCCATCCGATCGATCCGACAGGATCCCGGCGTGCGTCTGATCAGCTGGAACGTCGCGTCCCTCCGTGCTCGCCTGCCGCGGGTGCTCGAGCTGCTGGAGGAGCTCGAGCCGGACGCGCTCGCCCTGCAGGAGACGAAGTGCGCCGCCGACCAGCTACCGCGCGAGGCGCTCGCCTCCTACGGCTACCGCATCAACGACCTCTCGGGCGGGCGTTGGAACGGCGTGGCGGTCCTGACGCGGATCGAGGACGCGGCGCCCGGCGACGGCGATCCGGCGCTCGAGGCGAGCGGCACGACCGTCGGCGGCCTGCCGGGCGAGGTCGATCCCGCCCAGGCGCGCTGGGTCGAGACCACGGTCGGCGACCTGACCGTCGTCTCGACGTACGTCGTGAACGGGAAGGCTCTGGATCATCCGGACTTCCAAGCCAAGCTGCAGTTCTTCCGGGCGATGGCCGAGCGCGTGCGCGCGCTGGCCGCCGCCGGCCCGGTCGCGGTGCTCGGCGACATGAACGTCTGTCCGACCGACGACGACTGCTGGGACCCGGCGCTGTTCGTCGGCAGCACCCACACGTCGGAGCCGGAGCGGATCGCCTTGCGCGAGGTGCTCGCGGCCGGTGAGCTGGTCGACGCCCACATCGCCCACAACGGGGCCCGGGACGCGGCCGGCAACCCGGCGTTCACCTGGTGGGACTACCGCGGCGGCAGCTTCCACAAGAACCACGGGCTGCGGATCGACCACGCGTTGCTGGATCGCCGCACCGCGGCGCGGATCGACACGGTCTGGATCGCCCGCGACTACCGCAAGGGCGAGAAGCCGTCCGACCACGTGCCGCTCGTGCTCGACTTGCACCCTGCGACCTGACCGGGGAGCGGTCGGGCGTCAGGCCGCCCAGGTCCACGAGACGAACAGCACCGTCCACGCCGCCTGCAGGGTCAGCAGCAGCGGCGCCAGCCAGCGCATCCGCCGTCCCGCGTGCGCCCACAACCCGAGCGCGACCACCAGCGGGAAGCACGCCATCGCGAACCGCGGCAGCGACATCAGCGGCTGTTGCATCGACGGCACCGACAGCGGATAGGCGAGCGAGACCGCGCCCCAGACGACCCAGCTCAGCGGCATCCGGCGGCGTGCCCACCAGAGCGCGACGATCACCACCGAGACGACCACCAGCAGCACGACGTCGCGGGCAAGCGCCAGGCCCGGGACCTGTCCCGGCGCGAGCGGCGCCATGTACCAGAGCCCGAGCAGGTCGCCGGCCCGGCCGACGATCACCCAGAGCCCCGCGCCGAGGCCGCCGATCGGCGTCAGGAAGGTCCGCTCCCAGTCCCCCTGAGCGCGCACGACGCCCATCACGTCGCCGGTCGCCACCCCGAGGAAGGCCGCGTAGGCGACGACGCCGAGCGGGACCAGGCCGATCCAGAGCACGTCCGGACGCAGCGGGTGGCGAGACCGCCAGGCGGCGCGGGCGATCGAGAGCCACCGGGCCGGCGCCCTTCCCGGCACGGGCGGGACCGACGCCGTCGCTCGTTCCGGATCGGACCCGGACGATCCGGTCGCCGTGGACGCGGCGGTCCGCCGACCCCACAGGTACTCGACGGCGAGCGGGATCACCAGCAGCACGCCGATGCTGCGACACGACGCCGCGAACGCGCCCAGCACGCCGGCCCACGCCCAGCGGTCGCGGCGGGCGGCCACCAGCGCCCCCAGCGAGAGCACCAGGAACAGCGCCTCCGTGTAGACCGCCGACAGGAAGACCGCGGGCGGCACGAACGCCGCGACCCGCACGACCGTCGTCGCCGTGGCGGCGTCGCGCGCCGCCGCCACCGTCCGGTGCAGCAGCGTGAGGAACGCCAGCGCGCAGACCCACGAGATCAGCAGCCCGGCCGCCAGCAGCGACCCGCCCAGCGGCGCGGAGACGATCGCGATCAGCGCCGGGTAGAGCGGGAAGAACGCCGACCGCGCCGGGTCCGCGGACGTGTATCCGGCCTCCGCGATCTTGAGGTACCAGGTGCTGTCCCAGCGACATCCGGGAGCGACGAGCGCATCGAGTCCCGCCGTCCCGGTCGGGCGACAGCTCCAGAGGGGATCGAGCCGCGCCCCGCGGGACTCTGCCCAGCCGAGCACGAGGATCGTCCCGAGCCCGGCGACCCAGACCACCAGCCGCGACAGCACGAACGCCCGCAGGGCCGCCCGGAACGCCGCGACCCACGCGGATCCGAAGGCGTCCTCCAGGGTGTCCGCCCAGCCGGGGGCGACCGTTGGCGAGGTCGGCCGATGCACCGGGGAAGCATCGCGGGTTGCCACCGACCGCGTCGAGCCGCGCGGGCCGGCGGTCGACGGGTGCTCGCCCTCGGGGGCCGCGGGACGGCCGCCTTCCCACCCCATCGTATCGCAAACATTCTTGTCTAGACGATCCATAGGCCCGCCGTCACGGCGCGCCGACGGGCCCCTCAAGATTGTGGGTTCATTAACGTTTCTGGACTAGGCTGCGGCTCCGGATCAATCACAGCACGCTCGACTCAGGGAGAATCCATGCCGTCCCTCCGCCTCTATCCGCTACTCGTCACCGGAGCCGCCTGCTTGGCGCTCGCCGCCTGCGGCGACGACGATCCCGCTTCGACGCAGGCCGGGGTGCCGGCCCAGACGGAGGCCGCTCCGGCGGAGACCGCCCCGTCCCAGGCCCCCGCGACGACGGCCCCGGATGGGTCGACGTCCGAGGAGTCGGACGCGCCGGCCGCTGGCGGCTCCGGTGCGTCCGACGAGGCCACCAAGGTCCGCCAAGCGCTGATCACGGTCCAGGAGGCCTTTGCCGCCAAGGACGGCAAGAAGGCCTGCGCGCACATGGTCGGGATCCCCAAGAAGACCGACCCGAAGCGGCCCGGCCTGTCCTGCGAATCGCTCAGCCAGGGCCCGAAGTCCACGTTGTCGGAAGAGAACCGCAAGATCGCCGCCAACGCCAAGGTGACGATCGACGGCAACAAGGCGACGGCCGAGCTGGGACCCGGCGTTCCGTTGGAGCTGCGCAAGGTCGACGGGCGCTGGCGCGTCGACTACTCGAATCTGACCGGGGGCGCGCCGAGTCCGCGATAATCCACGGCGTGGACCCGCGCGTACCTGACGCCCCCTCCCCCGTGGTGCCCCGCCCGGCCGCAGCCGTGGTCGGGATGCGCGACGGCGAGGCGGGGCTCGAGGTGCTGCTCGGCCAGCGAACGACGGCCGCGCGGTTCATGGGCGGGTTCTGGGTCTTCCCGGGCGGTCAGGTCGACCCGGACGACGGGGACGGCGAGCCCGCGTTCCGTCGCGCGGCGGCCCGCGAGCTCGCCGAGGAGGTCAGCGTCGTCATCCCCGCGTCGGAGCTCGTCCCCTTCGATCGCTGGATCACGCCGCAGGCGCTCCCGCGGCGCTTCGACACCTATTTCTTCGCCGCGGCGGTCGGCCCGAGCGCGCGGGTGCGCGTCGACGGTCAGGAGATCGTGGCGAGTCGCTGGGCCACGCCGCACCGGTTGCTGGCGGACGCCCACGCCGGCGCCGCGATGATCTCCTACCCGACGCTCCGGCAGCTCGAGCGGCTTCGGACGTGGACCTCGGTCGACGAGGCCCTCAGCTCGTGCGCGGCGACCGCGAACGCGCACGGCGTTCCCGCCGTGCTGGTTCCCGACGACGCGCCGTTCAGGCGCTGACGTCGGCGGCGTCGCCCTTCGCGGGCTCGCCGTCGGTGCCGGCTTCCGACGTCTCGCCGGACGCATCGTCCGCCGGCGACTCGGCCGCCGCTTCGCCGGACGCATCGTCCGTCGGAGCCTCGGCGTCGGTCGAGGCCGCATCGTCGTCGGCGCCCGCGTCGGCCCCGCCTTCGTCGGTCGAGGACGCGGCGGACGCGGCCGCGGTCTCGGCGGCCGTGGCGGTCTGGGCCGGCGCCTCCGCGTCGGCCAGGTCGTCCCGACCGGCACCGCGCAGGAGCTGGTCGTAACGCGGGGCGATCTCGTCGGTCAGACGGAGCAGCTCGACGATCCGGGTGGTCTCGCCCTTCGCCTGGATCGTGCCGCGGGCCAGGCCGACGGCGACGTTGTGCTGCCCGCGCCAGAGCGCGTGCGCGACGTCGGCGTCGAGCGTGACGACGATCTCCGGTGCCTCGGCGCCCTCGGGCAACTGCCCCAGCGCGACGGCCGGGGCGTCCTCCCCGCGCAGGGTCAGCGTCACGATCGCGTCGGGCTTGCGGAAGCGGAACTGGAGCACGGTGTCCAGGACCATCAGCCGCGGAGCGAACTCCGCGTCCGCGGCAAGCTCCTGCAGGAGCCGACCGAGGCTCGCGTGGACATCATCTGCGTTGGAGAAGAGCACGGGACACCAACCTTAGTGCGAAACGCGGATCGAGACCGAGACGCGCTCGAACGACCAGGCGAGCGCGGGTGGGCGGGCCTGCCATTCCGGCGGCAGGGCACCCACCACGCCCACGACGGAGCCTAGACCCGCTCGACCAGCAGGGCGATGCCCTGCCCCCCGCCGATGCAGAGCGAGATCAGGCCGTAGCGCTCGCCGGTGCGCTCCAACTCGGCGATCGCCTTGACGGTGATCGCGGTGCCGGAGGCGCCGATCGGGTGCCCCAGGGCGATCGCGCCGCCGTTGGGGTTGACCCGCGAGTCGTCGTCGGCCAGGCCGAGCTCGCGGGTGACGGCGAGCGACTGGGCGGCGAACGCCTCGTTGAGCTCGATCACCCCGACGTCCTCGAGCTTGACGCCGGTCCGGTCGAGCACCTTGTTGATCGCCGTGACCGGTCCGATGCCCATGATGTTCGGATCGACGCCGGTCACGGCGTAGCCGAGGATCCGGGCCTTCGCCGTGACGCCGAGCTCGGCGGCCTTCTCCTCACGGACCAGCACGACCGCCGCGCCGGCGTCGTTCAGGCCGGAAGCGTTGCCGGCCGTGACCGTTCCGTCCTCGCGCTTGAAGGCGGGCTTGAGCTTGGCCAGGCCCTCGATCGAGATGTCGCCGCGGACGTGCTCGTCCTTGTCGAAGACGACCTCGCCCTTCCGGGTCTTGATCGTCACCGGGACGATCTGCTCGTCGAAGCGGCCCTCGGCCTGCGCGGCGGCGGCCTTCTGGTGGCTGCGGTACGCGAACAGGTCCTGATCCTCTCGGCTGATCGTGTCGCGCTCGGAGAGGTTCTCCGCGGTCACGCCCATGTGGATCTTGCGGAACGGATCGGTCAGGCCGCCGACGACCGGGTCGGTCATCTTCGACGGGCCCATCCGGGCGCCCCAGCGGGCGTCGTCGACCCAGTACGGGGCCTGCGACATCGACTCGGCGCCGCCGGCCAGGGCGACGTCCACGTCGCCGGTCTGGATGTGCATCGTCGCGGTCACGATCGACTGGACGCCCGACCCGCAGAGCCGGTTGACGGTCAGCGCCGGCGACTCCTGCGGCACGCCGGCCTTGATCGCCACGACGCGCGACATGTACATGTCGTCGGTGCTGCTGTGGATCACGTTGCCGAAGACGACGTGCTCGATCTGCTCGGGGCGCAGACCCGAGCGCTCGATCGCGGCCTGGGCGGCGGTGGCGCCGAGGTCGGTCGCGGCGACGTCCTTGAGCGACTTTCCGTAGCTGCCGATGGCTGTGCGAGCGGCCGAGGCGATAACGACACCGGTCATGAGAGCTCCTGCGGTTCGGTAGACGAAGCGGCGGCCGTGCGGCCTGCCGCAGCGGCGTCTCCGAACCGAAGGCCCGGACGACGCGCGGAGCCCGGACCCTACCGGTCCGCCGCGCTCGGCAGGCGTGCGACTGGCTGATCAGCCAGCATCGCGCCCGGGCGCTCCGCGCAATCGCTACAGCCCGTCGAAGTCGCCGAAGTCCTGGCGCTCGACGTCAGCCGGCAGCCGACCTTCCCCGGCCAGCTTGTCGAGGTGCGCCTGCAGCGTCACCGCGGCCGCCAACCGCAGGATCCCCGGAGCGTCGTCCCACACGGCGTCGAGCAGCTCGTCGACCGAGCGCGCCCCGCCGTCGAGCGCCGCGACCAGCCGGCGCTCGCGGTCGAGTCGGTGCGCGACGTACTCGTCGAGCTTTGCCTGCGGATCCTCGATCACGGGTCCGTGGCCCGGCAGCAGCCAGCGGAGCCGCTCGGCCCGCAGGCGCCGGAGCGCGTGGAGGTACCCGGTCAGCGCCCCCTCGTGCGGCACGAGCAGGACGCTGCCGCGGCCGAGCACGGTGTCCCCCACGAAGCCAACCGCGTCGTGCAGGAAGACCACGTGGTCGCGAGCGTGGCCGGGCGTGCCGAGCACCCGGAACGGACCGTGGGTCTCGCCGTCCGCGACGGCGACGGCCGCGGTGCCCGTCGGCGCGCTGACGGGCGTCCAACCGGCATGCGACAGCACGGGCGCCGGCCCGCACCGCCGCAGCAGACCGAGGACGCCGTCGGCGTGATCCCCGTGCCGGTGGGTCAGGGCGACCCCGGCCAACCCGCCCCGCTCGGCGACCGCGGTCGCGAGCGCGTCGAGATGCGGATCGAGGTCGGGGCCCGGGTCGACCACCCAGGCCCGCCCGTCGACCCCGAGGACCCAGCTATTGGTGCCTTCGAGCGTCTTCGGCCCCGGGTTGTCCGCACGGACGAGCGTGACCGCGGGCGCGGGGTCGGGATCGAGGGCCATCGGGCCGGCCCGCTCAGCCCACCGCGGGCGCGGGCGGCGGCGGCCCGGACGGCTCGTCCTCCTTCGGCCACCTGCGCGACGCCCAGGCGGCCACGAGCAGCGTACCGATG
>JADMKN010000091.1 GCA_015478825.1 Patulibacter sp. | reverse complement strand
AGGCGAGCGGGTGGCTGGCCTGCATCAGCAGGGTGCGGGGACCGTGGAGCGCGACGACCCGCTCGCGGTGGACCCGGCGGATCATCGCGTGGTCGTCGAACAGCCCGGCCTCGCTGGCGTGCGGGCGGGCCATCGTGCCGGTCGCCGCTGCCGAGGCGGGGGAAGCCGCGTCGGCGCCGGGGGCGGCTTGCGTGGGGAGGTCGTTCGAGGCGTGCACGGTGGGCGAGGTGGATGTCGGTCTACCGAGCCTACTCCCGCGGCCCGTCCACCCCGCCGCAAGCGGGAGAGGTTGACAGGCCGTGGCCCTACGAAGGTGTCCCGCTGGCCGGCCGCGTCCCGTGCGATCCTCCGAACCGTGGATCGGCTGTTCACCCCCGACCCGGACGATGGCTCTCCGGCGACCCCGGACGCGCCCCGCGCCGACGCCCCGCTCGCCGCCCGGATGCGGCCGCGGACGGTCGACGACGTGGTCGGCCAGGACGAGCTGCTGGCGCCCGGTCGCCCGCTGCGCGCGGCGATCGACGCCGAGGTCCCGCACGCGATGCTGCTGACCGGTCCGCCCGGGTCCGGCAAGACCACGCTGTCGCGGATCATTGCGGCGGCGGCGGGCGCGGCGGTAGAAGCGCTGCAGGCGGTCGACGCCGGCAAGCCCGAGGTCCGCGCCGCGCTTCAACGGGCGCGTGAGCGGCGGGAGGCGTCCGACACGCCGACCGTGCTGTTCATCGACGAGATCCACCGCTTCAACCGGACCCAGCAGGACGCGCTGCTGCCGGCGGTCGAGGAGGGGCTGGTGATCCTGATCGCCGCGACGACCGAGCCCGCATGGGCGGCGGTCAGTCCGGCTCTGCGCTCGCGGCTGCGGGTCTACCGGCTGCGCGCGTTGGAGGAAGAGGACGTGCTGGTCCTGCTGCGGCGGACGATCGAGCGGCAAGCGCTCGGGGCAGAGGTCACCGCGGACGACGACGCGCTGGAGCTACTGGCGACCCGCAGCGCGGGGGACGCGCGAACCGCGCTCGGGGCGCTCGAGGCGGCGACGGCGCTGGCCCGCACCGGGCTGGCGACGGTGACCGGGGACGACGACGCGGGCGCGACGGCTCACCCGATCCGGATCACGGTCCACCAGGCCGGCGCGGCGCTCGACCGCGCGGTGGTGACCGCCGGCCCCGACCAGCCGCACGACCTGCTGTCGGCCTACATCAAGTCGATCCGCGGCAGCGATCCCGACGCCGCCGTCTACTACCTGGCGGGGATGCTCGCGGCCGGGGAAGACCCGCGGACCGTCGCGCGGCGCTTGGTGGTCTCGGCGAGCGAGGACATCGGACTGGCCGACCCGCAGGCGCTGCCGCTGGCGATCGCCGCGGCCGAGGTCGTCGACCGGGTCGGGATGCCCGAGTGCCGGATCGCCCTGTCGCACGCGACGATCCGCCTGGCGCTGGCGGGCAAGAGCAGCACTGCTTACCGCGCGATCGACGATGCGCTGGCCCAGATCGAGCAGCGCGGCGCCGCGACCCCACCGCCCTACCTGCGGGGCAAGATCAGCGAGGGCGCGGACCCCGGCGCCTACGACTACCCGCACACCAACCCGGGCGGCGTCAGCGACCAGGAGCTGATGCCGTCGGGGCTGGAGAGCACCCGGTTCGTGAAGCCGGCGCCGCACGAGAGCGCCCTCCAGGGACGGCTCGACGAGATGCGCCGGGCGCGTGGGCGCAAGGACTGATCGGCGGCGGTCTCCGCGGGCGCGCTAGCTCCGCCCGCGTCGCCCGTTGGCCGACGGGGCCCGGGTCGCCGGACGCGTTCCGCGGGCCGGGACCTGGGGTGGCTTGGCGCGCGGCGCGGCGGGCGGAGCCGGAGCGGGCGCCGGAGGGACGGCCTGGAACGGCGCGGTGTCGAGCGAGAACGACGGGAACGTCATCCACAGCAGCGCGCACGCCGGGCCGTCGACGGCGTCGTACGCGTGGGCGCGGTCGGCCTGGAACTGGACGAAGTCGTGGAGCCCGGCGGTGGCCATCGCGTCAAGCGGCCCGGCCGCGATCGTCCCGGACAGGACGTAGAGCTGCTCGACGACGCCGTAGGGGTGGGCGGGCGACTCCGTCCGCGACTCGATCTCCAGCCGGTAGAGCTCGGTGATCGCGCCGGTCGTGTGCGATCGGTGGATGAGCTGGGCGTCGAGCGACCAGCCGAGGATCCGCGTCCCGCCGTCGGCCCGCACCACCAGCGGCGCGTCGTCGGTCGGCTCGGTGACCAGGTCGGAGACCGCGACCCCGAGCGCCCGCCCGAGCGCCTGGATCGTCTCGAGCGTCGGGTTGCCGCGACCCGCCTCGAGCTGGGTCAGGGTGCCCTTGGCGATGCTCGCGTGCTGGCCGAGCTCGACCAGCGACAGGCCGCGGTTCCGTCGGAGCCGCCGCACGTTCGCTCCCACGGTCTGCGCCACGCTGTGCACGCCGCAACCGTACCGCCGCGACGACGAGACGGGAAGGGCAGGTAGGTCGCCCTACGGTTCGACCAAGCCGCGGCGGATCGCGTAGCGCGCCAGCTCGACGCGGTTGCGCAGTCCCAGCTTCTCCAGCACGTTCGAGCGGTGACGCTCGACGGTGTGCGGGCTGATCACGAGCTGGGCGGCGATCTCGTCGGTCGTGTGACCCTCCGCGATCTGCTTGACGACCTCCTGCTCGCGCGCGGTCAGCAGGTCCTCGGGCAGCGGCTCGCCGCGCTGCGCGCCCTCCAGGAAGTCCTGGACCAGCGTCTGGACCGCGCGCGGGTAGAGGAACGGCGTTCCCTGCATCGCCGAGCGGCAGGCGGCCACGAGATCGCGGTTGGCCGACGACTTCAGCACGTAGCCCGCGGCTCCGGCCTTCAGCGCCTCGAACAGGTACTGCTCGTTCTCGTGCATCGAGAGCAGCAGGATCCGCAGCTCGGGCCGGCGGCGGGTCAGCTCGCGGGCGACCTGGATCCCGGTCCGCTGCGGCATCGAGACGTCGAGGATCGCCAGGTCCAGGCGCAGGTCCTCGTCGAGCGCGCGGCGGACGGCCTCGGTGCCGTCGGACGCCTCCGCCACGACCTCCAGGTCGTCCTCGGCGTCGAGGATCAGCCTGATCCCGTCGCGAACGAGCGTGTGGTCGTCGGCGAGCAGGATCCGGACGGGGCCGTCGGGGGTCATGAGGGGTCTCGCTCGAGCAGGGAGGGGGCGGAGGTTGCGGCAAGGGCAGCGGTCACGACCGGCACCGAGAACCGGACGGTCGTGCCCCGGGACGGATCGGAGGTCACGTCCAACGTGCCGTCGACGAGCCGCGAGCGCTCGTGCATGCCCGCGATGCCGCCGTCGGGCGGGGGCACGGCGGAGAAGCCCGTGCCGTTGTCCTCGACCGTCAGCTCGACGCGCTCGCCGTCGCGGTGCAGCGCGACGGTGGCGCGGGTCGCGTCCGCGTGGCGGATCACGTTGGTCAGGGCCTCCTGGGCGATCCGGTAGACGACCAGCTCGGTCTCGGGTCCGAGGTCGGGAATCGGGCCGGCGAAGGCCCGCTCGACGCTGAGGCCACTCTCCTGGGAGACCCGGGAGGTCAGCGCGATCAACGCGTTGACCAGGCCGAGGTCGTCGAGCACCTCGGGGCGCAGCCGGCGGGAGATCCCGCGGACGTCGCTGAGCGCGCGGGCGACGGTCCGCTGCATTGGCTCGCGGGCGTCGGCGGGCAGCTCGGCGCGTTCGATCTGCAGCGCGAGCGCGGTCAGGGTCTGGCCGAGCTCGTCGTGGATCTCGCTGGCCACCCGGCGGCGCTCGGCGTCCTGGGCGGCGACGGTCCGCCGGTCGCTCTCCAACCGCTCGATTCGGAACCGCTCGAGCATCTGCTCGAACGCCTCGACCAACCGCGTGACCTCGTCGTCGTCGGGCAGCACGTGGCCGCGCAGGTCCGGGACGGGCGCGCGCGGGTCGACGGTGCCCATTACGTCGGCGAGCCGCTTGAGCGGGGCGATCAGCCGCCGTAGCCCTAGATGGATCACCAGCAGGACGACCCCGAGGCCGACGATCACGCTGCCGGCGGCGGGGATCCCGGCCGGGGTCGTGATCCGCAGCGGCGAGACCAGCAGCAGGATCGCGACCAGCCCGAGCACCAGCGCCTCGGCCAGGAAGATCTGGCGGGCCAGCGACATCCGCATCAGGACCTGGGGCAGGGGCATCCTCGGACCGTGCCAGATCGCGACCACGGACGTCACGGGGTGGGCTGGATCCGCGTCACCTGGAGCTCGCGGCGGCGGCCGTCCGGCAGGGCGACCACGGCGGTGTCGCCGACCGCGGACCCGATCAGCGCCACCCCGACCGGCGACGTGACCGAGACCGCGATCGAGCCCGGCGGATCCTCGGGCGGGGCGAGCACGGTCAGCGTGTAGCGGCTCTGCTTGCGCCCGTCGTGGACGTCGACGACGGTGCCGACCACGGCCTGCGTGGGCTCGCCCCCGGGCACGACCTGCGCCTGGGCCAGGGCCTGCTCGACCACGACGATCCGGCTCTGGAGGTCGGTCCCCGGCTCCGAGCCCTCGCCGCCGCGGTCGCGGGCCTCGCGGGTGGCCACGAGCTCCGCGAGCGTCGTCTCCAGCTCCGTCCGGCTGGCCGCGGTCATCAGCAGGAGTTGGCCGTGGGGAAGCAACGCGGGCAGCATCTCCCGAACGATGAGGCCGCGGGCCCGCGCGCACCATTGCGGGTCACGACCATCTCGCCCGCCCAACCGCACCTTCCGCCCGCCGCGTGACCGATCTCCCAGCGGACCGGGTCGGGTCGGCGACGGCGAGGGGTACCCTGTGGACATGCCTGCTGCCGCTTACGCCGGTAAGGAGTGCGTCTGCCAGTTCAAGCG
>JADMKN010000090.1:27146-30273 GCA_015478825.1 Patulibacter sp. | reverse complement strand
CGGGACGATAGTTGCGTGGTGCTCAGCGTCGACATGCCCCCTAGTCGGAGCGCGCGCCGAGATTCCCCCCCTCGGGAGCTCGCGCTACTCGCCGAGGAGCTGCTGAGCGCGCTCGGCGACGTTCTGAGCCGTGATCCCGAGCTTCTCCAGCACCTCCGCGCCCGGGGCCGACGCGCCGAAGCGGTCGATCCCGACGGCGGCGTCGACGTAGCGCTCCCAGCCGAAGGTGACGCCGGCCTCGACGGAGACCTTCGGCACGTTGACCGGCAGCACCGACTGCTGGTACTCGAGGTCCTGGGTGTCGAACAGCTCCCACGAGGGCAGCGAGACGACCCGGGCCTTGACGCCCCGCTCGCCGAGCAGGGCCGCGGCGTCGACCGCCACGCCGACCTCAGCGCCGGTGCCGACCAGGATCACGTCGGCGCCGCCGTCCGGATCAGCGACGACGTAGCCGCCGCGCGGCACGCCGGCCCAGGCGGCCTCGTCGCCCCCGTCGCGCGGCAGCGGCGCGATCCCCTGTCGGCTGAGCGCGAACACGGCGGGACCGTCGAGGTCCTCCAGCACCGTCGCCCAGGCGACGGCCGTCTCGACGCTGTCGCCGGGACGGATCACGGTCAGGTTGGGCATCGCGCGCAGCGACGCCAGGTGCTCGACCGGCTGGTGCGTCGGGCCGTCCTCGCCGACCGCGACCGAGTCGTGGGTGTAGACCCAGGCGACGTCCAGGTTCTGCAGCGCCGACAGGCGGACGGCGCCGCGCATGTAGTCGACGAACTGCATGAACGTCGAGCCGTACGGGCGGACGATGCCGCCGTGCGCGGCGAGCCCGTTGACGATGGCGCCCATCCCGTGCTCGCGCACGCCGAAGTGGACGTTCTGCCCGGCGGTGTCCCTGGTGAAGTAGCCGGCGTCGGGCAGCACCGTGTTGGTCGACGAGGCCAGGTCGGCCGCGCCGCCGACGAGCGTCGGGACGAACGGCGCGAACGCCGCCATCGTGCGCTTGCCGGAGACCCGCGAGGCCTCCTTCTCGGCGGGAAGCGCCTTCAGCGCGTCCTTCAGGCCCTTCAGCGGCTTGCCCGCCCACGCGGCGTCCCACTGCTCGGCGCGCGCGGCGTCCTGGCGGAACCGCTCGTAGCGCGCGGTCCACGCCTCGCGCTCGGCGGGGCCACGGTTGCCGGACCGGAACTGGTCGTAGACGCCGTCGGGGACGAGGAACTGCGCGTCCGGATCCCAGCCGAGTTCCTGCTTGGTCAGCCGGACCTCTTCCTCGCCGAGCGGGGCGCCGTGGGCCTTGCTCGATCCCTGCTTGTTCGGCGACGGCCAGCCGATGATCGACTTGACGTGGATCAGCGTCGGCCGCGCCTCGTCGGCCTCGGCCTCGTCGAGCGCGGCGCGCAGCTTGTCCAGGTCGTTGACGTCGTCGACCCGCAGCGTCTGCCAGCCGTAGGAGCGGTAGCGCTGCTCGACGTCCTCGGTGAACGAGAGCGACGTCGGACCGTCGAGCGAGATGTCGTTGTCGTCGTAGAAGACGATCAGCCGGCCGAGTCCGACGTGCCCGGCGTAGGACGAGGCCTCGGCCGACACGCCCTCCATCAGGTCGCCGTCGGAGGCGATCACGTAGGTCCGGTGGTCCTGGACGTCGGAGCCGAACTTCTCCCGCAGGAACCGCTCCGCCATCGCCAGGCCGACCGCGTTGGACATGCCCTGCCCGAGCGGGCCGGTGGTGACCTCGACGCCCGGCGTCAGCGGCAGCGGGGTGGCGGCGGGGCCGACGTCGCCGTCGACGTGGAACTCGCGCTCGGGGTGGCCGGGGGTCTTCGAGCCCCACTGGCGGAACGCCTTGATGTCGTCCAGGCTGAGCCCGTAGCCCGCGAGGTGCAGCGCGGCGTACTGCAGGATCGAGCCGTGGCCCGCCGAGAGCACGAAGCGGTCGCGGTCCGGCCACAGCGGGTCGGCCGGGTCGTGCTTCATCCGCTCCGCGTACAACAGGTACGCGACGGGCGCGAACGCCAGGGGCAGACCCGGGTGACCCGAGTTCGCCTTCTGGACCGCGTCGATCGACAGCGTCCGGATCGTGTTGATGCTGAGCGTGGGGGCGGCGGCGTCGTTGCTCACAGCCCCAGTATCCCGATCTGACCGCCGAACGGGCCACGGGCTATATGGGGAGCCGGACGCATACGGCGGCCAGCGCATACGATGCGCCGGTGTCTGACGATCTGCTGATGTTCGTTGAGATCCCGAAGGGATCGCGCAACAAGTACGAGTGGGACGAGGAAGTCGGGGCGATCCTGTTCGATCGCTACCTGTACTCCTCCGTCGTCTACCCGGCCGACTACGGCTTCATCACCGAGACGCTCGGCGAGGACGGCGACCCGCTCGACGCGCTGACCCTGGTCTCGGATCCGACCTTCCCCGGCTGCCGGATCCCGGTCCGCGTGATCGGCCTGTTCAAGATGATCGACCAGGGCGAGGTCGACGACAAGGTGATCTGCGTGCCGGTCGCCGACCCAAACTGGAAGGGCGTCGAGACGCTCGACGACATCTCCGAGCAGCTGAAGGTCGAGATCTCGCACTTCTTCGAGATCTACAAGCAGCCCGAGGGCAAGGTCGTCGAGGTCCAGGGCTTCCGCACCCGCGAAGAGGCGCTCGAGACGGTCAAGGCCGCCAAGCAGCGCCTGATCGACGCCAAGTAGCCGTCAGAACAACGAGTCCGGCGCGCCCGGAGCCGTTCCGCGAACGATCCGGGCGAGCAATCCCGGGTCGGGCGCGCCGCGCGAGACCATCGCCGCCGGCACCGTGCTGTGCAGGACCGGGGTGCGGTGGAGGGCCACCGCCCGACGCGGGCCGAAGAAGGTCAGGTTGTCGTGACCCTCGATCGCCGCGCTCGGCGCGATCAGCCCGGCGATCCGGTGCGCGCGCAACGTCCGACCGAGTCGTTGGCAGGCCGTCCAGTCCGGGTCCTTGAGCTCGTCGAGCGTGATCGACCACCGGTCGCGCTGCTCCTCGTGCCGCAGATCGACCAGCGGCGCCAGGCTGATCCGGCAGACCCAGATCGGGCGGCGCAGTCGTTCGACGTCGTCGGCCCCCGTCAGCTCCTCCTGCCGCAGGAACTCGGCCCAGGCGCCGTCCG